>CALHZD010000062.1 GCA_938040985.1 uncultured Propionivibrio sp.
GGTGGAACTATGAAATTAAAAAAAATTTCTTTACTTACAATAATAAATGAAGAGCTTGAGGATTTCATAACAAATGTAGAAAAAGATATACAGACTATTGATAACTCTTACAATTATAAATTAAATAAGAAACTCCAATTAAAGCTTATTGAATTTTTCGTCACTGAGGCCACCGCCAGAATAGCAGTTGATTTACTCGAAATACAGCCTAATACTGCGGCGTTGTTTTACCATAAAATCATGGTAGTTATTGAGCGCCATCTTGCCAATGAGGCTTTTGAAGCTTATTGCTTTTAGACAGGCCAGAAACTCTCACAAGTGCAGCGGGAAATGGGAACGCCTGATCCCTGGCGGGCGGTTTTACGTTTGCGTATCGACGACCTTGCGCCGGAAAATGACATCCCACACGCCGTGCCCAAGCCGCAGGCCACGTTGTTCAAACTTGGTCAGCGGCCGGTAGTCGGGGCGCGGCGCATAGCCGTCCGCCGTATTTTCCAGCAGCGGTTCGGCGGAAAGCACGGCCAGCATCTGCATGGCGTAATTCTCCCAATCGGTCGCGCAATGCAGATAGCCCCCGGCTTGCAGCCGGCCGGCGAGCAGCGCGACGAGCGGCGGCTGGATCAGGCGGCGTTTGTGATGACGCACCTTCGGCCAGGGATCGGGAAAGAAGATGTGTACGCCCGCCAGCGATGCCGGCGCAATCATCGTGCGCAAAATTTCGACTGCGTCGTGTCGAATGATGCGCAGGTTAGTCAGGCCTTTTTCTGCAATCTGCTTGCACAGGCTGCCGACCCCCGGAGCATGCACTTCGATGCCGAGGTAGTCGTTTTCCGGATGTGCGGCCGCAATGGCGGCGCTCGTTTCGCCCATGCCAAAGCCAATTTCGAGAATCTTGGGCGCGCTGCGCCCGAAAACGGCGTCAAGATCGAGCGGCGCATCGGCATAGGCAATGCCGACTTTCGGCATCATCTCGTCGTAATAGCGTTGCTGGGCGTTGGAGACGCGCCCCTGGCGCAGTACGAAGCTGCGGATGGAGCGGCGGCGGAGGCCATCCTGCGCCGGGGCGGTCTGCCGCACCTGTGTTACCTGTTCTTCTTGCGGCTCGCTCACCGGCATTCCGCCTGCCGCGCGGGCTGAGGCCGCGCGATCGCCATGCGCCTCGTCCATTCAGGAACCGATCAGGCCGCCGGTCGGCGAGGAGGGGTCGGCCGAATAGTATTTGCGCGGCATGCGTCCGGCGAAAAAAGCTTCACGCCCGGCTTCAACCGCCTTTTTCATGGCGCTCGCCATCAATACGGGATTTTTGGCGTGAGCAATGGCCGTATTCATCAGCACGCCATCGCAGCCTAGCTCCATCGCCACCGCCGCATCCGAGGCCGTGCCGACGCCGGCATCGACAAGCACGGGCACTTTGGCGTTGTCGATGATCAGGCGCAGGTTCCAGGGATTGACGATACCCATGCCCGAGCCGATCAGCGAAGCCAGCGGCATGACCGCAACGCAGCCGATTTCTTCGAGCATCTTTGCCTGGATCGGGTCGTCGGCGCAATACACCATCACCTGAAAACCTTCTTTGACCAGCGTTTGCGCCGCCTTCAGCGTTTCCGGCATATTCGGAAACAGGGTGTTCGGGTCGCCCAGCACTTCCAGTTTGCACAGCGGATGCCCATCGAGCAGCTCGCGCGCCAGGCGCAGCGTGCGCACCGCCTCTTCGGCCGTATAGCAGCCTGCGGTATTGGGCAAGATGGTAAATTGCGCAGGCGGGAGCGCATCGAGCAGATTGGGTTCATTTGGGTTTTGGCCGATATTCATGCGCCGGATGGCAACGGTTACGATCTGCGCACCGGAAGCGTCGACCGCGGCGCGCGTTTCGGCAAAATCCTTGTATTTTCCGGTACCGACCAGCAAGCGCGAACGGTACGTTTTACCGGCAATTGTCAGGTTATGAGGGTTTGTATTCATGCTATGAATGAAAGACTGGACGGCGGCTGACCGCTTGCCGGCTATTAACCGCCGCCAACGGCAACGACGATTTCCAACCTGTCGCCATCATCAAGCAGCGTTTCCGCATGACGGCTGCGCGGCACGATTTCGCCATTGCGTTCGACGGCGATGCGTTTGCCGGTATAACCGAGCCGGTCAACCAGCGCGGCAACGCTCATGGGAGAAGCAAACCGGCGAGGTTCGCCATTAAGAAAAATTTCCATGCCGGGCATTCTAACATGGCGAAATATCCGGCCAGCAGGCCAACCCGGAAAGCTCGCCCGCGTCCGCAAGCGCGCTTAGAGGGCAATGCCCAGGCGATGCAGGAGCGGCAACATGAGCAAATACGTTCCGGAGGTCAGCGCGCACGAGGCCAGCAACGACGGCCAGAAGCCCCAGCCGCGGGAGAGAAAAACAGGCAGGCTCAGAAAAAGCGCCAGGGAAGGAATGACCAGCCAGAAAATCTGGCCGGACAAGGTGGCGATCGGCTCGGTTTTTCCTGTTTCGAGATACATCCAGATGAACGCCAGCAGGGTCGTCACAGGCAAGGCGGCCAGTAACGCGGCAAGCGCACTGTGCCGCTTGGCAATTTCCGAGATGGCTACGATCAGCAGCGCGGAAACGAAGATTTTGACGATGTAGTACCCCATGGCGCGCCCTCACCGGTCTGTAAGTAAATCGCGCACGCCCGATGCCGCCGCCGCAGCGCAGGGAGTTTTATTCCTGCTTTCCGGTCGCTTGCTTCGTCTCTGGCGCCTGAGCATTTGTCGCACGCCCTGCTGCCTCCGCTGCCTGCGTACCCGCTTGCGCATCCGCTTTCGTCTCTTCCGCCGCCGTCTGGCGCTTGAGGCCGCCGCCCAGCGCCTTGTACAGATCGGCCAGATTTTCCAGACGGGTCAGCTGGTTGGCGAGCAGCGCCGTATCGGCACCGTAGCTGCTGCGCTCGGCATCGAGCAAATCCAGCGCGCTGGATACGCCGTGCCGGTAACGCAGGCGCACCAGACGCAGGGTTTCGGCGTAAGCGCGGCTTTGCTTGAGCGTCGCCTCGTAGCGTTTATCCAGCTGTTCGCGTGCAACAAGCGCATTGGTAACATCGCGGAAAGCCGCCTGAACCGCGGCTTCATAATTGGCGATCTGAATCTGCTGACGAAGCCAGGCTGCGTCGAGATTGGCGACCTGACTGCCCCAACTGAAAATCGGCAGGTTGATGCTGGGCGCGAACGACCAGGTGCGGTTGCCGCCCGTGAACAGCCGGTTTAGCTCCGTCGATCCGGTGCCGATCGTTCCGGTCAGGCTGATGCTCGGAAAGAACGCGGCGCGCGCCGCGCCGATATTGGCGTTAGCCTGCTTCAAGGCATGTTCGGCGGCCCGGATGTCGGGGCGCTGGAGCATGACCTCAGAACTCAAGCCTGCGGGCAGGTGATCGAGTTTGAACTGTTTATCCAGCGGCAGCGCCTCGGGTAAATCATCGGGCAGCGGCTGGTTGATCAATACCGCCAGCGCATTGACCGCCTGCTCCCGAGCCTGCACAGCCGCCGCATAGTCGGCCTTGGCCGACTCGATCAGCGCTTCCTGCTGGTGCAGATCAACGGCGGAAGCCACGCCCGCCTGGTGTTTCAGGCGCGAGAGTTCGTAAGTCTGCTCGCGCGTTTTGAGTACGTTCTGCGCCAGATTCATGCTTGCTTCGGCATAGCGCGCGTTGAAATAGGCTTTGGCTACGCTCCCCACCAAGGACAGATGCGTGGCGTCGCGGGTCGCCGCGCTGTTGAAATAGCTCTGCAATGCGGCTTCCCCCATGCTGCGTACGCGGCCGAACAGATCCAGCTCGTAGCCGGTAATACCCAGCCCGACGGTGTAGGACTGCGCGACATACGATTCGCCGGTCGTGCTCAGGTCGCGCGCCACCCGCGCCCGCGTACCATTGCCGCTGGCATTGACGGCGGGAAGCAGGTCGGCGCGGGCGATCATGTATTGCTTGCGCACGGCCTCCGCGTTGAGGGCGGCGCTACGCAAATCGGTATTGTGCGCTAGCGCCAGTTCGATCAAGCGATGCAGGCGCGGGTCAGCGAAGTAGTCCTGCCAGCCCAAAGAAGCCGCCTGAATGCCCTCTCCCGGATACGTGTCGTACTTGAAGGTTTCCGGCACGTTCACTTTCGGCTGCTCATAGCCGGGAATCATCGCGCAGGCCGACAGAAATACAGGCAGCATCAGCGGCAGCGCCAGGCCGCTCAGCCTCGCTGCGGCGGGCCTGGACGCGGGTTTGAATTTAACGGTTTTCATTGTTCGTATCCTCTGGCTGCGCTGTGAATCAAGATTCCTGGTTTTTAGAATACTTCAGCCGGTTTCTCAGGCGTTTCACCGCCACCCGCACCCGCCGCGTCATTGGCGAAGGCTTCGCGGTATGGACGCGCGATCCGTGTTCGGCGGCAAATTCCAGTTCGTGCTGGCTGGGTTTGAAGAATTTGCGCACGACCACGTAGAAAAGCGGCACCAGAAAGACCGACAGCAAGGTGCCGACCAGCATGCCCCAGAACACGGCCGTACCGATGGCGCGCTGGCTGGCGGAACTGGCGCCCGTCGCGACATACAGCGGCACCACGCCGAGAATGAAGGCGAAGGAAGTCATCAGGATCGGGCGGAAGCGCAAGTGCGCGGCCTCCAGCGCCGCTTCGATGGCGCTCTTGCCCTCGGTCTGCAAATCCTTGGCAAACTCGATGATCAGAATGGCATTCTTTGCACTCAACCCCATCACCGTCACCATGCCGATGGTGAAGTAGATGTCATTGCTGTAACCGCGTATCAACGCACCCAGTCCGACGCCGAGAATGCCCAGCGGCACGACCAGAATCACGGAGAACGGAATCGACCAGCTTTCGTACAGCGCCGCCAGCACGAGGAATACGGCTACGGCGGCGAAAGCATAGAGCATCACGGTCTGCGAAGAGCCTTTTGCCTCTTCGCGCGACTGGCCGTCCCATTCCAGGCTGTAGCCCTTCATTTCGCCGACCAGACGTTTTACCTCGGCCATCGCTTCACCGGTCGACTTGCCGGCAGCCGGCGCGCCAGTGATCTTCATGGCGGGGTAACCATTGAAGCGCTCGCTCTGCTCGACTCCGACCGCCCAGGAAACACTGGCGATGGTCGACAGCGGCACAGCGACGCCCCGGCTGTTCGGCACGGTCAAGGCCAGCACATCCTCAGGCTGCATGCGCGCTCCGGCTTCGGCCTGTACGATCACGCGCTGCAAGCGGCCCTTGTTCGGGAAGTCATTGATGTATGAGGAACCCAGCGCCGTCGCCAGTACAGAACGGATGCTGGCGAAACTGATGCCCTGCGCGGCGGCGCTTTGGCGATCAACCTCGATTTTCAGCTGCGGCGCATCTTCCAGCCCGCTGGCGCGCGTGTTCTGCGGATCGAACATGGCGCGATTGGCGCGCATCTTGCCCAGCAGTTCGTTGCGTCTGGCAAGCAGGGCTTCATGCCCCTGGTTGCTGCGGTCCTGTAGATAAAAACTAAACCCCGAATCGTTCCCCAGCTCCATAATCGGCGGGGGATTAACGGCAAACGCGAAACCGTCGCGCACTGTCCCCATCAGCGCGCCGGTCAGTTTGCCGGCCACCGACTGCGCGTCGCTGCCCGGCGCCGTGCGTTCATCCCAGTTCTTGAGCATGGCAAATCCCATCGCCATATTTTGGCCATTCCCCGAGAAGCTGAATCCCGACACGGTGATGATGTCCCTGATTTCCGGCATGGACAGCGCCGCTTTGGTCAGTCCATCCAGCGTACTGTCGGTACGCTCCGTCGTCGCGCCGGCCGGCAACTGCACGTTAACCATGATGAAGCCCTGATCCTCTCCCGGCAGAAAGGCGGTCGGCAAACGCATGATGAGGAGCACCGCGCCCGCCGTCAGGGCGATATAGACAAGACTCATCGAAAACGCTTTGCGCACCACTTTACCGACCGTCGATGAGTAGCCATGCGTGCTTTTTTCGAAAACACGGTTGAACCAGCCAAAAAAGCCTTTCTTTTCTTCATGATGGCCTTTGGCGACCGGTTTGAGCAGCGTGGCGCACAAAGCCGGCGTCAGCGACAGCGCCAGAAAAGCGGAAAATCCGATGGCAAACGCCATGGTCAGCGAAAACTGGCGATAAATGTTGCCGGTCGCACCGCTGAACATCGCCATCGGCACGAAGACGGCAATCAGCACCGCCGTGATGCCGACCACCGCACCGGAAATCTGCCCCATCGCTTTCTTGGTCGCCTCTTTGGGCGGCAGTCCTTCCTCAGACATGATCCGCTCGACGTTTTCCACGACGACGATGGCATCATCGACAACGATGCCGATAACCAGCACCATGGCGAACATAGTCATCACGTTGATCGACATGCCCAGGGAAGAAATAGCGGCGAATGCGCCCAGCAGCGAGATCGGCACAACGATGGTCGGAATGATGGTGTAACGGAAATTCTGCAAAAAGATGAACATCACAATGAACACCAGCCCAACAGCCTCAAACAGCGTGCTGACCACTTTTTCGATAGAGAGCGACACGAACTGCGAGGTATTGTAGGGCGATGTCCATTCCACGCCTTCCGGGAAGAACTCCTTCAGTTCGTTCATTCTGGTTTCCACCGCTTTTGCCGTCGCCAGCGCATTACCGCTGTTGGAAAGCAAAATGGCCATACCCGCATTCGGCTTGCCGTTCAGGCGCGAAGAAGTCCCGTAAGACTGGCTGCCCAGCTCGATACGGGCCACGTCTTTTAGATAGACGTTGGCGCCCCCTGACGTGGAACGCAGCATGATTTCGCCAAACTCCTCAGGCGTTTTCAACTGTCCTTCCGCCGTGATAGTCGCGGCGATCTGCTGCCCGGTATGGGCGGGCTGCGCCCCCAGCGAACCGGCCGAAATCTGCGCGTTCTGCGCGGAAATCGCCGAAGAAACATCGGCAAACGACAGGTTGTAATTTTTCAGCTTCTGCGGATCGACCCACACGCGCATAGCGCGCTGCGCACCGAACAGGTTGACGTTGCCTACGCCGTCAATGCGCTGCATCTCGGGGACGACGTTGCGCTGGGCATAATCCAGCATGTCCGCCACGCTCTGCGTATCGGAAGAGAGCATGACGATCATCAGGAAGTTGGAGCGCGCCTTGGCGACGGTCACGCCGTATTGCTGCACGATGGACGGCAAGAGCGGCGTGACTTCCGACAGCTTGTTCTGCACATCCACCTGCGCCAGGTCTTCGTTGGTTTCCGGCGTAAAGGTCAGCGTCACCGTGCCGCGCCCGCTCGAATCGGCGGACGTCGACATGTAGTCAAGCCCCTCCACACCGAACATGTTGCGTTCGATGACCGCCAGCACGCTGTCTTCCATCACCTGCGCGGAAGCTCCGGGATACGTCGCGGTCAGCGTAATGGTCGGCGCGGACACCTTGGGATACTGGGCGATCGGCAGATTGGCGATGCCCAGCCCGCCCGCAATCATAATGAAGATGGCAACCACCCAGGCAAAAATCGGGCGGTCAATAAAAAATCTAGGCATTTAGCGCATCCTTCCTTATCTTATGTTTCTTATTGTTTTTTAGAGGAAGCCTGGGTAGATCCGGCTGACTCGCTGGACGGGCCGGAGTGAGCCGAATCAGCCGCACTCGCCGGCGCGGCAGCCGGCGTTCCCGTCGGCGTCCATTCCTTCGGCGTCACTTTTTTCGCGCCCGTCATACCGGCGATCATGATTCCATCGACAATCACCTTGTCGCCATCCTTAAGACCATCGGAAATAATCCAGTTGCCCCCCTGCTGCTGCGAAATCTTGACGACGCGCGGCTCCATGCCGCCTTCGGCATTGACGATCATTACGGTATCTTTCTGGCCGCGCGTGACCGCCTGTTGCGGCACCGAGAAGGCATTGACAATGCTCGCTTGCGGCAGGCTGACGCGCACGTAGAGTCCCGGCAGCAGCACGTTGTCAGGATTCGGCACTTCGGCGCGCAGCGTCACCTGCCCGGTCGACTCATCCACCGTCGGATCGGCAAACAGCAGGCGTCCCTTATGAGCGTATTCCTTGCCGTTTTCCAATTTGATACTGACCTCCACGCCGCCATCAACCGCTTTCATTTTTCCGTCCGCCACATCCTGGCGCAGTTGCATGACCTCGTTGGCCGACTGCGTCAGGTTAACGTACATCGGACTCGTTTGCTGGATGTTGGCCAGTACCGTCGCGCTGTTCGCGCTGACCAGCGCCCCTTCAGAGACCTTGGACTGACCAATGTAACCAGAGATCGGCGCGGTAATGCGCGAGTAGTTCACATTAATCTGCGCCGATTTGACGGCCGCATTGGCCGATTTGACAGACGCTTCGGCAGAACGCTTGGCGGCGACCGCCGCATCGTATTCCTGTTTGCTGATGGCATCCGCCTCAACCAGCGGTTTGTAACGCGAGATGTCGGCATCGGCCTTGGCCAGCGATGCCTGCGCGCTGGCTAACTGTGCGCGGGCGCTTTCCAGGCTGGCGAGATAGGTGGCGTCTTCCAGTTGATACAGCGCCTGCCCCGCCTGAACGTAGCTGCCTTCCTTAAACAGACGCTTTTTAAGAATGCCGCTAACCTGCGCGCGCACATCGGCAGAACGGAAGGATTCCAGACGCCCCGGCAGATCGGCGCTGACGAGAATCTCCTGCGGATGCACCGTCACCACCCCGACCACGGGCGCTTGACCATCGCCGCCGTGGCCGCCGCCCGCCTGCTGCGCGGCGCCTCCGTCCTTACCGCAGGCCGACAAGGCCAGTGCCGCCGCAACCGCCAGCACCGCCGCACAGAGCTTCCGGGAAGCATGCAAATTCATTTTTCTTGTCTCCAATCCATCAGTCCATATTTCGTAATCAGCTGTCCGCCGGAAAGCATTCCGCAGAACCGATACGGCCAATGCGCGCCGTCCATTGCTTTCTTTGCAGACCCGGATTCTCAGACAGAATTCACCGAAAATGCAGGCATACCGGTAATCCGCAAACAACACACGACGAGGCGACCACTTTTTCAAACGGCCGCAATTATACATTCATGCTTGTATGTTGCATACATTCTTTTCTATAATCGCGGCGTTTTTTACAGGAAAAAACCACAAACGAGACGCTATGAAACGAACCAAAGCCCAGGCCTTGCAGACCCGAGAGCATCTGATGTTGGCCGCCCTTGACGTCTTCCATCGCCACGGCGTCTCACGCGCATCGCTGAACGAGATTGCGCAGGCGGCCGGCATGACGCGCGGCGCGCTGTACTGGCATTTCAAGAACAAGGAAGCGTTGTTCGAGGCGCTTTTTCAGCATCTTTTTGACGACTTGGGGCAAAAACTCGATGAAGATATTCGCCACAGCACACCCAATATGCTGGAAAACCTGCGCCTGGCGCTAATCAATAACTTCGAGCGCGTTCTGCACAACGAAAACCACCGCAAGTTCTGCCATATTCTGCACCTGATGTGCGAACACACCGTACAAAACGAGAGCATCATTACGCTGATGCGCCGTTACCAGCAGATGTGGCGGCAACTCATTCACAACGCCCTGAAACTCTGCGTCGCGCAGGGTTCGTTGCCCGAAAACCTTGATGTCGATCTGGCCACCGTATATTTCAAATCCATCGTCTTCGGCCTGACGCACCAATGGCTGCTGACGCCCGGGCAATTCAGCCTGGACATTACCGCCGCCCGCATCACCGACGCCACCATCGACACCTTGCAAAACAGCCTCGCCTTACGTCGGCCCGAATAAACCCGAATGTACTGAAGCATTCCCGCACCATGCGCCGGAGAAGCAGACGCAGCCAGTCGTTTCGGCAATCCGCCGGGCGCAGAATGCCGGCAACGGTTGCCCCCTTTCCCCTTACCAGGTAAAAATCAAGGCACAGATCACCGCGCCGACCCTATGAGTTTCCGCCCATGAACACCATTACCCTTTACCACAACCCCAAATGCAGCACCTCGTGCAAGGCACTGGCGCTACTGCGCGAACGCGGCATCGAGCCGGTCATCGTCGAATACCTCAAAACGCCGCCCAGCCGCGCAGAACTGGCGGCCATAGCCGCGGCAATGGACGGCCCACCGGAAATGCGCGTGCGCGTCCTGCTGCGGACCAAACAACCTGAATATCTGGCACAGGGGCTGGATAATCCGGCACTGAGCCAAGCGCAGTTACTCGACGCCATGGTCGCTACGCCGGCGCTCATTAACCGACCCATTCTCGTCACGCCCAAGGGAGCGCGTCTTGGCCGCCCGCCGGAGCGCATTCTGGAAGTGCTGCCCTGAAGCCCTTGTAAACAGGGCATCTCAGAGGAGACGCCCGGAAACCCTTATAAACAGGGCGTTCCAGAGGGGGTGCCCGGAGATGCCCTGTTTACGCGGGCTTCAGAGCATCTATGTGAGACAGCGCAAAAAATATAGCGGCTCGACGTTGCCAAAAGACAAGGCGGTAAGCCGCAGGCAGTACATTCAACACGGCAAGGCCAGGTCAACGCAGCAACGCAGTATTTGGGCAAAGGAAGCCGCTATAACGGAGATGGCGCTCGGAGATCCTTTATCCACGCGGGTTTCGGCGGGTCGCGTCGGCCGGCGCATTGACGCCCAACGGGTATTTACGTTTGTCGGGTAACAGCATGCTCGGCAACAAAAACCATTGCCCTGAAACTCTCGTATGCCGGACACAACACCCTTATTTATGTTTTTTGATGCCCTGAGACCCTTGTATTTAGGGGGGTTCAGGGCATTTTATGTTTTCTTCCCTGTTTGGGCGGGTTGGGGTGCTATCAGTTCACCCGCATCAGGCGAGCTTTTTCACGTTCCCAGTCGCGGGTTTTTTCGGCTTCGCGCTTGTCGTGCTGTTTCTTGCCTTTGGCCAGGCCGACCTCTGCCTTGACGCGACCTTTCAGAAAATGCAGATCAAGCGGAATCAGGGCGTAGCCGGCGCGCTCGACTTTGCCGATCAAACGGTTGATTTGGCTGGCGTGCAGAAGCAATTTGCGCGTACGCAGCGGTTCCGGCTTGATGTGTGTCGATGCTTCGGCCAGCGGCGTGATGTGCATGCCGAAAATGAACAACTCGCCATTGCGGACGACGACGTAAGATTCCTTGATATTGGCGCGCCCCGCCCGGATCGCCTTGACTTCCCAGCCTTCAAGCGCGATTCCGGCCTCGAAGCGCTCTTCGATGAAGTAATCGTGAAAGGCTTTTTTGTTGGTGAGGATGCTCATGAAATGTTCCTGATGGTTCGGTTGGGCGAAAAGCCGATGCTAGAATGCAATTTTACGTGATTGGCGGAGTCGGACGGTACATGGTGAGGGTTGAGCGGTCGCTCTTGATTGCGCATTCGGCGCAGCGGATGTTTGACCTGGTTGAGGATATCGAGGCCTATCCGGATTTCCTGCCTTGGTGCGCGCGCACCGAAGTCAGTTACCGGGATGCAGCCAGCACCGTCGCGACCTTGCATGTCGATTATCTGGGGGCCAGGGCGTATTTCACGACGAAGAACGACAAGCAGCCTCCGCAATCCATGCGCCTGAAACTGGTTGAAGGTCCGTTCCGCCAGCTCGAAGGCCTCTGGCATTTTAAATCGCTGGCGGAAAACGCCTGCAAGATCGAATTCCGGCTAGGGTACGAATTTTCCGGCAGATTATTTAGCGCAGTCATTGGCCCGGTCTTCGGACATATCTGCGACACGATGGTCGATGCGTTTGCCCGGCGCGCCAATGAGGTTTACGGAGAAGGGGATGTCTGATCCTGCCGGCCAGATCCGCGTCGAGGTCGTCTATGCCCTGCCGGACGAGCAGAAGATTTTTTCATTTCATCTCCCTGAGGGGGCAACGGTCAGGCAGGGCATCGAACAGTCGGGTGTTCTCGAAAAATATCCCGAAATCGATCTGGAAAAAAATAAGCTCGGTATTTTTGCGAAGCTGACCAAGCCTGATGCGGTGCTCCATGACCGCGACCGCATCGAAATTTACCGGCCGCTGATTGCGGATCCGAAAGAAGTCCGTAAGCAACGCGCGGCGGAAAGTAAAGCCACGAAAAAAGGCGCCGGCGAGGCGGAGGGCAGGGAGGGCGTTGCCAAAGGAACGCCCGGAAACTAGCAGGGTATGTGCCGAGGGGGCGCCCCCGGAGCCCGGACGGAGAGGGCATCTCCGGGCGCCACCTCGGAAACCCGCATGGATAAAGGCGCTCCGGGCAGCTGGTTTTTGCCTCTCTCTCCCTAGGCGCTTACCGACGGAGGAGGGTGGGTTGCCCCCGGAAATGCCCGTGGATAAAGGGCTTCAGCGCGCCACCTTGGAAACTCGCGCGGATAAAGGCGCTCTGGGCAGCTGGTTTTTGCCTCTCTCTCCCCAGGCGCTTACTGACGGAGGAGGGTGGGTTGCCCCCGGAAATGCCCGTGGATAAAAGGCTTCAGGGCACCCCTCTGGGGTGCCCTGTTGACGCGGGGTTGCGGGCGGCGCCGCGTTACCGCATTTAACTACCTTGCTGTCTTATTGGCATTCGGCTTCTTGCAAGGCTTGGCGCGTTTTGTCAAGTTCTGCCTTACGCTCCTTGTCTTCCAGGAAGTAGCGTTCCCCTTTATCGTTGACCTGCGCAATGCGGACGCCTGACTCAAGTACGCGGGCGTTACGCTGAATGTTGTCGCAACGCTGTTTTTTCTGGGCAAGCGCTTTCTGGTCCTGCGCTTCTTTGTCAGATTTTTCCTGCGCCTCTTGTTGCCGCTTGCGGAAAGCCATGTCCTTTTCGGCCAGCGTTGTCGTGGGGTTCGCAGCCGGTGCGGCAGGCGCCTTGGACGTGATCACGCGCTTTTGCGTAATGCCTCCGGGCGGCGGTTTGTCGGAATAGACGGTCTTGCCCTTGGCGTCTTTCCATTGGAAAACCTGGGCATTAGCCGCAACGGCAAAGACGGTCGCTGCGCAAGCAATAAACACGTGTTTCATGGAGAAGTGTGTCATGGCGTTCGTCCTGATTCATAAGGCATATACGGTATAATACCGATTTGTGACCTAGGAGCAAAGCCCATGCGTTTATTGCAGAAAGCGCTGACGTTCGACGACGTACTGCTCATCCCCGCTCATTCTTCCGTTCTCCCTCGCGAAGTCAGCCTGAAAACACGCCTGACGCGCAATATTAGCCTGAATATGCCGCTCGTTTCGGCAGCCATGGACACCGTGACGGAAAGCCGTTTGGCGATTGCGCTGGCGCAGGAAGGCGGCATCGGCATTATCCACAAAAATCTTTCGCCTCAGGCGCAGGCGGCCGAGGTGGTACGGGTTAAGCGCTTTGAATCGGGCGTGCTGAAGAACCCGATTACCGTGTCTCCCTCAATGACCGTGCGCGAAGTGCTGGATCTGTCGCGGCAACACCGAATTTCCGGATTTCCCGTATTGGAAGGGCGGCGGGTCGTCGGCATTGTCACCAACCGCGATTTGCGTTTTGAGACCCAGCTCGAGCAGCCTATCCGTAACATCATGACGCCGCGCGAACGCCTGGTAACGGTACACGAAGGCGCGAGTATTGATGAGGGTAAGGCGCTGATCCACAAGCATCGCATTGAACGCGTTCTGGTGGTCAATGATGCATTTGAATTGTGCGGCCTGATTACGGTCAAGGACATCATCAAAACGACGGAGCATCCGAATTCCTGCAAAGATTCCACCGGCCGGCTGCGCGTTGGCGCGGCCGTGGGCGTGGGCGAGGGAACCGAAGAGCGCGCGGCGCTACTGGCCGAAGCGGGCGTCGATGTGATCGTTGTCGATACCGCGCACGGGCATTCGCAAGGCGTGCTGGAGCGCGTGCGCTGGGTTAAGCGAACATTCCCGCACATTGATGTCATCGGCGGCAATATTGCCACGGGCGAAGCGGCTCTGGCGCTGGTGGATGCCGGCGCAGATGGCGTCAAGGTCGGCATCGGCCCGGGGTCGATCTGCACGACACGTATCGTTGCCGGCGTCGGCGTGCCGCAGATCACGGCCATCCAGAATGTCTCCGACGCCCTGAAAGATACGGGCGTCCCGATGATTGCCGACGGCGGCATCCGCTATTCCGGCGATATCTGCAAGGCAATTGCCGCGGGCGGTGATTCCGTGATGCTTGGCGGCCTGTTTGCCGGTACGGAAGAAGCGCCGGGAGAGGTTGAGCTCTATCAGGGGCGCTCCTATAAATCGTATCGCGGCATGGGGTCGCTGGGCGCTATGGCGGCGGGCGCGGCGGATCGTTATTTCCAGGAAGGCACGGGCAATATCGAGAAGTTGGTGCCGGAAGGCATCGAAGGGCGCGTGCCTTACAAAGGCTCAGTGCTGGCGGTGATTCGCCAGTTGCTTGGCGGCTTGCGTTCGTCGATGGGCTACCTGGGCTGCGCACGGATCGCCGATATGCATGAAAAAGCGGTTTTTGTCGAAATTACCGCCGCGGGCGTGCGTGAATCGCATGTGCACGACGTGCAGATTACCAAGGAAGCGCCCAATTACCGCGCGGAGTAGCAGGTCTTAGGTTCTTATCTTTTGCGGGTTGCTGACAGGCATGGGCATGGCGGCAGCCCGCATTTTTATTGAAGGCGGCAGGCATGTCTCATCACAAAATCCTCATCCTCGATTTCGGCTCCCAGGTCACGCAACTCATTGCCCGCCGCATCCGCGAAGCGCATGTGTATTGCGAAGTGCATCCCTGCGACGTGAGCAGCGACTGGGTGCGCCGGTACGCGGCCGATGGCAATCTCAAAGGCATCATCCTCTCCGGCAGCCACGCCAGCGTGTACGAGGTGGACGACCGCGCGCCGGATGCAGTGTTTGAGCTGGGGGCGCCTGTGCTGGGCATTTGCTACGGCATGCAGACCATGGCGCAGCAATTGGGCGGGCAAGTGCAGGGCAGCAACACCCGCGAATTTGGCTATGCCGAAGTGCGCGCCCATGGCCACACGGCGCTTTTGAACGGCCTGCAAGACTTCTCCAGCCCCGAAGGCCACGGCATGCTGAAAGTGTGGATGAGCCACGGCGACAAGGTCACCGAACTGCCGCGCGGTTTTCAGGTCATGGCCAGCACGCCCGCCTGCCCCGTTGCGGGCATGGCTGATGAGGCGCGGCGCTTCTACGGCGTGCAGTTTCACCCGGAAGTGACCCACACCGTACAGGGCCGGGCGATGCTGGAGCGCTTCGTGCTTGACATCTGCGGCGCCAAGCCCGATTGGGTGATGCGCGACCACATCGAAGAGGCGGTGGCAAAAATCCGCGCGCAAGTGGGCGATGAAGAAGTCATCTTGGGCCTTTCCGGCGGTGTTGATTCATCCGTCGCCGCCGCGCTCATTCACCGCGCCATCGGCGACCAGCTCACCTGCGTGTTTGTTGATCATGGCCTGCTGCGCCTGAACGAAGGCGACATGGTCATGGACATGTTCGCTGGCGGTTCGTCGTACGGCCGCCCCGAAGACGAACCAGCCCCCTCGGGGGGCAGCGAACGCAGTGAGCGTGGGGGTAAAAAAATTCACGCCAAAGTGGTGCGCGTGGACGCCAGCCAGCGCTTCCTCGATGCGCTCAAGGGCGTGTCCGACCCCGAGCAGAAACGCAAAATCATCGGCAAGCTGTTTGTCGATGTGTTCAAGGCCGAGGCCGAAAAACTCAAAGCCGCAGGCAATGGCAAAGGCTCAGGCGTTGACGGCGGTCGAGCCGTCAAGGGCGCCACCTTCCTCGCCCAAGGCACCATCTACCCCGACGTGATCGAATCCGGCGGCGCCAAAAGCAAGAAAGCCGTCGTCATCAAAAGCCACCACAACGTCGGCGGCCTGCCCGAACAACTGGGTCTGAAACTGCTGGAGCCGCTGCGCGATTTGTTCAAGGACGAAGTGCGCGAACTCGGCGTAGCCCTTGGCCTGCCCCACGACATGGTCTACCGCCACCCCTTCCCCGGCCCCGGCCTGGGCGTGCGCATCCTGGGCGAAGTGAAAAAGGAATACGCCGATTTGCTGCGCCAGGCCGACGCCATCTTCATGCAAGAGCTGCGCTCCACCATCGAACCCAACAGCGGCAAAAGCTGGTACGACCTCACCAGCCAAGCCTTCACCGTCTTCCTGCCGGTCAAGAGCGTCGGCGTCATGGGCGATGGCCGCACCTACGACTATGTGGTGGCCCTGCGCGCCGTGCAAACCAGCGACTTCATGACCGCCGACTGGGCCGAACTGCCGTATGCGCTGCTGAAAAAGGTTTCTTCAAGAATCATTAATGAAGTGCGGGGGATTAATCGGGTGACGTATGATGTGTCTTCCAAGCCGCCGGCGACGATTGAATGGGAGTGAGAGATTTCAAAGTCAAGAAGTTAATTCTTAATTAAAAAATATTTCAAGACGAATAGAAATGGCACGAGCTGATGTCTTGGTTGATTTAGTAAAAGCTGTCAGTAGTAGTGATCAGTTGTCCTTCCGCAAGTCAGTTGAAATCTTGATTCAAGAGGAACGTCGTAAGGGACATCGAATTCTGGCTGATCGTTTGGAAAAAGTGCTGCGCGCCCACTCCAGTCAGGCGGCTTTATCTCAAGCGCCTGTGCCAACGATACGCCAGTTACAGACTAAAAGCATTTCACAAAAAGATTTGGTTGTCGAATTAATTCCAGAGCGCTCACTGGAAAGCTTGGTGCTTGCTGACAGTATTCGCACACAATTGCGAGAGGTCATTGATGAACAGCATCGTGCAGAGTTGCTGCATGCTTATGGTTTGAGTCCTAGGCACCGAGTTTTGTTGGCTGGTCCACCAGGAAATGGCAAAACATCGGTGGCTGAAGCATTGGCATTTGAGTTGATGGTGCCGCTGATCGTTGTGCGCTATGAGTCGCTAATTGGCAGTTACCTGGGCGAAACTTCTATCCGTTTGAAAGCCTTGCTTGACTACGTTCGAACACGACGCTGTGTGTTGTTCTTTGACGAGTTCGAGACATTGGGTAAAGAGCGAGGTGATACTCATGAAACGGGGGAGATAAAGCGTGTCGTCAGCTCTTTGCTGCTTCAACTCGACGATCTACCAGATTATGTCGTTGTCGTTGCTGCTAGCAATCACCCAGAGCTTTTGGATAGGGCCGTTTGGCGGCGCTTTCAGGTTCGACTGGAACTCCCTCTTCCCACACGCGCACAGTTAACCGCGTTCGTCACCTCTATCAGCGAACGCAGCAAGGTCAATTTTGGCTTGGCCGCTGAGACTGTCGCAAAAAGGCTTTTAGGCCTCAGTTTTTCAGAGGTGGAAGAGTTCTGCTTGGGAGTAGTCCGGAGAGCGGTACTAGATCAAAAGATGGATGACGCCAGAACCATCGTTTCTTCCAGGCTGGAACAATGGAAGAAGCGGTTGAAACCTGTCAATAAAGAGGTATCAGACGAATAAGGCACAAGGAGGAGGTATGCCTGATGAGTGTTTCCCATTATTGGTTTTTCCTGTAAAGCGAATTCTCCAGCCAGAAAAGGGCAACGGTTTTCCTCAGGGCAAATGGAATTTACCCGCTCATGGTGCCCAAGTAGCGCGTATTGGAAGACAGATCGAGCATCTGGAAGAAGACTTCGCACGCTATCAGGCCAGCCTGACTGGTGCACTGGCCGGGCTCGAACCTGAAATGGTTCTGGTCATCGAGATTGTTGGACGCCTGGACGACTTTCGACAAGCCGTTGAAGCGGCTGGCTTGGAGTGGCTAGGGGAGACGGAAATCGACGACCTTGAGGCTGAGGATGATGGTTTCTATGAGCGAGATGCTGCCGGTCAGCCTGCGGTTAAGTCGCTGAGCGGTCGCATGTTTCTGGCCATGAGCAACATGGCGGGCATGAAGGAGATTCTCGCGCTTTGGGAACAATGGAAAACCAATAGAAGCCTGCCTCACGGAAAAGCCAAGTGGAAAGCCGTTTTCGAGCAATTGAACGTGCTGAGGCGCTGGGGCATTGAGGAGACATTAGTCGAAACAGGAATGATCGACCGTTGGCGGGACTTGCTTGACCCCCCCGATCCCGAAGAGAAAATACGATTTCAAATAGAGCTTTTCTACCGCAAGAGGGTTGAGAAGCGTCGAAATAATGAAGCAGCAATTCGTTCATTACTTGAAGGCCTCGGAGGCCAAACGCTTTCGGAGTTCCTTGATATACCTCAGATCGCATTCCATGCGGTCAAGGCTGAATTACCTGCCCGCGCTATTCAGTCGCTGCTCAATCAAGTAGCTGCGGATGAAGCAGATATCGATATCGAGCTGTTCAAATTTACCGGCATCATGTATTTCCGTCCTACCGGACAAAGCTTGGCGGTTTCCGAGGATGGCGAGGGGGAGCCGGCCGTGTTCCCTGAAGGTGTCAATGACTTTCCTCCTGTCGCAGCGCTTCTTGATGGAGCTCCATTGCAATTGCATGAAGCGCTGAAAGACCGACTTCTGGTTGATGATATCTTTAACTTGGAGGCTATTTATCAACCTGGCGAGCGCAAGCATGGTACCGCCATGGCTTCCTTGATTCTTCATGGGGATCGCAGCAACCCTGAGCCTGAACCATTACCGCACAAGCTGTATTGCATCCCGGTGATGCAACCTGATCATCAAACACGTGAACATATGCCGGATGATGTTTTCTTTGAAGATCGCATCCATATTGCCGTTCGGCGCATGTTCGAAGGATCTGGCGACGTCACCGCACAAGCTCCTACGGTCAAGGTCATTAATCTTTCTATCGGTGATACCGCGCGGGAATTTATCCATACGCCGAGTCCCTGGGCACGATTGCTTGACTGGTTGGCCTATAAATATCGTGTGCTGTTCTGCGTCAGCGCGGGCAACTACTGCGACAAGATCGATATTGGACTCAATCAACAGCAGTTTGCCGCTCTATCCGATAACGAGAAGATAAGCGCTACCGTCAAAGCAATAGCAAATAATCTGACTTCCCGGCGTCTGCTTTCGCCGGCAGAGGCGATCAATGCTATTACGGTGGGAGCCGCTCATGCTGATGATGCAGGAGATGTATATCCGCAATTTGGCCAGCGTGTCGATGTGCTGCCCTCACAAACACTGTTTAGTCCTAGCACACGTCTGGGCTTTGGTTTCAGACGCTCCATCAAGCCAGACATCCTCATGCCCGGGGGGCGGCAACTCTATAACGCCCCTATGCAGGAAAGCGCCTTTCATTACGGCATTAATAAGTCCGTCTACCCGCCGGGTCAAAAAGTAGCGCTTGACAGTCAACAGCAAGGTGTTCTGAATAACGAAGCCTTCTGTCGTGGCACTAGCAATGCAACGGCGCTAGCCACACGCGGTGCGGTGCGGCTGTACGACATGCTGGACAAACTGTGCAACGAGGAGGGGGAGAATATTCCCGAGGCGTTGATGTCAGTGCTGATCAAGGCGCTCTTGGTTCATGGTGCTAAACAAGATGACACCGCTAAACGACACATCGAAGATGCGTTGAGAAATATAAAAAAACTCTCGTCAATTCAAGCAGGTTGTTACACGTTATCTTGGCTATGGTGTTGTTGATATCGAACGCGTGTTGACTTGTACTGCACAACGGGCCACGGTTCTAGGTTGTGGAGAAATAAGAGAAAACGAAGTGCATGAATATTCTTTCCCCATCCCTTTCGCCTTTTCTTCACAAAGGATATGGCGACGGTTGGTGGTGACGCTCGCTTGGCTGACACCAATCAATCCAGATCACCGCAATCTCCGAGAAGCCAAACTGACGCTCGAGCCGGGTGGAGGAAATTGGTTCAACCAGATCCTCAAGCTAAATCGTCAGGATGGTGATCACAATCAGGTGACACGTGGCACCGTGCAGCATGAGGTGCTGGAGGGCAGCAGCCAGATCAAGGCCTTCAAGGATGGCGAGGCTCTGCGGGTTCGCGTTACCTGCAGAAAGGATGCGACGGCACGCCTTGATGATGTTATTCCTTATGGGCTTGCTGTCACCTTAGAAGCGAAAGAAGACATTCCGATCTACCAGCAAATTCGCGCTAGGATCAAACAGCCAGTACCAATATCTTCGATATAAATTTTTAGTTAAAAATTTCAAAATGAAAGAGAATTTAATTTAAATAGTTCATTATTAATTTTGCAGTTTTTTCTAAATTTTTATCGACAACAGCGTAGCCCCTTCCGCCTTGTTATTGATGGTTACATAAGCGTTCTGCCCCGCGCCGCAGGTGCCGGTGATGACGCGGGCGAGGTGGGTGCGGGTAGTGGGGTCGGGATTTTGCAGACGGTTAGACGGGGCGTATTGCGCCTTGGCGCTTTCATCGCCGTAGGCGTGGTGGCGGCTGAGGGAGGTATTGCAACCAACTATGGAGACGCAAAATGCGTAGAACAAAGAGCAACGTTGTCGAATTACATGCAGCGCCGACGCTTGAGGAGTACGAAGTCATGAAGCAATTGAGCGCGATGGTGATTAGTATCTCTGAGCTGCTCGGCACCGAGCGCTCGCGCGCCCGCATTGCCAGAGTCAAGGCTAAGCTGGAGCGTACCCGTCAACAGCTCAACAGACTGCACGGTACGAACCTATGATGCCTTAGTCCTTTCCACACATCGTTGTCTTGTTACACGCATGCCCTCGCCAGTATGAGGCGAAGTATGTAACCAAAGAAGTCCAGTTCGAGCCGACGCCTTTATTTCTTACGTTTTGCCGGTTTGCTTGCCTGCGCGGTATTCTTGCGGGGTGTGGGTGCTTTCTTGGCATTCTGCTTTTGTGAAGAGGCCGAGTGCCTGTTTTTCTTTGAAGAAACCTTTGTAGAAGCGGATGATTTGCCTTTTTGTGGAGCGGGCTTGCTGGCCTTTTGCTCCGTTGCCAGGACGACGAGCGTTGTTCCTGGCTTGATTTTCATGTTTTTCAGGTGATTTCGGCGTTTCAGCTCGTCGGCGCTCATGCCGTGCCGCTTGGCGATGGAAAACAGGGTGTCGCCTTTGCGTACCTTGTAGGTGCGCGTTGCCGGCTGCAAGTCGGCACTGGGAAAGCGCGGCTGGGTAACCATCGTGGCCGGGTCGATCTCTTTTGCGCCGCCGTTGCTGGGCACCAGCAGCGTAAGTCCGGGTTTGAGACGAATGCGTCCGTGGATGCCATTAATGGCTTTGAGGTTGGCAACGGTCATGCCGAAGCGCGGAGCGATTTTTTCCAGGCGGTCGCCGGGGCGTAGGGTATAGGACTGCCAGGAAGAAAGCGGTTTTTGCTTTTGTTCGTGCGCTTCCAAATTGCTGACAAAATGGTCGTACTTTTCTGCGGGAATGACCATCGGCGAGTCGGAGACGATCACGGGGCGGTTGTGCGCCGGATTGAGAGCAAGAAATTCATGCACCGGAATGCCGGCAAATTGTGCGGCCAGTTTGACGTCGATATTGACTGGCTTGGTGACGGTTGTGAAATAGGGGCGGTTGGGGATGCGCGGGATGCCAAGTTCCTTAAGCGTTTCCGGGCTGCTGAAGATATTTTTCAGCGCCTGTAGCTTGGGCACGTAATTCTGCGTTTCACTCGGCATGTTCAGGTTCAGGTAATCGGTCGGCAGATCGAGCGCTTTGTTTTTGGCAATGGCGCGGGCGACGGCGCCTTCCCCCCAATTGTAAGAAGCCAGCGCCAGATGCCAGTCGCCGTGCATTTCATAGACTTCCTGCAAGTATTCAAGCGCGGCGGCCGTTGAGGCGATGATGTCGCGGCGCTCGTCCTTCCACCAATTCTGGTCGAGGTTGTAGCGTTTGCCGGTTGTCGGGATAAATTGCCACAAACCGGACGCTTTAGCGGACGAATGGGCCATCGGGTTGTAGGCGCTTTCCACCATCGGTAGCAGAGCCAGCTCCATGGGCATACCGCGCTGGTCGATTTCTTCGACGATGTGATAGAGGTAGGGCGCGCCGCGCTCAACCATGCGGCGCAGATAGTCGGGCTGATTGAGGTATCGCTGTTGATGTTCCAGCACCAGGTCGTTGTTGATGTCCGGCATGGAAAAGCCCTTGCGGATGCGGGAAAAAATATTATCCGTTTCGCTGGTCAGATCGACAGTCGGCAGATTGATCGGTAATGCCGGAACCTCGTAGCTCTGCAAGGGCGTCAGGATGGGGGCCGGGTATAGATAGTCGGCTGTTGTTCCTTTGCGGGGCGGGCATTCTTCGCTGTTTTCCGACGTCGCATTGCAGGTTGTCCGACCAAGGTTGGCGCAGCCGGCCAGCGCAACGGTAAACAGGCAGAGAAAGATACGGGTACTGAGTCGATGGAGAAGTTTTTTATAAATCATCCGTATGACCTGAGTTTGACCGCCATACGGCGAAATAAAAAATCAATGCGTGTCGTCTCCGGGAGCGGAAATACGAGAGGCTCAGGAACGCTATAAATTGCAGTTGCTTCGATGCGCCAGCTCGGCGCCAAGGCAGGCGGATTATAGCGCACACAGGCGCCCTGGCTTTTCGACTGACAGACTTTTTCGTACCGAAAAGGCGTGGGGTGCGTTTGGTCGGCTTTTTGGCAAATGCCCGTAAGCGCATTGCGCCGTGATGCGGAGAGGGCTTGTCCGGCAGTATTGAATGTGGCCTGAGAATGAAGATGTCCGAAATGGGAATGTCCGGAGGATTTGGTTGCTTGAGGTAATTGATGCGGAACGTGATGTATCTGCAATACACAGGAAAACGCAAAGCCGTGAAACGTAAAGCCGTGTTATCCGGTTTTGCCGGATGCCTATCTGGTTTGGGTTTGTGTATCCTAGAGACATCTTGTTTTTTTATGGGGATTTTCATGAAATGCAAAGCCATGATGCTGACGGCTGTTGCCGGGCTGGGGATTGCGGCGTGCAGTGCGCCGGTCGTCAAGCATGAAAACACGCAGCCTCTTGATTTTGCCGGCCAGAAACATGTAGATAAAACGATGCAGGTCGGCGGGCAGGCGATACGTTACCGAGCGTTTGAAAATATCGTTTATGTCAAAAATCCTGTCGACGCGGCTTACCAAACCCTCAATATCTACATTCCCGAAGCCTATTTCAACGGCGGCAGCATCAACGGCTACACCGCGCAAACCGCGCCCATTTTTCTGCCCAACTCAATCGGTGGCTATATGCCGGCCAAAGCCGGTGTGCCGGGGCAGGGCGGTTTCGGCCACCGCAAGGCCGGGCAGATTGACGCCATGCAGGCCGCCCTGGCCAGAGGCTATGTCGTGGCATCGCCCGGTGCGCGCGGCCGCACTGCCGCCACCGGTAAAGCACCCGCTGCGATTGTCGATTTAAAAGCCGCCGTGCGCTACCTGCGCTTCAACGACGCGGTGATGGCCGGTGATGCCGAAAAAATCATTTCCAACGGCACCAGCGCCGGCGGCGCGCTGTCCGTGCTGCTTGGCGCCACCGGCAACCAGGCCGACTACGAGCCCTATTTGCAACAGCTCGGCGCCGCGCCGGCCAAAGACCATATTTTCGCCGTATCCGCCTATTGCCCGATTTCCATTCTGGATCATGCCGATGCCGCCTACGAATGGCAGTTCAACGGTGTAAACGACTACCAAAAAATCGATGCCTCCATGCTCGATTACCATGCCGAGCGCAAACTGATTAACGGCACGCTTACCAAGGAGCAAATCCAAATTTCAGGCCACCTCAAAGCCCAATTTCCTGCCTATGTGAATAGCCTAAACCTGCGCGATCCGCAAGGCCGGCTGCTGCGCTTGAACGCGCAGGGTAGCGGCAGTTTTAAAAACTATGTCGCTTCTTTCCTGCGCCGCTCCGCTCAAGGCCAGCTCGATGCCGGCAAAGACCTGAGCGATCGTAACTGGCTCACCGTCCGCAACGGCAAGGTCCGCGCCGTGAATTTTGCCGCCTATGCCCGCGCTACCGGCCGCCAGAAAACTCCGCCCGCCTTTGACGCGCTTGACTTGAGCAGCGGCGAAAACCAACTGTTCGGCGCCGCCGCCATCGACAAACAGCATTTCACAGCATTCTCCTACCAACACCGCAGCAACCCGCAAGCCACGCTGGCCGACCCGCATACCGTGCAGCTGATGAACCCGATGCCCTTCATCGGTTCGCACACGTCGCCGCAGCATTGGCGCATCCGCGTCGGCACCGCCGATAGCGATACTTCGCTGGCCATCGCCGCCATTCTCGCCGCCAAGCTGCAAAACAGCGGCAAGCGCGTGGATTTCGCCCTGCCGTGGGACGTGCCGCACAGCGGCGATTACGATCTGGACGAACTGTTCGACTGGATCGACCAGGCTGTCAAAAACCAAAATTTAACGAAACAGGAGATGTGATGAACCATTCCGTCATTACCGTCATCGGCAAAGACCGCATCGGTATTGTTTACGACGTATCCAAACTGCTGGCCGAAAACCAAATCAATATCCTCAATATCAGTCAGCAGTTGATGGGCGAATTCTTTACCATGATCATTCTGGTCGATACCGTGCAATGCCCGAAATCGCGGCAGGAAATGCTGGACGTTTTCGCACAGGCGGGAAAAACGCTTGCGCTGGACATCCGCATGCAGAATGAAGAGTTGTTCAACGCCATGCACCGGGTTTAATACCTATCCCAGCAAATAATCTGAGTGTATTGGCGCGCCTTGCTGTACTCATGTGCTGTCCGCGGCGCGCCGCCTTCCCGGCCCAATTCCTGGAATTGGTATCACCGTGCAGCATTCAACCTATTCATCACAGAAACCCCATGACGCAAATTCATTCCACCGAAATTCTCGAAACCATCCGCATGGTGTCCGAGCAGAACTTTGACGTGCGCACCATCACCATCGGCATTGACCTGCACGACTGCATCAGTCCTGACCTGGAACAGCTCAATCGCAACATCTACAACAAAATCACCCGTATCGGCAAAGACCTGGTCGCGACAGCTACGGCGCTCTCCGCCAAATACGGCGTGCCCATCGTCAACCAGCGCATTGCCGTCACGCCGATCGCGCAAATCGCCGCCGCGACCGGGGCGGACAGCTATGTGAGTGTGGCAGAGACGCTGGATAAAGCCGCCAAAGCCATCGGTGTTTCTTTTATCGGTGGCTTCTCCGCCCTGGTACACAAAGGTCTTTCGCCTGCCGATTGCGTCCTGATCGCCAGCATCCCGGAAGCGATGCGCACGACCGACATCGTCTGCGCCTCCATCAACATCGGCAGCACCCGCGCCGGCATCAACATGGACGCGGTCAAGCTCGCGGCAGATACCATCAAGCACACTGCCGCCATCACCCCAGAAGGCTTCGGCTGCGCCAAAATCGTCGTCTTCTGCAACGCCGTCGAAGACAACCCCTTCATGGCGGGCGCTTTCCACGGCGCGGGCGAAGCGGACGCCGTCATCAACGTCGGCGTCTCCGGGCCGGGCGTGGTGCAGGCGGCGCTGCAACACAGCGCCGGCAAAAACCTCACCGAAATCGCCGAAATCGTCAAAAAGACCGCCTTCAAAATCACCCGCGTTGGCGAACTCATCGGCCAGGAAGCGGCGCAAATCCTCGGCATCCCCTTCGGCATCCTCGACCTCTCGCTCGCACCCACCCCCGCCGTCGGCGACAGCGTCGCCCGCATCCTCGAAGCGATGGGCCTCAGCGTCTGCGGCACGCACGGCACCACCGCCGCCCTCGCCCTGCTGAACGACGCGGTGAAAAAAGGCGGCATGATGGCCTCCTCCGCCGTCGGCGGCCTGAGCGGCGCCTTCATCCCCGTCTCCGAAGACGAAGGCATGATTGCCGCTGCCGCGAGCGGCGTCCTCACCCTGGACAAACTCGAAGCGATGACGGCAGTGTGCTCCGTCGGCCTCGACATGGTTGCCGTGCCGGGCGACACCCCGACGGCGACCATTGCGGGCATCATCGCCGACGAAGCCGCCATCGGCATGATCAACAGCAAAACCACCGCCGTGCGCATCATCCCCGTACCGGGCAAAGGCGTGGGCGAACGCGTCGAATTCGGCGGCCTGCTCGGCTACGCGCCGATCATGCCGGTCAAGACGGGCTCGTGTGCGGACTTCATCGCGCGCGGCGGCCGCATCCCCGCGCCGGTGCAGTCGATGAAAAACTAAGCGGCAAAGCCGTTCGCTGGGGCCGCGGCATCTTCGCCAGCACGGATTACTCAGCCGGGCGGGATTGATCAACGCGCCGAGTCGTATAGCCAGCCGTACAATCGGGCGCTGGCAGGGAAGAGGTTAGCCGCGACCGGCACGCTGCGCGCAGATGAATCAAGGATTTATACTCTCCTTGAGAACGGCCTGAATGCTGAATCTTTCGCGCCCAGAATCTTCCATGAAACGAGGAGAGACAAGGATGAAAACCGATACAAGAAACCGCTATGGCAGCATTTCGCGCAGCTTTCACTGGATCATGGCCGCAGGCTATCTTTTTATGTTCGGGACGGCCATCGCCTGGAATATCGATAAACAGTTCAGATCCTCGCTTATGGGAATGCACAAAGCGGTCGGTTTTGTGCTGGCCGCTTTGATCGTCCTGCGTGTTTTATGGGCCGTGACGCAAATATCGCATCGTCCCAAGAACAATCTGGCGGCCAGAGCCGGGCATCTGGCGCTGTATGCCCTTATGATTGCCGTTCCCGCATTGGCTATTGCCCGCCAGGTTGGCAGAGCGCAGGGAAACAAGTTCCTGGTCGAACTCGGGAACCAGTGGCACGGCGAACTGGGTTGGGTGTTGCTTGTGCTGGTTGCAGGCCATGTTGTGATGACGATCATTCACCAATGCCGGGGAACGCCGGTGCTTTCGCGTATGTGGGGATAGGTTAGGAAAGAGGCTGAAACCAAGGTTGGGATAAAGCCGGGAATCAGCATCCGGCAAGCTTGACCGACACGCTGGCGCCAGGGTGGCGCAACATCGTGCCGCTTTGCCGGTGTTTTGTCTGCGGGATTTCCATAGAGTAAAAATCGGCGGATGTCGTTTTGGCCATTGCTATGCCGAAAACACACACCGGAAACCTTCCCCGGCTATGTACAAGATCCGGAAAGTTCCGGAAAATAGCCAACTTCATCACTCTCGACGAGATCAAGGAGTCTTTTTATGGCACTGGCACGTTTCAAAACCCTGGCTTCGGCACTGATCGCCGCCTCCTGCGTGGCTCTGGCGCACGCTGCCGAGCCGCTGAAGGCCAGCTTTGTTTACATCGGCCCGACAGGCGATCATGGCTGGACGTATTCGCATGATGAAGGACGCAAACAGCTCGAAGCGCATTCTGGCGGCAGGGTCAAGACGACTTTCGTTGAAAATGTGCCGGAAACCGCCGATTCCGAGCGTGTTTTCCGCGATCTGGCGCAAAAGGGCTACAAAGTCATTTTTGGCACATCATTTGGGTATATGAACCAGATGGTCAAAGTGGCCAAAGCCTTTCCGAACACCATCTTCATGCACGCTACCGGCTATAAAACGGCGCCTAACCTTGGCGTTTTTGACGTGCGCACGTATGAAGGTTCTTACATGCTCGGGGTCATCGCCGGCAAAATGACCAAGCACAACAAGCTCGGCATTGTTGCCTCGATTCCCATTCCTGAGGTGATCCGCAACATCAATGCGTTCACGATCGGCGCGCGCAGCGTTAATCCGAAGGTAACGACGCGCGTTATCTGGGTGAATTCCTGGTTCGACCCCGGCAAAGAGCGTGAAGCGGCGCTGGCGTTGATTGCCCAGGGCAGCGACGTGCTGATGCAGAACACCGACTCGCCGGCCGTTGTCCAGACGGCGCAGGAAAAAGGCATCCTCGGTTTTGGCTGGAACTCGGACATGACCAAATTCGGCGGCAAGGCGCAATTGGCCGCCTCAGTCCTCAACTGGGAAGTGATCTACAAAAAAGTCATTGCCGACGTTGAGGCCGGCGCCTGGAAAACATCGAATATCTGGTGGGGCGTCAAAGAGGGCGCGGTCAATGTTGGTTATTTCGGCCCTCAATTGCCGGAAGATGTGAAAAAGCTGGTAGAAGCGCGGCGCGATGCGCTTAAAACCGGCAGCCTGCATCCCTTTGCCGGCCCGCTCAAGGATCAGTCCGGCAAGGAAGTGCTGCCCGCTGGCAAAACCTATACGGACGCCGAGTTAAAGCAGATCAATTTTTACGTCGAAGGCATCGAAGGCAATCTGCCCAAGTAAGGCCGGATGACCATTGCGCGCGGAGAACGTTTTTCAGCTTTGCGCAGCCGGCCTGGCGCACGCCGTGGGCCTTGACATATGCCCGTTCATGTGCGGCCGTTGCTGATTTTTCATTCAAGTTCTGACTCAAGGATCCATGCATGGAAAATGCATTCATCAGCCCCTATCGCGACGATATCGTCATTTCATGGCCGGAACTGCACCGTGATACGCGCTTGCTGTGCCGCGCCTTGATGGATCGGGGGCCGTTCAAAGGCATCATTGCCATTGCGCGCGGCGGCCTGATTCCGGCGGCGCTGGTTGCGCGCGAACTGGAAATCCGCCTGCTCGATACGATCTGTGCTTCCAGCTACGAGGCCGCGTCCGACGACGGGCAGGGCGCGCAGATTATGCGCACCGAGGTCAAGATTCTCAAGGGGGTCGAGCACGACGGCGAAGGCTATCTGCTGATCGACGATCTGGTCGATACGGGGGCGACGGCGCGCATGATTCGCAAGCTGTTACCCAAGGCCTTCTTTGCCACGCTTTACGCCAAGCCGATGGGGCGGGAAGTCGTCGATCTCTGCGTCAAGGAGTTCCGTCAGGATAAATGGGTGTATTTCCCTTGGGATATCGACTACACCTTTGTGCCGCCGCTGAAGAAAAATTGCCAGTCAGATGCCGGATGAGCGGAATTTCGTGCGGTTTTTACGGGCGGAGACCACCAAAAAAGTAAAGCCCGTGAAATACGGGGCTGACACGATGTTTGATGTTCTCTGCCTGCCGCAGCGTGGGTTGGCCTCAGAGAATCTGAGGACATAAAGAGGAAATATAAAAATGACACAGCCAATGACCCAAACAACGGTTTTTGAAGTCTGCCTGCTTTCCATCAAACCGGGCATGGAAGCGGAATTTGAAGCGGGCGTGCGCCAGGCTGCGCCATTGTTCCGGCGCGCCAAAGGGTGCCTGAGTATGGAATTGAGGCGCTTTGTCGAAAACCCCTGCCTGTATCACCTGCTCGTCCAGTGGGCCTCGCTGGAAGCCCATACCGTCGATTTCCGGGCGTCAGAGGATTTCCAGAAATGGCGGAGCTGCGTTAGCCACTGCTTCGCCACGCCGCCGGAAGTCATTCACACGGTCGAAACCCTGCAAGGCTTTTGAGCCGAACCCCCGCAATCTTTGAATCTTTGGCAAAACGCATTGAAATTCAGCGCTGCGCACCGGCATTCGTGAGGCTTTGAAGCAAACGGTCGAATAGACCTCGTATCCTTATATCGGCTTCGCCCAGGATGGGCGTCCCGTTTGAACCGCTGGTCGACGATGGGCGCAAGAGTCTCTTCGGCGGCTTCAGGCTGAGATAAGGGCGTCGGCTGTTTTTAGGGGTAATGGCCAAATTTCATGCTTTTCCTCAGACGCTTGGCGCTAAAGGACAAAATTCATGCTCAAGGTCTCATTCTTGAGCGAAATAATTCTTTATAGACCGTCCCTATTCTCCTTTTTCAGCCCGGTCAGTTGCTTCTGCGGCCCTTGTCAATCGGGCGTTTGCGGGCAGGCAGGCCGGAAGCCCCGTAAACATTGGGCTTGCGGATAGGCAGGC
>CALHZD010000063.1 GCA_938040985.1 uncultured Propionivibrio sp.
CTCCAGACCTGCCTATCCGATCACGGCGCGCCGTTTTCTTGAAGCCTGGCTTGCCGGACAGATTTAGCAGAGTGCTGATGACGCCGCTCGCCGCAGTATGTTTTTTAATGGGCTAGGTTTTTAATCTGTTTGGAGAGGCAGAATTGAGAGACAGGAAGGGCGCATTTTTCGCGTTCAGGAGTTTTTAGCTCCCGGGCGCTTTACAGCGTAAGGCCCCCAGAGATGTTCAGCATGAATTTTGTCCGACGCCCCTTTATCTACAGCGCACACAGCTTGCGCGCAAAGGCGTCCACCCGCGCCCAGTCGGTAAATTCAAAGACGCCGGACAGATCGGTCGGGCCGCCGGTCAGCCGCATGATGAAGCGGATGATCTCGCGGTCAAAAAAACCATAGCGCGGGTAGTCGAGCTTGCCGGCGAATACGTCGACGAGCTGCGGCCGCCACGGTGTTTTCTGAAAAAATTTTTGTACGTAAGGATTCGTTTCGGGCTGGTTCCGTTCCGGCTTGCGCGCCACGGTATTGACTGAAAAAAACGCACTCGGCATGCATGTCAGCCGATCAAGGTGCGCGCGCACAAAGGCGAATACGTCAGGGTGATGATAGCCGTAGCGAATGCGCGCGGCGATGACGATTTTGTCGAACGCCGGCCAGTCCGGCGCCGCATCGCGGGTGAGGGGCATCAGCACGACTTCTTGCCCGGCCGCTTCGATGCGCGCCTGCAAATATCGGCAAATGCGCAGCGTATGTCCGTCTGTCGTCGAATAGAGAATCAGAATGGACGCTGTTTTCATAGATTCGCCCGACATCGGCTTCGCGCCTGCTGGCGCGCGAATAAACGCACGATTTAAGATGCGATTCGCCGCACCGGTTGCATTCGCTCCCGATAAAAATTCACCTCTTATTCAGCCATTGACGCGGTAACGCGCCGAAGCGGCATGCGCCGCCAGCCCTTCGCCGTCGGCCAATGTCGCGGCCACCACACCGAGCTTGCGGGCGGCGGCGGGGCTGACGCGAATCAAACTGCTGCGCTTCTGGAAGTCATATACGCCGAGCGGCGAGGAAAAGCGTGCGCTGCCCGAGGTCGGCAAAACGTGGTTCGGGCCGGCGCAGTAGTCGCCGAGCGCTTCACAGGCGTAAGGGCCGATGAAGATCGCGCCGGCATGGCGAATCCTGTCGACCCAAATATCCGCATCGGTCAGGGCAAGTTCGAGGTGTTCGGGCGCAATGCGGTTGACAAGGTCACAAGCCTCTGCCAGGTCGCGCACGGCAATCAGTGCGCCGCGATTTTCCAGCGCGGCGCGAATCGTGTCACGGCGCGGCATGGCGGGCAGCAGCAGCTCAATCGACGCGGCCACGCGGTCGAGGTAGCCCGCGTCCGGACACAGCAACATCGCCTGCGCCAGCTCGTCGTGCTCAGCCTGCGAAAGCAGATCCATGGCGATCCAGTCCGGATCGGTCTGCCCGTCGCAGACAATCAGGATTTCCGAGGGTCCCGCCACCATGTCGATGCCCACCCTCCCGAAAACGCAGCGCTTGGCGGCTGCGACATAGGCATTGCCGGGGCCGACGATCTTATCGACGCGCGGAACCGTTTCCGTGCCGTAAGCCAACGCGCCAATCGCCTGTGCGCCGCCGATCGTAAACATGCGGTCGACACCGGCCAGCGCGGCGGCGGCCAGCACCAGCGGGTTACGCTCGCCACCCGGCGTCGGCACGACCATAATCAGTTCGCCGACGCCCGCTACTTTGGCCGGGATCGCATTCATCAGCACCGACGAGGGGTAGGCCGCCTTCCCGCCCGGCACATACAGCCCCACGCGGTCGAGCGGCGTCACTTTCTGGCCAAGAAAAACGGCGCCGTCCTGTTCTGTCCGCCCCGGTTCTTCATATTGCCAGCTTTGCAACGGCTGGTGCTCATGGTATTTACGCACGCGCCGCGCCGCCGTTTCCAACGCCGTGCGCTGCTCGTCGGGCAGTGTCGTCAGCGCCTGCGTCCATTCGGCGCGCGGCAATTCCAGCTCGGCCAGCGCATTGACGTTTAAGCGGTCGAAGTTCCGCGTGTAATGGAGCACGGCGGCATCGCCGCGCGTCCGCACATCGGCCAGAATGTCGGCAACCGTCTGCTCGACGGCGCTGTTCTGCGCATTCTCGAAAGCAAGCAGCGCGTCAAGGCGCGCGGAAAAATCGGTATCGGATGTAGACAAGCGTTTGAGCGCGGGCATCATGCGTTGACCACCTGGGCAATGGCGTCGAGGATCGGGGCGATCCTGGCGCGTTTGAGTTTAAGCGCGGCCTGATTGACGATCAGGCGCGAGGAAATATCGGCGACGGATTCGACGGCGACGAGGTTGTTCGCCTTCAGTGTACTACCGGTCGAGACCAGATCGACGATGGCGTCGGCCAATCCCGCCAGCGGCGCCAGTTCCATCGAACCATACAGCTTGATCAGGTCGACATGCACGCCCTTGGCGGCGAAATGCTCACGGGCGATCCTGATGTACTTGGTGGCCACGCGCAGGCGCGCGCCTTGATGCACGGCGTTGGTGTAATCAAAGCCGGCGGGCACGGCGACCATCATCCGGCATTTGGCGATTTTCAGGTCGATCGGCTGATACAGGCCGTCACCGCCATGTTCGATCAGTACGTCCTTGCCGGCAACGCCCAGATCGGCGGCGCCGTACTGCACGTAGGTCGGCGCGTCGGTAGCGCGCACGATAACGACGCGCACATCCAGACGGTTGGTCGGAATGATCAGCTTGCGCGAGGTTTCCGGATTTTCCAGCGGCTCAATGCCCGCCGTCGCCAGCAGCGGCAGCGTCTCTTCGAAAATGCGCCCTTTTGACAGGGCAATCGTGATGCCATCCACGGCATGTTCCCTTTCTGTCTGCGATCTTTCTGCGGCCCGCTTCTCGGGCCGACGGAAAAATTCTACCCGACCCGCTCGACGCTGGCGCCCAGTTGTGCCAGTTTTTCTTCGAGACGCTCGTAGCCGCGATCGAGATGATAGATACGGTCGATCAGCGTCTCGCCCTGCGCCACCAGCCCGGCAATAACCAGGCTGGCAGAGGCGCGCAGGTCGGTCGCCATCACATTGGCGCCATCCAGACGCGGAACGCCCGTAACCGCGGCGGTATTCCCGTCGATTTTGATGTTTGCGCCCAGCCGGATCAGTTCAGTAGCGTGCATAAATCGGTTTTCAAAGATCGTTTCGCGGATGATGGCGGTGCCCTCGGCAACGCTGTTGAGCGCCATGAATTGCGCCTGCATGTCGGTCGGGAAAGCCGGGTACGGGTCGGTACGCACATCAACCGCCTTGCAGCGCGCCGGCGCCTTGAGTGTAATCTCATGCATCCCGCCACCGATCTCACAACCGGATTCGCGCAATTTGTCGAGTACGGCTTCGAGATAATTCGCCGAAGTATGCGTCAAGCGCACGTTACCGCCCGTCGCCGCGGCGGCGCACAGATAGGTGCCGGTCTCGATACGATCGGGCATGACGGTGTGCGTCGCGCCATGCAGGGCATCGACACCTTCGATGACGATGCGATCGGTGCCCGCGCCGGCAATGCGCGCGCCCATGGCCAGCAGGCAGTCGGCGAGGTCGACGATTTCCGGCTCACGCGCGGCGTTTTCAATCACGGTTTCGCCTTCCGCCAGGCTCGCCGCCATCATCAGATTTTCCGTGCCGGTCACCGTCACCATATCGGTGACGATACGCGCGCCTTTCAGCCGCGCCGCCCGTGCCAGCACATAACCTTGCTCGACGCGCACCTCAGCGCCCATCGCCTGTAGGCCCTTGATATGCTGATCGACCGGTCGCGCGCCGATGGCACAACCGCCGGGCAACGAAACGCGCGCCTCGCCGCAGCGGGCAAGCAACGGCCCGAGCACGAGAATCGACGCGCGCATGGTCTTGACCATGTCGTATGGCGCCAGCGGACGATCGAGATTGCCGGCATCCAGGACGATTTCGCCATCGCCTGTCCGCTTCACGCCGACGCCCATCTGCTCAATCAGGCGCAGCATGGTCGCCACGTCGTTGAGGCGCGGCACATTCTGGAAACGCATCGTTTCGCGCGTCAGCAGGCCGGCACACAGAATCGGCAAGGCGGCGTTCTTTGCGCCGGAAACGGCAATCTCGCCGGAAAGCCGCCGTCCGCCGCGGATCAGCAGCTTATCCACGCGCAGCGCTCCATTCTTCGGGCGTCATCGTCTGCATCTGTAAGGAATGTAGTTCGCCGCTATCAAAATAGGGTTTGAGCAGCGCATTGACCATCTGCTGACGCTGCACCCGGCTTTTACCGACAAAGCACGAACTGACGATCAGCGCCTGCGGATAATTTTCATCACCCTGGACGCTCAGTCCCTCGCAGGGCAGCCCATCGGCAATGAGTTTCTGGACACTTTCGAGTTTCATCGGATCAATACCTCAATTTATAGCCGCTGCGCAGCAGTACATAGGCGCCCGCGGACACGATGGCAAAACACACGGCGGCGACCGCCAAGTCCTTTTCCGGCGCCACATCGGAAACACCGAAGAAACCGTAGCGGAAACCATCGATCATGTAAAACACCGGGTTGAAATGCGACACCCGCTGCCAAAAGGCGGGCAGCGAATGCAACGAATAAAAGACGCCGGAAAGCATGGTCAACGGCATGATGAGAAAATTCTGGAATCCTGCCAGCTGGTCGAATTTATCCGCCCATATACCGGCAATGATACCCAGCGAAGCCATCACACCGCAGCCGAGAACGGCAAACACGACGATCCAGAGCGGCGCGGCAAAGGTATGGGGGGCAAAAAACCAGGTCGTCGCCAGCACCCCCGCCCCCACCATCAGGCCGCGCAGCATCGCCGCCGCCAGATATGCAAAATAAAATTCGGCGTGCGAGATCGGCGAGAGCAGGATAAAAACGATGCTGCCCATTACCTTGGACTGAATCAGGCTCGACGAACTATTGGCAAAAGCATTCTGCAAAGCCGACATCATGATCAGGCCGGGAATCAGGAAGGCCGCGTAGCGCACGCCGTTGATTTCGACCCGCGCATCGAGTATGTGCGAGAAAATTGTCAGATACAGCAGCGCGCTCAAGATTGGCGCGCCGACGGTCTGAAAACCGACTTTCCAGAAGCGCAAAATCTCCTTGCGCAGCAGCATACGCAGCCCGGTCATGGCACGGTTTCCGGCAGACGCGGCGCATCTTCGTGCATGAGGCCGATGAACACGTCCTCCAGATCGGTTTGCGTCAATTGCATATCTTCGATTCGACATCCTGCCGTACGCAGGCCAGACAGTATCGGTTCAAGCTCATCGATGCCCGTCAGCCGCATTGACCAGAGACCATCATTGAGCACAGCCCGTCCGGCCAGCGCTTCTGGTAGGCGCCCGCCCTCCTCCAAACGGAAACTCAAGGTGCGGCCGGCAAAACGCGCCAACAGGTTGCGCGTGCTGTCGAGCGCGACGATACGCCCCTGTTTGAGCATGGCGATACGCGAACACAAGGTTTGCGCTTCTTCCAGATAATGCGTCGTCAGGACAACAGTATGGCCTTCACGATTAAGACGCCGAATGAAACGCCAGAGTGTCTGGCGCAATTCGACGTCGACACCGGCTGTCGGCTCATCAAGGATGATGACTGGCGGACGATGCACAAGCGCCTGCGCCACCAGCACCCGCCGCTTCATACCCCCCGAAAGACGGCGCATATTGGTGTCGGCCTTGTCCGTCAAATCGAGCTGGGTCAGGATTTCGTCGATCCAGTCGTCATTGCGGACAATGCCGTAATACCCGGACTGGAAACGCAAGGTTTCACGCACGGTGAAGAAGGGATCAAACACGAGTTCCTGCGGCACGACGCCCAGACAGCGTCGCGTCGCGCGGTAATCGGCCTGAACATCGCGGCCGAGCACCGACAGTTGGCCGGACGTTGGCCGCGCCAATCCAGCCAGACAGGAAATCAGCGTCGTTTTGCCTGCGCCATTCGGGCCAAGCAGGCCAAAAAATTCACCTTCGGCGATATCCAGAGAAACGCCGTCGAGCGCACGCAGGCCGGGGAAATCCTTGACAACGTGCTGAACGGAAACGGCAATGCCCACAGAAAAAGCCAGAAATAGCGCAGTGCTCAGCCAAGCGGCAGCATATCGTCAACGCCATACAGTCTGGCCTGACTGACCATTCCGGCCGGCAGATGAGCAAAACGCAGGTCGATACCCAGCGATCGGGCCGTACGTAACCAGGCAAAAGCGACCGCCAGCGCCGAAGCGTCGGTTTCCTCAACCGCGGCCAGATCGACGACAAAGCGGCGCGGCGCATCTTTCTGGCGCAAAAAACCGCGCCCTGCAGCAAGCAGGGCGGTGGCATGAGTGTTAAGCATGGCGCCGCGCAAGCGTACGCCATTTTCGTCGCGTTCGATCATTGCTTGTTCGGGTTGTTCTGCTGATTTTTGTCGACCAGCATTTTGATCAGCCCATCAATGCCGTTGGCACTCACTTCCTGATTAAACGTGCTGCGATAGTTGCTGACCAGACTAACGCCAGCGACGACGACATCGTAGACTTTCCAGCCCTCGTTCTGTCTTTCGACCGAGTACTGGAGCTGGATCGGTTTGTTACCCGGTTGAAGAATCTCACTTTTGACGACGACTTCCGTATCCCCAGCCTGCATACGCGTCGGCCGGTAACGTACGGTCTGGTTACGGTAGCCGGTCAGCGCATTTGAATAGGTGCGCACCAGCAGCGTCTTGAATTCTTCGGTCAGGCGTTTTTTCTGTTCCGCATTGGCCTTGTTCCAGTCGCGCCCCACCGCCAGCGAAGTCATACGCTGAAAGTTGAAATGCGGCAGAACCTTGGTTTCGACCAGATTGATCGCTTTCTGCGTATTACCGCTCTGGATATCCTTATCCTGGCGCACGATGCTCAACACCTCTTCCGTCACGCTTTTGATCATGGCGTCAGGTGAATCTTCCTGCGCAAAAGCGGACGGCGCGATCATCAGCAGGCTAAAAAACAGCGCCGACAAGACATTAAGAAGATTGAATATTTTCTTCATAGGTTTTCCTTACTCTCTTTCCAAAGCTTTCTAATTTGAACCTGAACGTTCCAGGAAATCTCCCCGGAAGTCTCAGTTCTCGATCTCACTGCGGCGGTTCTGCAAATAGGCGTCGCGGATATACGTATATTTGTCGAAAGCGGCTTCCTCGACCACTTTCTCCGATGGCAGCAGGCTGGCGCGCCGATCCACCAGGCGCACGCCCCAAAGGGAATTGCGCAACCGTATATTGTCGACGTAGGTCAGCGGATCACCGTACAGATCGACAACGAAGCCGGCAGTATCACGCACCGTGCGCGGGCCGATCACCGGCCAGAACAGGTATGCGCCTTCACCAACCCCCCAAACGGCAAGCGTTTGACCAAAGTCCTCGCTATGCTTTTCCAGTCCCATTTCCGAGGCAAAATCAAGCACTCCGCCCAGACCGATCGTCGAATTGATAATAAAACGCCAGGCGTCGGAAACCCCCTCAACGGGCTTGCCCTGCAAAAGATTATTGACCGAAATCCAGACATCCTCCAGATTGCCGAAAAAATTACCGATACCCGTCCGGACTGGCTGCGGCGTCACCGCATCGTAACCTTGCGCGATCGGCTTAAAAACGACATCAATGCCTTCATTGACGCGGAACATGGTGCGATTGAAGCCTTCGTACGGATCGGGGTTGTCCGCCGTCGTCGCGCAGCCGGACAATGCCAGCACGCTGGCAGCAGTCATCAGAAAACAGAAGAATGGAGAGCGCGGATTATGGCCACATCGGTCTGTGCTCACGGGGGATCCTCTATCGTTATTTAGCATCCAAGCCTTCGGAAGCCTTGTTGAACATGAACTGCCCGATCAGTTTTTCCAGCACCACCGCCGACTGCGTTTGGGCAAAAGCATCACCAGATTGCAGCATCTTCTCATCTCCGCCCGCCTCCAGCCCGATATATTGCTCGCCGAGCAGGCCTGCTGTCAGAATCGAGGCGAAGGTATCCTTGGGGAAGCGATAACGGCTGTCGATCGTCATCGTGACGACCGCTTCGTACGTCTGCGGATCGAAGCTGATTCCCGTCACCCGGCCCACGACAACGCCGGCGCTCTTGACCGGACCACGCACTTTCAGGCCACCAATGTTATCAAACCTGGCATTGAGCTGATAAGTTTCAGCAAAGTTTGCCGAAGATACGTTGCCGACGCGCAACGCAAGAAAAAGAATGGCCGCGAAGCCCGCCATCACGAAGACACCCACCCACAAATCCATCAACTTGCGATTCATTACATTCCCCGAAACATAAAGGAAGTCAGGACAAAATCCAGCGCCAGAATGGCCAGCGCCGAATGAACGACGGTGCGCTTGATCGACGCCGAAACGCCCTCGGCGGTCGGCACTGCGTCGTACCCTTCAAACACAGCGATCAGAGAAACCGCCACACCAAAAACAAAACTCTTGACGATCCCGTTCCAGATATCGAAGCGGAAGTCGACCGAACCCTGCATCTGCGACCAGAATGCGCCCTCATCCACGCCGATGAATACGACGCCGATCAGATAGCCGCCAAATACGCCAACCAGGGTAAACATCGCCGAAAGCAGCGGCATCGAGATGACCCCACCCCAAAAACGCGGCGCAACCACACGGCCAACCGGGTTGACTGCCATCATATCCATCGCCGTCAATTGTTCGGTCGCCTTCATCAGGCCGATTTCGGCAGTAATCGACGAACCGGCGCGGGAAGCAAAGAGCAGCGCAGAAACCACCGGCCCCAATTCACGCGTCAGCGACAGGGCGACAAGTACGCCCAATGCTTCGGAGGAACCATAGCGTTGCAGCGTTTCATAACCCTGCATGCCCAGCACCATGCCGATAAACAGACCGGATACGAGGATAATCAGCAGCGACTGGAAACCGGAAAAATAGATTTCCCGGATGGTCAGCGGCAAGCGGCGGAACGATTGCCCGGAATAGGCGAGAATCGTGGCGAAAAAACGCGCTGCAAACCCCGTCCGCTGCAACAGGCTGGTCACCCGGTGCCCGAGCGATTCGAGTGCCGTGACAAAAACGGAAGGTTTACGTTCAGCCATCGGCACGCTCCCGCAACAAAGCCTCGGTAAAGGGCGCGGATGGATAATGGAAATGTACGGGCCCGTCGGCTTCGCCATAAACGAACTGGTGTACGAACGGCTCTTTCGAAGCACGAATCTCGTCAGGCGTACCGCGCGCAACGATTTGCCCGTCAGAAACAAAATAGACGTAATCGACGATCTGCAAGGCTTCCTGCACGTCATGCGTCACCAGCAGAGAAGTTGCGCCAAGCGCATCGTTCAGCCGGCGGATCAGCTGGCCGATGACGCCCATCGAAATCGGATCCAGTCCGGCGAACGGCTCGTCGTACATGATCAGCATCGGATCGAGCGCAATCGCGCGCGCCAGCGCAACGCGGCGCGCCATGCCGCCCGACAGCTCGGAGGGCATTAGGGCATGCGCGCCGCGCAACCCGACTGCATTGAGCTTCATCAGCACCATGTCGCAGATCATTTCCTCGCTCAGGTCAGTATGTTCGCGCATCAGATAGGCGACATTCTCGAACACGGAAATATCCGTAAATAAAGCGCCGAACTGAAACAACATGCCCATGCGCCGGCGCATGGCATACAGCGCCTTGTGATTCATGTCCGGCACCGACTGGCCGTCGACGAGCAGCGTCCCGCTCGTCGGCTTGAGCTGCCCGCCAATCAGGCGTAATAACGTCGTCTTGCCGCAACCGGAATTACCCATGATGGCGACGAGCTGACCGCGCGGAACCTCCATATTGATTCCCTTGAGAATCGCTCGCTCGTCATATGAGAAATTCAGCTCGGATATGCTGACCAGTGAATCGGACACAATAACTTTCAGGACTAAAATGGGCGCTTATTATAACCGAAGGCTCCCGAATTCCGGCAAAACCGCCGACGGAAACCTCGCAGAAAGCCGCTAAAACATTCAGACAAACAGCAACTTGCGGCACAAATACCACAGCGCGCGAGATGATTTTCGCCACGATAGACAAAACCGCGTTAGGCATTCGTCCGCCCCGCGTAGGCGAGCGCCTAAAGACACGTACTGACATGCACTGACACTCACCTGGCGGTGATGGCATAATGGCAGCGATTATCGGCGCCTTCCTTACGCCAGCTACCGCATCCGCCAATCGGTTCAGCCGTGTCGCGGAAGGTTTTCTCAAACCCGCCAAAGCGCTTTCAAGAAGCGCGGAGTCCTGCGAATCATGAGCGAATCCAATCTGTACCAGCGTTACCGGGGCAACACCTACCTCTTCGGCAGCAATGCGCCCTACGTCGAAGAAATGTATGAAAACTACCTGGTCAACCCCACGAATATTCCCGATGACTGGCGCGCCTACTTCGATGCGTTACAAAACGCCCCCGCGCCCGACGGCTCTTTCAGCCGTGACGTTCCACATCAGCCGGTCATCGACGCCTTTGCTGCCCGCGCCCGCCAAGGGCATACGCAGGTCATCGTCGCCAGCGGCGCCGATACTGAAATGGGGCGCAAGCGCACGGCCGTCCAGCAGCTCATCGCCGCCTACCGCAACGTCGGGCAGCGCTGGGCCGATCTCGATCCGCTCAAACGCACGCCGCGCCCGGACATTCCGGAGCTGGAACCGGCTTTCTACGGGCTGACGAACGCCGACCTGGAAACGGTGTTCAACACCAGCAACACGTTCTTCGGCCACGACACGATGACGCTGCGCGACCTGCTCAACGCGCTGCGCGAAACCTATACGACCACCATCGGCGCCGAATATACGTATCTGACCGATCAGACACAAAAACGCTGGTGGCAGCAAAAATTAGAAAGCGCCCGCACCAATCCGCGTCTGAACGCGCAGGAAAAGAAGCGCGTCCTCGAACAGCTCACGGCCGCCGAAGGGCTGGAGCGCTTCCTGCACGCCAAGTATGTCGGTCAGAAGCGCTTTTCACTTGAAGGCGGCGAGAGTTTCATCGTTGCCATGGATGAACTCATCCGCCAGGCCAGCCGGCAGGGCGTTCAGGAAGTCGTCATCGGCATGGCGCACCGCGGCCGCCTGAACGTGCTGGTCAACACGCTCGGCAAAATGCCGGCGATGCTGTTCGCCGAGTTTGAACATACTGCACCGCAGGATTTGCCGGCGGGTGACGTGAAATACCACCAAGGCTTCCGCTCCGACATCATGACGCCGCACGGGCCGATTCATCTGATGCTGGCCTATAACCCTTCGCATCTTGAGATCATCAATCCGGTCGTCGAAGGCAGTGTGCGCGCTCGCCTGGATCGCCGCGGCGATGCCGAAGGCGACACCGTGCTGCCCGTGCTGGTACATGGCGACGCCGCTTTCACCGGGCAGGGCGTCGTCCAGGAGACGCTGGCCATGTCGCAGGTACGCGGCTACACCACCGGCGGCACCGTCCATATCGTGATCAACAATCAGATCGGGTTTACCACCAGCGACCCGCGCGATGCGCGCTCCACGCTGTATTGCACCGACATCGTGAAGATGATCGAAGCGCCCGTGCTGCACGTCAATGGCGACGATCCCGAAGCGGTTGTGCTCGCCACCCAGCTGGCGCTGGAATACCGTCAGGAATTCAATCAGGACGTCGTGCTGGACATCGTCTGCTTTCGCAAGCTGGGGCACAACGAGCAGGACACGCCCATGCTTACCCAGCCGTTGATGTACGCCAAAATCGCCAAGCATCCGGGCACACGCCGGCTATACGCCGACAAACTGGTTGCGCAGGGCGTGCTGCCCGCTTCCGGCCCGGAAGACATGGTCGCCGCCTACCGCGCCGCCATGGAGGCTGGCCGCCATCCGGTGGATCCGGTGCTCACCAATTTCCAACGCAAATACTCGGCCGACTGGGAACGCTTTAGAAATACCCGCTGGACCGATACCGCCGACACGGCGATCCCGCAGGCTGAATGGAAACGCCTGGCCGAGCGCATCACCGCCATCCCCGCAGACTTTGCCGTGCACCCGCTGGTTCAGAAAGTCCTGGAAGATCGCGCCGCCATGGGACGCGGTGAAATCAACGTCGACTGGGGCATGGGCGAGCACATGGCCTTCGCTTCGCTGCTCGTCGGCGGCTATAACGTCCGTCTTTCCGGCGAGGACAGCGGCCGCGGCACTTTCAGCCACCGCCATGCCGTGCTGCACGACCAGAAACGCGAAAAATGGGATGAAGGCATTTACATTCCCCTGCAACATGTGGCTGAAAAACAGGCGAACTTCACCGTCATCGACTCCATCCTGTCCGAAGAAGCCGTGCTCGGCTTTGAATACGGCTACGCTTCCAACGCGCCCGATACCCTCGTCATCTGGGAAGCACAGTTCGGCGATTTTGCCAACGGCGCACAGGTGCTCATCGACCAGTTCATCGCTTCCGGCGAAGTGAAATGGGGACGCCTGAACGGCCTGACCCTGATGCTGCCGCACGGCTACGAGGGACAAGGCCCGGAACACTCCTCCGCCCGCGTCGAACGCTTCATGCAGCTGGCGGCCGACATCAACATGCAAATCGTGCAGCCGACCACGGCCAGCCAGATCTTCCACGTGTTGCGTCGCCAGATGATCCGCCCGCTACGCAAACCGCTGGTCATCTTCACGCCCAAGAGCCTGCTGCGCAACAAGGACGCCGCCTCGCCCATCGCTAAATTCACTAAAGGCGGCTTCCAGACCGTCATTGGCGAAAAGAGTGAACTCAAGGCCGAGAAGGTAAAACGCATCATCGCCTGCTCAGGCAGGGTGTATTACGATCTGGTCAAAAAACGCGAAGAAAAAGGTTGCGACGATGTGGCCATCATCCGCATCGAACAGCTCTACCCCTTCCCGCACAAGGCCTTCGGGGCGGAAATCAAAAAATATTCCCACGCCGCCGAAATCATCTGGTGCCAGGACGAGCCGCAAAATCAGGGGGCCTGGTTCTTCGTGCAGCACTACATTCACGAAAACATGTCCGCCGGCCAGAAACTCGGCTACGCCGGCCGCCCCGCCTCGGCCTCGCCGGCCGTCGGCTACGCGCACCTGCACCAGGAGCAGCAAAAAGCGCTAATCGACGCCGCGTTCGCCAAACTGAAAGGCTTTGTTCTGAATAAATGAATCGCACCCGGCGCCGGTAGCCGGAGGCGATGATCTTCGCCTCCGCCTCGCCGGCGCCTGACGCCAACCACCCAAGACTGGAAACCAAAATGGCACTCGTTGAAGTCAAAATCCCGCAACTCTCTGAATCCGTCTCCGAAGCCACATTGCTGCAATGGAAAAAGAAAGCCGGCGAAGCCGTGGCGGCCGATGAAATCCTGATCGAAGTTGAAACCGACAAGGTCGTCCTGGAGGTACCAGCGCCGGCCTCCGGCGTTCTCGCCGAAATCATCGAAAATGACGGCGCCACGGTCACCGCCGATCAGCTCATCGCCCGCATAGATACCGCGGCCGCCGCCGCATCGGCCAATGCGCATACCGACGCGCCCGCGCCCGCCCAAACGCTATCGGCGCCCGGCGGCAAAGCGGGCTTTGCCATGCCCGCCGCCGCCAAGATTCTGGCCGACAAGCATCTCGACCCGGCAAGCATCGCCGGTACGGGCAAGGACGACCGCATTACCAAAGCCGATGCGCTGGCCGCCATTGCCACTACGCCCGCCGCCGCTCGCCCAGCACAACCGGCGATGCCGCCCGCGCCGCCAATCGCGCCAGTCATGGCCGGCAACCGCGCTGAAGAGCGCGTGCCCATGAGCCGCCTGCGGACACGCATCGCTGAGCGCCTACTGCAATCGCAGGCCACCAACGCCATCCTCACCACCTTCAACGAAGTGAACATGCAGCCGGTGATGGACATGCGCAAGCGCTTCCAGGAAAAATTCGAGAAACAGCATGGCGTCAGGCTGGGTTTTATGAGCTTTTTCGTCAAGGCCGTCGTGCATGCGCTCAAGCAATATCCGATTCTCAACGCCAGCATCGACGGTAACGACATCATCTACCACGGTTATTTCGACATCGGCGTCGCCGTCGGCAGCCCGCGCGGGCTGGTCGTGCCCATCCTGCGCGACGCCGACCAGATGGGCTTTGCCGACATCGAAAAGAAAATTGCCGAATTCGGCGCCAAAGCGCGCGACGGCAAACTGGGCATCGAAGAAATGAGCGGCGGCACCTTCTCCATCAGCAACGGCGGCGTGTTCGGCTCGATGATGTCCACGCCCATCATCAACCCGCCGCAATCGGCCATTCTCGGCGTGCATGCCACCAAAGAACGCCCCGTGGCCGAAAACGGCCAGATCGTCATCCGCCCCATGAACTATCTGGCCATGAGCTACGACCACCGCATCATCGACGGCCGCGAAGCCGTACTGGGGCTGGTGGCCATGAAAGAGGCGCTGGAAGACCCGGCACGACTGCTGTTCGACCTCTGATTGCCCCGGAGACTGTTTGAAAACCACCCCCGCAGTGGGTTTTGTCATCCGAAACCTCGCGAAAACCAACGCATTTATGCGCGGAAGAACTTCATGCTGATTTGGCGCGGCTGGGGCATATTAGCCTTCGCATTGCCTATGGGCGCTTGTGTTCTGGTCTGGATGGGGTTGGAGCATTTTCTCGGCGAGGCCCGGACCCAAAGCAACCCCTGGTTTCTGGGCGCATCGCTGGCGCTCTCCTCGGTTCTGGTCTCTTGGCTCGGCTGGCGGCTCAACCGTCGTGAAATAGTCGATCAGCAGACGGGCATGTGCACACGGGTCAAAGGCAAGCACGATTTGTTTTTTGTGCCAATGGAAGACGTTGGCGTGGCGGGCATTCTGGTCGGCCTGTTTCTCGCATTCAATCTGAAATCACTTTTTTGAGGTTTTTCATCATGAGCAAAGCATTCGACGTCATCGTCATCGGCGCCGGCCCCGGCGGCTATGTTGCGGCCATCCGCGCCGCGCAACTGGGCTTCCATGTCGCCTGCATTGACGAGTGGAAAAACGAAAAGGGCGACCCCGCCCCCGGCGGCGTCTGCACCAATGCGGGCTGCATCCCAAGCAAGGCGCTGCTGCAAAGCAGCGAGTATTACGCGCAGGCCGCGCATCACTTTGGCGAACACGGCATTAGCCTCAAAGACCTGAAAATGGATGTCGCAAAAATGCTCGCCCGCAAGGATGGCGTGGTTAAGCAGAATAACGAGGGCATTCTCTATCTGTTCAAAAAGAACAAGGTCACCTTCTTCCACGGTCGCGGCTCTTTCCTGAAAACAGTCGATGGCGGCTATGAAATCGCTGTGACGGGCGATAAACCGGCAATCGTCACGGGCAGACAGATCATCGTCGCCACCGGCTCGCGCCCGCGCCAGCTCCCCGACATGCCGTTTGATGAAGC
>CALHZD010000064.1 GCA_938040985.1 uncultured Propionivibrio sp.
TCCTTGAGGACGGCAAGGCCGCCAGCCATGTCGCCATAGAGGGTGCAGTAGCCAACGGCGATTTCCGATTTGTTGCCGGTTGTTAGCACCAGCGCGCTCGTTTTGTTGGAAAGCGCCATCAGCAGCGAGCCGCGAATGCGCGCTTGAATGTTTTCTTCCGTCGTATCGGCGGGCAGCCCGGAAAAGGCGGGCGCCAGCATCGTCTCAAACGCCGCCATGCCCGGCGCGATCGGGATTTCTTCGTAACGCACGCCCAGCCGGCGCGCCATGTCGCGCGCATCGGCCAGGCTGATTTCGGCCGTATACGGCGAAGGCATCATGACGGCGCGAACCTTGTCGGCCCCCAGCGCATCGACGGCAATGGCCAGCACCAGTGCCGAGTCGATGCCGCCGGACAGGCCGAGGAGCGCGCCGGGGAAGCCATTTTTTCCCAGATAATCGCGCACGCCCAGCACAAGCGCCTGGTAGACCTCCGCTTCCAGCGGCGGCTGCGCAGCGACCCGGCCCTGGCGTAAAACGCCGGCGCGCATTCTGCTTTTTCCATTCTTTCCGCCCTCTCCACCCTCTCCGCGCGCTCCGGCAAATTCGACGGTTTCCAGCGCTTCCTCAAAAGCCGGCAGGCGGCAGCACAGTTCGCCATGCGCATCGAGCGCAAAAGAAGCGCCGTCAAACACCTGCTCATCCTGTCCGCCCACCAAATTGACTTGGATGACCGGCAACCCCGCCGCCTTGGCCCGGGCGCGCAAGCGGGCAATGCGTTCAGACGGCGCGCCCATGCGATACGGCAAAGCAGCCGGCGAGAGCAGCAGCCGCGCCTCGGCGGCGCGCGCGGCCTCGGCAACGCTTTCCGCCTCGGCATCCGTACCGATGGCGACGGCGCAACGCACTCCCTTGATGTCGATTACGCAGACATCGTCGGCCGATGCGCAATCCGCCGCACAATCCCCCGCACGACCCCGATTCGCCCCCTCGCCCGCCGCAAAGTAACGCTGTGCATCAGCGGCCAGGGAATCGGAAAAATCTGGAAAGCGGCGTTTGCGGCAGGAGGCCAGCCGGCGGCCTTCCCCCAGCAAGGTCGCCGCGTCAAAACGCCGCCCTTCGTGCATCAGCGGATGGCCGACGAGCAGCAGGATGCCCGCCGCTTCCGGCGCAGTTACCAGGGTTTCGAGCGCGGCATCGCACGCTGCATAAAAATCCGGGCGCAGTAGCAGGTCTTCCGGCGAATCGCCGCACAGCGCCAGTTCCGGCGTCAGTAAAAGATCGGCCCCTTGTTCGCGCGCGCGTTGGGCCGCAGCAAGAATCTTCGCCGTATTCCCCGCCAGATCGCCCAGTACCGGGTTGATCTGGGCCATTGCAATCTTGAGTGACATAGCTATGAACAATCAGCGTAATAACCGTAACGATCGACGCGGCAGCGGGCGGCTGCAATGCGCCTGCCGCCGCCCGCGCCTTCTTTCCAGAAACTCAGGGCAGCGTATCAACCGCCGCAGCCGGCGGCCAAGCCGCGAGAAATTCCCGCCAGTGCGGTTTATCCAGCCGGGCCAGTTCCGCGCGCACATAGGCAATTTCCGCCTCGTACTCCGTTTTCGTCAGTTCGCCGCGCATCAGGCGGAAACGGAGCGAAACGAGATAGGTATTCATGACGTCGGTTTCGCAGTAATCGCGGATACCGGCGATTTCGCCGGCCAGCCATGCCTCCCAGACCTTGCCGCCATCCATGCCCAGCTTGCCGGGAAAACCGATCAGTTTAGCCAGGTCGTCGAGCGGCGCATTGGCACGCGGCTGATACAGCGCCAGTAGATCCATCAGGTCGAGATGGCGCGTATGGTAGCGGTTGATGTAGTTATTCCACTTGAAATCGCGGCTGTCGGCAAAATCACCGTCGCCGAAATCCCAGTAGCGCGGGGCGGCGACGCCGTGAATCAGCCCGCGGTAGTGCAGCACGGGCAGGTCGAAACCGCCGCCATTCCACGAGACAAGCTGCGGCGTAAACCGCTCGATGCCATCAAAAAACCGCTGAATGATTTCGCCTTCATGCTGTTCCGGTTCGGCCAGCGACCAGACTTTCAAGTCTTTTGCCGTGCGCAGCGCACAGGAAATTACCGCGACGCGCTGCAAATGCAGGGGCAAAAAGTCGCTGCCATTCTGGGCGCGCCGCTGCTGGAAGGCGAGTTCAGCGACCTCCGCGTCGGAGAGGGCGGCGTCAAGGTTGTACAGGCGACGCACGCCCGCCACGTCAGGAATTGTTTCAATATCGAAGACAAGTACGGGAAACATCGGTCAATCCGGAAATACGCCGGTGGACAAATAGCGATCGCCACGGTCGCAAACAATGCTCACCAGAGTGGCATTTTCTACTTCCGCAGCCACACGCAGCGCTGCAACCAGCGCGCCGCCGGAGGAAATGCCGGCAAACAGCCCTTCTTCGCGCGCAAGTCGCCGCGCCATTTCCTCTGCCTCGCCCTGCGACACCGCTTCGATGCGGTCGACCAGACTCCGGTCGTAAATCTTGGGCAAATACGCTTCCGGCCACTTGCGGATGCCGGGAATCTGCGATCCTTCATCCGGCTGGCAGCCAATGATGCAAACCGCCGGATTCTGCTCCTTGAGAAAACGCGCAACGCCCATGATCGTTCCCGTCGTTCCCATGCTGCTGATGAAATGCGTCACCCGCCCCTGCGTCTCGCGCCAGATTTCCGGCCCCGTGCTTTCGTAATGCGCGCGCGGATTATCGGGGTTAGCGAACTGGTCGAGCACGACGCCACGCCCTTCGGCGCGCAGCTTCTCGGCCACGTCGCGCGCCAGTTCCATACCGCCGTCCTTGGGTGTGAGCATCAGTTCGGCGCCAAAGGCGCGCATCGTTTGCCGGCGCTCCAGGCTCTGGTTTTCCGGCATGACGAGAATCATCCGGTAACCGCTGGTCGCCGCCGCCATCGCCAGGGCAATGCCGGTATTGCCGGAGGTGGCCTCGATCAGCGTATCGCCCGGCCGGATTTCACCGCGCTGCTCGGCGCGCCGGATCATCAACAGCGCCGCCCTGTCCTTGACCGAGCCGGCCGGATTGTTGCCTTCCAGCTTGGCGAGGAGAACATTGCCGCGCGCCGCCACCGCCGCGCCCGGCAGGCGCTTCAGGCGCACCAGCGGCGTATTGCCGATCACGTCTTCCAGCGTCTTATACATGATGCCGGCTCAACCAGTCGACATACAACGCAACGCCCGTTTCAACATCGGCAAACGGCGCTTCGTAACCGGCTTCGCGCAGGCGCGTCAGATCAGCCTGCGTAAAGCTCTGGTACTTGCCCTTGAGCGCTTCCGGGAAAGGCACATATTCGATCAGCCCCTGCTCAAGCAGGGCGGCAAGCGGCAGTTTCGGCGCGCCGTTGAGCGCCCGGCAGCTATTGACGTTGGCCGCCGCCAGTTCGTTGAAGCTCTGCGCCCGCCCGGTGCCCAGGTTGAAAATGCCCGATTTGTCGGGATGATCGAGAAAAAAGAGTTTGACCTTGACGACATCGCCGACATAGACGAAATCGCGCTTCTGCTCGCCGGCGGCGTAGCCGTCGCAGCCCTCGAAAAGCCGAACTTTGCCTTCGGCGAGAAATTGGCGGTAGTGATGAAAGGCGACCGAGGCCATGCGCCCTTTGTGCGATTCACGCGGGCCATACACGTTGAAATAGCGGAAACCGGCCACCTGCGCGGTCAGCCCTTCTTCGATGCGGCGGCGGACGACTTGGTCGAACAGGAATTTGGAATAGCCGTATACATTGAGCGGGGCTTCCAATTCGCGCTGTTCGCGGAAGGTTTGGCCTTTGCCATACACGGCGGCGGAGGAGGCGTGGATCAGGCGGATGCGGTCGTCTTGGCACCAGTCGAGCAGGTCGAGCGTGTATTGGTAGTTGTTGTCCATCATGTATTTGCCGTCGTGGTTCATGGTGTCGGAACACGCGCCTTCGTGGAATACGGCTTCGATGTCGTCAAACGGGAAGATGTGTTCGCGCACTTGGCGGATGAATTCGTGTTTGTCCAGATAGTGGGCAATATCGGCCTGCACCAGATTGCGGAATTTGTCGGCACGGCTGAGGTTGTCCACCGCGATGATGTCGGTGATGCCGCGCCGGTTGAGCGCGTGCACGATATTGCTGCCGATAAAG
>CALHZD010000065.1 GCA_938040985.1 uncultured Propionivibrio sp.
GCAAAGAAAGTCAGCGGGGCGCGCTGCCGCTCAGCGCAACGGCATCAAGAGAAGTCTCGTGGGTGGAGCCAGCGCCTACAGTCAAACAATCCTTGTTTTTAGGTTCTTCCGGGTGCCTGCTCGTTAGCCCGTGTATTTAGGGCATTTCAGAAGGGCTGCCCGCCAGCCCTTTATTGATAAGGGTTCCAGAAGCACCTGCCCGCAAACGCCCTATCCACGCGGGTTTCAGAGGGACGCTCCGAGAGCTTCATAGCGGCTCGACGTTGCCAAAAGACAAGGCGGCGAGCCGCAGGCAGTACGAGTCGTACGGCAAGGCGAGCTAACGCCGTATTTTGGCAAAGGAAGCCGCTATAAACAGCGCCTACGGGGTAACGATATACAACGCAGCTTCATCCGTTTCCCGATTGGCGGCGACGATGATGTCCCGCCCCGCTTCGTTCAGCACATAGACGTTGCTGGGGCCGACGCCGGCTTCGATCAGTTCCGGCCTGAGCTTCGACGGGTTTGAGGGATCGGCGCGTACATAAAAAAGCTCCTGCCTGCCGCGCCGGCAGCCGCCGATAAAGACCGGGACGCCCGCCAGCCTTGCACCGACGACGACGTGATAAAACTCGGTCACTTCCGGATGCTCGAAAATTTTTCGGAAGCTGCCGTTGATCCGTTTGTAGATGCGGAAGTACGTGCCATGAAATGGCTCAATCGTGGCAAATTCCAGCTCGCCGTCACCGTCAATGTCGATCGCCGAAATATCGCTGATCGGCCAGTCCATGAACTGCGTGACGCGCCAGCCGCCCCCGTTGCCATCCGGCGGCGCTACCTCGAACGCGCCTTCCCGGCCGGTCACCAGCCCCCGCACGCCGTCCGGCGTCACGAGGCGATAATAGCCATGATTCTGGGTGATCCCCTCTTTCAGCACTTCCAGCGTCAGCTTGCCGGGGCCGGTATATTCGCCGACCCAGATTTTTCCGGCGCTTGACCAGTCTTCGACCGATGCTTTCCGCGTCGCCAGCGTACAGGCGATGAAATAGTGGCGATCGCCCACGCTCAGGAGATCAAAACGATGCACATAAGGCAAATGCACCAGATCGGTCACCCTGTATCCGCACGCGCCGTCAGGGCGCACATGCACGACCTTGGCCTCTTCCCAGTCGAACATGCGATAGAACTTCTGCACGGCGAGAAATTCACCGCGCGTTCCGGGAATGGGTACGATCGCCATCGTTCCGCCCGGTCCGTCCCAGACGGTGTGCGATTCAACATAGTCGGGGCCCCGCCAGGCCAGGCAAGGGGCATCGCCTTCGGAGGCCAGCAGAATACGGCGTTCGCCGTCGATCACAATACTGTTGGCAGCGTAGCATTTGGGCAGAATCGCCAGATGACGCTTTTCAATATTCATTGCTCAATCTCCAGAATTGCCGTGCCATTGACAGGTATCGCAGGCAAAAACATAAAAGCCATACTGCGACGATGCCTGTAATCGGCACGGCCTCAAAATCAGCAAGATCGCAAGATCCGCCGGTGCGCCATCGATACGCCGCCTGACATACCGTTCAATACGCGCTTCGGCACCCGCCTTCGACGCATGCAGCCGATTGCCCGCTTGCATCAAAGACGGTGGCCCATCATTGCCGAAGCGCGCATCCGCCAGAAATCAACACAAAATTTCATGAATGGCGCACCATGATGCCCACGGATCAGTTGCCGCGAATTTTTTTGAGTTCGCCAAAAACCAGATCGGACACTTCCTTGTTATAGGTCGCCAGGTTTTTCTCGTAAACCGGCTTGACCTTTTCCATCATTTTTTCGCGTTCCTGCTTGTCCAGATCGCTCACGACCATGCCCTGCCGCTTGAGGGAGACCAGCGCCTTGTCATCAAGCGTTTTGTTGGCCTCACGCTGAACCTTGCGCGCCGCAATGGCGGCTTCGCGCAGCGCGGCCTGTTCATCCGCGCTCAGTTTGTCCCAAAGCGGCTTGCTGTACAGGATCAGCCACGGCGTATAGGCATGGCGCGAGGTTGTCAGGTACTTCTGCACCTCGAACATCTTATTGGTTTCAATGTCGATGTAAGGATTTTCCTGCCCGTCGACCGCTCTCATTTCCAGTGCGGTATAAAGTTCCTGCTTGGGCATCGGAACGGGGTTGGCCTTCCATTCACGAAATGCGTCGATGAAAATATTGTTCTGCATCACGCGGATTTTCAGCCCATCCAGGTCTTCGAGCTTGCCAACCGGGCGCTTGCTGTTCGTCAGGTTGCGAAAGCCGTTTTCCCAATAGGCGAGATTAACCAGGCCAAATTCTTCCAGCCGTTTATTGAAGTAATCGCCCGCTGGGCCGTCCAGCACGGCGTAGGCCTCTTTTTCATTGGCAAACAGGAAGGGCAAATCAAAAATGCCCAATTCTTTAATCATGCCCGCCAGCGGAGAACTTGAGGTGATGACCATTTCCTGGGTGCCGCTGCGCAATGCCTGAACCGCCTGGTTGTCTCCGCCCAGGATACCGCTGTAATAACCTGTCAGTTTCATTTTGCCGCCCGATTTGGCGTTCAGCACTTCCTGCATCTTTTTAACGCCAACGGATACCGGATTTTCCTCCGGCACGCCCGCCGAAATGCGGATTTTCCGGTCAGCAAATTGCGCTAGGGAGAGTGACGAAAAAAAGGCGAAGAAAAACGCCAGCAAGGTCGACATCATACGTTTGCGAGTCATCATGAAAACCTCCTCCTATTGTTAAGCACAGGCCATACATCGGAAAGATTGCTCCATCGCCCGCCCGTCCACGGTTGAGCGTCAATGAGCACTGGGACAAACGATGGTCGCGATTTGAATCCTAGGCCAACCAAAGGTGTATGTACAACTGTTTTTATTGATCGACCACTGCCGGTTTCAGGATAGCCAAACGCCTAAATAGCAGTCATGGCCAGCATGGCTTTGCCATACGCGGGTCAGGTCTGCAAGAGCGCACTTCATCGCCCTTTTCCACGCATTCAACTTTATGACCGGCGCTTGATACCTGGCGCACTTCAGACATCGCTGACCCGGCCGTTTAACCTTGCAAAAAACAAATCCGCCTTTTCCGCCCCGTTATGGCGTTGCCGGATCGCCTACAAAACGGCCAAGGCGTTAGCTCGGACAGAATCTGAAAAGGAACTCGCGCGCAAAAACGAAATTTCAGGCAGAAGACAAAAAAAAGGCCGCCCGCAGGCGGCCCGTAAAATCACGCAGAGAAAACCCTTGGCCTCATACCTTGAAACGCGCCACCGCGCTCTTCAGGCCAGCAGCAAAACCGGCCAGCTGAGCAATCGCCTCGGCCGAAGAACGAGTCCCCCGCATCGTCTGCTCAGTAATTGAGAGAATATCGCGCATGGACGCATTGACACGCTCGGCCAGCAGACTCTGGTCTTCCGTCTCGTGCGTAATCGACTCGATGAGGCGCGCCAGTTCGTGCGAAATCCGGCCAATTTCCGATAGCACAGAACCCGCAGCGTCGGAAAGTTTCGCGCCCTCAACCACACCCTGCGTCGAAAGTTCCATTGCAGCCACGGCGTCCTGCGTATCGGACTGAATGGTTTTAACAATGGCGGCAATCTGTTTGGTCGCCTCGCCCGAGCGCTCGGCCAGACGCTGCACTTCCTCGGCAACGACGGAGAAGCCGCGCCCGGCCTCTCCCGCCGCCGCCGCCTGAATCGCGGCGTTCAACGCCAAAACGTTGGTCTGTTCGGTAATGTCCGAGATCAGCTCGACGATTTCGCCGATTTCCTGCGAAGACTCGCCCAGACGCTTGATCCGCTTCGAGGTCTCCTGGATCTGCTCCCGAATCTCGTTCATGCCCCGGATCTGGTTATTGACCGCGACCACGCCACGCTCGGCAGCCGATAGCGAAGCCTGCGCAACCTTCGATGACCGTGTCGCTGACCCGGCCACGCCCTGTACAGACTGCACGATCATGCGCACGGCCTGGTTGGTGTTTTCAATTTCTTCGGACTGCTTTCCTGCTGCGCGCAACAGTTGATCCGAGACCTCGTGTGCTCTTCCGCTGACCAGCGTCACCTGTTCGGCAGAACGGTTGATTTCCAGAATCAGCGAGCGCAATTCATCGACCGTATAGTTGATCGAGTCGGCAATGGCCCCGGTCAGATCCTCCGTCACCATGGCACGCATGGTGAGATTACCGTCGGCAATACCCTCCATTTCCGTCAACAAACGCAAAATGGCAGCCTGGTTTTTTTGGCTTTCGGTCTCCGATTGCTGGTGCTTTTGCTGGGATTCCTGATTAAGAACGCGCACCAGGCAATAGAGCGTCAGCAAGCCGACGATAGCCAGCACAAACAAAAATGAGCCGAGTGTCGCCACATGCCCGCGGTTACTATAAAAACTGGCCAACTCACCGATGATATCCGCTACCGAACGGGAATCCTGAACCAGCAGACGATTGGCGAGATAAGCATTATCCAGCGCCGCGCTTGAAGTACGCAGCTCTGCGGTAATTTTCGACAGCGGGTTCGCCATCCGTTCAAGCATGGCAAGTGCATTCAATAGTGCGGGAGAACGAAAAGGCGGTACCCCCGCGGAGGTATCGCCCTCCTTCAAGGCTCTGACAACTTGCAGCCACTTTCTGACATCCCGTTCCAGCACGGCATACTCGGCGCGCGCCGAGACATTGCCGGAGGGCAGCAGACTGACCACCTTTGACATACGCGAATACAGCGGCCCTAACTGCCCGAAATAGCTGACGGCGCGCTTGTCTTCCTCATAAATCGACAAGTCGCGGCTCATGGTCGCAATGAGTTTTTCCACCTCACTATCATTTTTTACGACTTCCGAAATGTCCTGGGCAATATCGACCAGTTGTTTTCTTTGCTCCAGCACATGCTGCATATTGGCCCGATTGGCTTCGCCAAAGTTATCGCGCCACAGAGTTTGCAGCCGGGAAAGAATATTGGCCTTCTCTCGCGTATTGTTCAGCCACAAAGCGCTCTCGTTTTCTACCGCCAATATATTGGATCTGAACCGCTCCATATATTCATTGACATCATCAAAGCCGCGTTCATCACCATTCATGCCGGCATTTGAAGCAATCACCATGCGCTGGGACAGCATCTGCATTTCCGTAACGGTCGAATGCATCTTCGCATCGTGTCCGAGAAAGAGAAAAGTCACGATAAAAAATATAAAAAAGAGCGCGCCGATCACCGCGGCCGAAACGAACAGTATTTTCTTCTGCTTCGGATAAGGATATTTTCCAATGACCGGTAAGGGTCTTTCCTGAGCAGCCTCCCCTGTCGGGCCAGCGCGCCGCCCGGAGGCGGAAGCTGGATCGGCGGCATTTACTCTTCTGTTTCTCTTGAAATCCGCCGCCTGTATATCCTCGTCTTTTTTGGCAAATAGCGCTTTCTTTATATTCAGGAAAGCCATTAATTCCTCCTTGCCGGCAAAATTATGCGGCACTGTTCTCTACTTGAATAGTGATTCATTTAAACGATTCGTGCGGCCTGATGCGCTCGTCGTAGCTTGGGCGGCTTCGCGCTTTTTGCCCTGGCGCCTCGGGCAAGTGAAACGACTTTGACGGAATGACGCCCCATGAGTTCCGCAAGTATGTTCGACCTGAACAGCACTGTCAAATAGTATTGTATAAACAAACATCAATCGACTGTTCCTACAGTAATTGCTGTAATGTCAAACTGTTTTCGGCAGCAAGACAGATTAAAATCTCCGCCGGAAAAATTCGCTTCCAAACGGCATTTCCTATGCAACCTATGCAAATCCCGCTCCACTGCCATCCTACAACGCCCGATCCGTCCGTTCAATCACTGACGGCCTCGGCAAAATATGCAGCGAACGGCGAACTGCATTTTTCATTCGACCTATCTGGCGATCTGTCAGCCATGCAAATTCCCTCCGCCGGGCCGAGCATACGCGCCGATCATCTTTGGCAACATACCTGTTTCGAGGCTTTCATTTCAGCGGCAGGGGAAACCGCTTACCATGAGTTCAACTTCTCTCCGGACGGCCGCTGGGCGGTCTATGCCTTTACCGCTTACCGCCAGCCGGACAGGGCAACGAATAGGGCGAACCCGCCGGCGCCGGAAATTACGCTGCGCACCTTGCCGAATTGCCTGCAACTGAGCGCCATCCTACAGCCTGGCCTGCTGCCCTCCGGGCTGTGCGGCAAAACGCTGGCTATTGGCTTGAGTGCCATCGTCGAAACCCGCGCCGATAGGCGCACGCCGGGCATCCCCTCATTGAGTTACTGGGCGCTGCGCCATGCCGCCGAACGCCCTGATTTTCACGACCGCCGCGCTTTGGCTCTCAGGCTGGCGCCTTCCTCCGCATTTTCCGCGAGACACGAAAATACCGCACCATGACGACACGCTTCGGCCTTGACCGCCTTCTTGCTGAACCCGCCCTGCGCCGCCGACTGGCGGGCAAGCGCCTGGCGCTGCTGGCGCACCCTGCTTCCACGGATGCCCATCTGCGGCATGCGCTCGACGCGCTCGCCGCGCCGGGCGATCTGCGCTTCACCGCCGCTTTTGGCCCGCAACATGGCCTGCGCGGCGACAAGCAGGACAATATGGTCGAATCGGCCGATTTCATCGACCCGCGCCACGGCATCCCCGTTTTCAGCCTGTATGGCGCGGTGCGCCGCCCGACGCCAGTGATGCTCGACGCCTTCGACGTTCTGCTGATTGACTTGCAGGATCTCGGCTGCCGCATCTACACCTTCATTACCACGCTGCGCTACCTGCTGGAAGAAGCCGCCGAACACCACAAAACCCTCTGGATTCTCGACCGCCCCAATCCGGTCGGCCGCTGCGTCGAAGGCCTGAAACTGCGACCGGGATGGGAAAGCTTTGTCGGCGCAGGCCGGCTCCCGATGCGTCACGGCCTGACGCTAGGCGAACTGGCGCGCTGGTTTATCGCCGACGGCCGGCTCGATCTGGACTGTGAAATCATTACGCTGCACGGCTGGCAGCCCGGGCAAGCGCCGGGTTTCGGCTGGCCGCTCGGCGAACGCGCCTGGATCAACCCCAGCCCAAATGCGCCCAACCTGTCCATGGCGCGCTGCTACGCGGGCACCGTCATGCTCGAAGGCACGACGCTTTCGGAAGGACGCGGCACCACGCGGCCGCTGGAACTGTTCGGCGCGCCGGACATCGACGCGGAGGCGCTACTTGACGAAATCCGCCATCTGGCGCCGCACTGGCTGACCGGCTGCCGTCTGCGGCCTTGCTGGTTCGAGCCGACTTTCCACAAACACGCCGGCAAACTGTGTCACGGCATCCAGATTCATGTCGATGACGGCGCTTACCGGCACGCCGAATTTCGTCCATGGCGGCTGCAAGCGCTTGTCTTCAAGGCCATTCGCCGCCGTTATCCCGACTACCCGCTCTGGCGCAATTTCCCTTACGAATACGAACACGACCGACTGGCCATCGACCTGATCAACGGCAGCCCGTTATTACGGGAATGGGTGGATGACCCGCAGGCCGCGCCCGGCGATCTCGACGCAATGGCGCGCGCTGATGAAACGGAATGGCTGGAGGAACGCGCACCCTTTTTACTTTATTGATAGCGGCTCCCTTCGCCAAAATACCGCGTTGCTGTGTTGGCCTGGCCTTGCCGTACTGAATGTACTGTCAGCGGCTTACCGTCTTGTCTTTGGCAAAGTCGAGCGATAGCGGCTTCCTTTACCAAAATACGGCGTTGGCTCGCCTTGCCGTATTACTCATACTGCCTGCGGCTTGTCGCCTTGTCTTTTGGCAAAGTCAAGCCGCTATGTTTTAGGTGCCGCAGAAAGGATGCCCGCAAACCCGCATAAACAGAGCATCACCGAACGCCCCGCCCCGAAATTCTTGCAAACGGGCCAGAAAACATAAAACGCTCTGAGACGCCCTAAATACAAGGGCTTCAGCACATCAAAAAACATAAATTAGAACACTGTGTCCGACCAACTCTCTCAAACCCGTGTGAATAGGGCACCTCCGGGGCGCGCTGCCGCTCAACGCAACGGCATCAAAAGAAGCTTTGCGGGTTGGAGCCAGCGCTTACAGTCAAACAATCCGCTCAATCCTTGTGCCCAGGTTTTTGGGCACCTGCCCGCCAGCCCGTGGATTTATGGCATCTCCAAGGGGATGTTCTGGAGCCCTTATAAACAGGACGCCTCCAGACACCTGCCCTGAGCGCCTTTATCTACGGGCATCTCAGAAGGGGGCCCCTGCAAGCCATTTATTTACGGGCATCTCCGTGCAACTGCTCAGAAGTCTTTTATTTACCTACTTTTCCGAAGGGATGACCTGAAGCCCTTTATTTATAAGGGCTCCGGAATACCCTGCCCGCAAGCGCCCTATCCACGCGGGTTTCAAAGGAGGTACTGGGAAATGCCCTGTTTACGCGGACTCCAGCGTCACCTTTCGGCAAACACACTTTCTAGATAGGTAAGCACGGAGCGCCCTAAACCCCCTTAGGTGCAGCCGCAGGCGCGGGGTGGCTTGGCGGGAATAAGGGCTTGATTGTTTGAGCGCAAGCGAGTTATCAAGCCCGCCGCCAAGCAACCCGCGGCAAGGAGTTTTCTGCGCCTGGGGGTCGCCTTTCTTTGCTGACTTTCTTTGGCGAGGCAAAGAAAGTCAGCGGGGCGCGCTGCCGCTCAGCGCAACCGCATCAAAAGAAGTTTCGTGGGTGGAAGTCAGCGCGCAGGCTGTGGCGATTCTTGTTTTTTAGTTTTAAGGTATCTCCGGGCGTCTGCACGGAGCGCCTTTACCACGGGCGTTACAGAATGGCTGCCCGCTAGCCCGCGTAAACAGTGCATCTCCGAGCATCCTATCCGCAAACGACTTTTTTATAAGGGTTCCAAAGGTGCCTACCCGGAGCGCCTTTATCCGCGCGGGTTTCGGGGCATCTCCCCGACAGGGGGAGAATTGGAAAAACGCTGAGGTGGAAGCGCAGGCGTATCTCCAAAAAGAGTTGGCCTGAAGCCCGTGTATTTAGGCATCTCCGAGGGGGCGCCCGGAAATGCCCAATTTATAGGGGTTTCAGCGCATGTGCTCTGAGATGCCCTGTTCACAAGGATCTCCGGGCAGGTGTTTTATGCTGATAAAGCGCGCTGAAGCGACAGCAACATGCCCGCCGTGGCGCCCCAGATAAAACGCCGGCCGTAGGGAATGGCAAAGAATCTGCGCAAATGGCCGTCACGCCGGACGACGAATTCACGATGGTTGGCGGCATCCATCAGAAACGCCAGCGGCGCCTCAAAGGTTTCGGCGACTTCGAACGCATCGAGCGTCAGGGCGAAGGGCGGCGTGACGAAGGCGACGACGGGCGTTACCCGGTATCCCGTAATCGTGTGATAGTCAGGAAGATAGCCGATCACCTCGACATGCCGCGATGGCAGGCCGATTTCCTCGCGCGCCTCGCGCAAGGCGGTTGCCGCCGGCGAATCATCTTCCGGCTCGGCGCGCCCGCCGGGAAAGCTGATCTGACTGGGATGATCGCGCAAATGATCAGTGCGCTGCGTAAACAGAACCGTAAGCCCCGCTTCACGCAGAACCAGCGGAACGAGCACTGCGGCGGCAATCCGGCCCTCTCCGGCGCGGCCTTCATCGCCAAACGCCGTGGCCGTCACCGGCGCCGGCGAGAGCGCCCGCGCCAGACGCCGGCGCTCAGCGGCAAATGCATTCTGTCCAAGCATTTTGGCCATCATGTATTTTTATGTACGTTATGCGCGTGCGGAAGACCGGCGCATCGCTAGTAATTCTTTTTGAGCGTCATGGTATCGCCGTTGCGCTGCATTTCCATCCGGTTCAGGAAACTCATGCCGAGCAGCACCATCGGCATATCCTGTGAATGCACCGTGGCCTCGACATCGTTGAGTACGATGTCGCCGACCCGCACGCTATGCAGGCGCACGCGCGAAACTTCCGCGACGCCGTTGGCTGTTTGGGCGAACCCTTTTTCTCCCCGCGTCGGATCGACCCCCGCGCGGCGCGCATCGGATGCGCCCATAGCGACCGTCGACGCGCCGGTATCGACCAGGAAGCGCATACTCGCACCGTTGATACTGCCCGTCGTCAGGAAATGGGCGCGCCCG
>CALHZD010000066.1 GCA_938040985.1 uncultured Propionivibrio sp.
GCCCCCTTGCTGGCCGGCTCGGACGTTGGCCTGATCTCCGAAGCCGGCTGCCCCGCCGTCGCCGACCCTGGCGCAGAACTCGTTGCGCTGGCACAGGCAAACGGTATTCGTATCGCCCCGCTGGTTGGCCCTTCCTCGATTCTGCTGGCATTAATGGCCTCCGGCCTGGGCGGACAGCACTTTGCCTTTCACGGCTACCTGCCTGCCAAAGAAAAGGCCAGGAATCAGAAGATCACGGCCTTGGAAAAAGAGTCGCGCGCTCACCAGCGCACTCAAATCTTCATCGAAACGCCCTATCGCAACCTGAAGCTGTTTGCTGCATTGCTCGACCACTGCGCCGGCCAGACCCGGCTGTGCCTTGCCACCAATCTGACACTGCCCGATGAAAGCATTCTGACTCGCCGTATCGATGAATGGAAAAAACTGACGCCGCCGGAAATCGACCGGCGGCCAACAGTATTTTTATTACGTGCCTGACTGAACTATGCACACGGCACCGGCCCGATCCGGGCGTTCCGACGACACGACAGCAAGCAACTGGGAAAACAAGCAAAATCAGCGCAGGCTGGCCTACCGCGCATCAGCGGCGCACACGACTGAGCATTACTAAATTTCGCCCGTCCCCCCGGCCTGCCTTGGTATTCATGCCGAAGTCAGCCAAACATCCGGCGCAGATGCCGATCGAAAATATTTTCCGTTACACAGGGGGCAATCACCCGACGGTTTTTCTCCAGCGCATCGGAGTACGCCTTGCCCATTTCCGCCGCAATCTTAAATCCCACGTGGATCAACTGGCGCACGCTGGGGTTGTACTTCGGCTGGTCGGGAATATGACGTAGCGCCGATGCAAAATCCTCGCCGCTCCACCGATTGACCGTTTCCGGCGTCGGCAGCCGCTCTTCCCTGATATCAATGACCGTCGCGTACGGGCCGCACAGTTCATCTCTGCGCCCATACGCTCCGGCATAAATCGCCCGCGCCAACGATAGCCCTTCCTCGCCGGAAATCGATAAGCCGATCACCTCCTCCAGCCAGGTCGTGCCCGCCGTTTTAACGTGGACGCCTTTGTCGTGTTTGCGCAGCAGCCCGCCGATGACCGGATAGATCGAAAACTTGTCACTGCCCGAATGCACGCTGAGCTTGAGTTCTGCCGGCAAACCAAAATGGGCGACGGCGTAGTCGATGACCCGCATATCCTCTTCAAACTCCTTGCCGAACTGCCCGACATCGCCCTGATAATCGACGCCCTTGTTGAAACGCCCGGTAAATTTCGGCGCAATCGTCTGAACCGGCACCTTCAGGTCCGCCAGTGCTTTGAGGATGAACAACAGATCAAGCGGTTTCTGCGGCTCATCGACTTCATCCATCGACACCTCGGTAATGAAGTTGCCTGCGCCTTTTCGGCTTGCAATATGTCGATAGATCTTTTCCGCCTCAATCACCGCAAACAGGAATTTTTCGGCAAAGCGACGCAACCCATCGAACGTTACCTCAAAGGGTTCGTCAATGCCCGGTATTTTCAGCGCGCCCACGAACTTCTGCTGCCTGACGATAAACGCGTCGATTTCAGCGGGCGCGGCGGCTTTTCCGATGTAATCGGCGACGTCCAGCGTAAAAAAGTCGCAAGGCTCGATATAGCGATCGACCGTATTGAGGTTGATATGGTCGGCATCGACGAAGTACGGCCCGGCGTAATTCAGCGCCTTGACGGCCGCATCAGCCTCACGGCGCGTATCGGTCGGCTCGCTATGAATGAGATTGTGTTCGCGGTTGGACTTATTCCAGACCGGCGTAATGGCGACGCCGAGTTCCCGCTGCGCCTTGAGCAGGCCGGCAAGCTGGGCCTCGCCCTGATGCGAAAAACGGTCGCCCGTACCGAACGAATATTTACCGAGCTTTTTCATTGCAATCTCCTGAACGATGCGAACAAGGACAAAAGAATGGCTAGCGTTAGCCAATGTGCCTTAAAGCAAAATCAATGGTAAGCCAGGCTTCCCGCCAACTCAACGCGCTGTACAGAAAGAAATACGCCCATCACCCCCGCAGCAGAACAATCTTTACCCACGGCGTTCGACAAAAAACCAGCGGTGGGCGGGAATAAAATTTATCTGAAAAAAACCAAACGGGCCAAACCCGGCTCAGGCCACTGGCACGAATCTCCGTACTCGGTGCATTGGCCCGCCTGATGCATCAAGAAAATTTGCGTACTATTTCCTCGCCACGCGAGGCGCCTTGAACACCCTCAGGCCAAAAGCGCGTACAAAAACCTCTTTTTTGTCAGCAGCGGAAGTGAAATTGAGGCAAAAAAACCTGCCTGAACAACATCACGGATTAACTCTATGAAAATAAATAAAAACATATACCAGAACAAAAACCAGCTTTATACATAGTACATAGCCGTTACCCGTCGTTTGCACGCCTTCGCCTTGCTCGCACTCGCCGCGCTCATCCCTTGGTCAGTGCGGCCGTCTGAACGGGTTTGCCGAACTGTTCAGCCATTTCCTGCCCTACTACGCTGCCGCTTTCCTGCTCGCCGCCTGCCAAACAAAAAATCATCAGAGATAAGCCATGCATCCACCCATCCGCCAACACCTCGACACCCTCTACCACACCTACCGCAGCGCTGATGCCACCCAGGCCGACCGCCTGCACCGCTGGCGCAGCATCGAGCCGGAAAGCGCCGCTCTGCTTTCCGTGCTCGTTGTGGCCAAGCAGGCGCAAAACCTGCTCGAAATCGGCACATCAGGCGGTTATTCCACTCTCTGGCTGGCGGAAGCCGCCGCGCAGACGGGCGGCCGCCTGACCACGCTGGAAATCGACCCCGCGCGCCACGCCACTGCACAGCGACACCTACACGCCTGCGGACTGGCCGCAACCGCCCTCTGCGTTGATGCCGCCGTCTTCCTGCGCGACACACAGGAGATATATGACTTCATCCCGCTCGACGCGGAACGCCCCGCCTACCCCGTCTATTGGCCGGAACTGCGCCGCTGCCTGGCGCGCAGCGGCAGCCTGCTGGCGGTGGACAACGTCATCTCGCATGCCGCGCAAGTGCAGGACTTCATCGCCCTGGTCGCTGCGGCGGAAGACTACCGCCACAGCATCGTGCCTATCGGCGCTGGGCTGCTGCTGGTGGTAAAGCAATAGCGCTCATCCGCCGCTCGGCAATACCGCTGCGCGCATCACCGCAGAATCGCGCGTCCTGGCCGTCGGCGATCTCAACAGCAGCCCCTAGCCCCTATTCCCCGCACTACCGCGATTTCCTGCGCACCAGCGGCGCGGCGGCGGCACCACCACGGCGACCACCCACCACCTCACCCCGACCTGGCGCCCGCTTTTTCTCAACTTTGACCACGTTCTCGTAAAAAACCTGGATGCCTCGACTACGCCGCTGCCGTGGCGGCACTCCGACCACCGCCCGCTGCGTGGACTACCGCTGCCCCAAAAAGCCCACCATTACGGCATTTGAGGCAAGCGGCAGACGGCAGGCGCAGCCGTGACTTCTCCTCCGCAGAAAATCGCTGCTCCCACATAGGCTTTTGATCCCAAACAGTTTTTCTTCGGGGTGCCGGACAAAACTCATGCTGAAAATTTTTGTAGCTCTTGCGCTGTAAGGCTCCCAGGAGCTCAAAACCCTTGAATGCAAAAAATGCCTTTTTTGCGGCTCAAAACAGTTCAAGCAGAACGGCGCTTGGTCATTGATGTCGG
>CALHZD010000067.1 GCA_938040985.1 uncultured Propionivibrio sp.
AGCCGCAGACAGTACGAGCAGTACGGCAAGGCGAGCCAACACCGTGTTTTGGCAAAAGAAGCCGCTATTTTTCCGGTTTATGTTTTTTGATGCTCTGAAGCCCTTTATTTACGGGGACCTCCGGGCATTTTATGTTTTCTGGTCTGTTTGCACGGGGTTCACAGCGCCCGCTTCATGTAGATCACATCGGGCATGGGGTTGGCGTAGTAGGGCGCGGTTTCGACGAAGGCGTGCCGTTCGTACAGGTGGATGGCGCTGCGCAGTTCGCGCACGGTGCCAGCGCGATTGCGCGGCGATGAACGGGCGATGAAAATATACGCAGCCGGCAGCCGGCTTCGTTACCCGATCGCAGGCTGTCGGAACGATCTCAAGCCGCTGTCAGCTTGGCGTAGGCCAGCGCCAGCCATTTCATCCCCTGTTTGCCAAAATTCACCTGGACGCGCGCATCCGCCCCACGGCCCTCGGCAGAAACGATAACCCCTTCGCCGAATTTGGCATGGCGCACATTCTGGCCAATGCGAAAACCGCCCGGCGCATCTGGCGCGGCGCGTTCTGCCCCCACGGCGCTTTCCTGCCACTCGGCGGAAGCGCCCGGCGCATGGGAATCGCCATACGTTGCCAGTGCTGCGCCATGGCCTACCGGCTGAAGCAAGGCTTCGGGCAGCTCCTCGATAAAGCGCGAAGGCAGACAATAGCGCGTCTGTCCATGCAGCAGGCGCGTTTGCGCATGGGTCAGATACAGCCGCCGGCGGGCGCGGGTGATGGCGACATACATCAGCCGGCGCTCCTCCTCCAGCCCATCACGCTCAAGTTCGGAGTTTTCGTGCGGGAACAGGCCCTGCTCCAGCCCGGTGATGAAGACGGCGTCGAATTCCAGCCCTTTGGCCGCATGCACCGTCATCAACTGCACGGCGTCCTGCCCTTCGCCCGCCTGGTGTTCGCCCGCCTCCAGCGAGGCATGGGCCAAAAAGGCGGAAAGCGCGTCGCCTTCCGCCGGATTGACCAGGGTATCGTCTTCTTCCTGCAAGAAGCGGGTCGCGGCGCTAACCAGTTCATCCAGGTTTTCCAGCCGTTCGCGTCCTTCCTTCTCGCCTAGATAATGCGCGCGCAGGCCGCTTCGCTCGATAAGATGCTCGATCACCTCAGGCAGCGACACGCCTTGCGTTTCGGCGCGCAGCGCCTCAATCAGCCGGATAAAACCGCCCACCGCCGCGCCCGCTTTGCCCGGCAGCCCCGCCGCCGCGTTGTAGAGACTGGAATTGGCACGGTGCGCAGCGTCCTGCAACGCTTCAAAGCTGCGGCTGCCGATACCGCGCGCAGGGAAATTGACGACGCGGACAAAGGCCGTATCATCGTCCGGATTAACAATCAGGCGCAGGTAGGCGAGCGCATGCTTGACCTCCTGCCGGTCGAAAAAGCGCAGCCCGCCATGCACGCGATACGGCACGCCGGCGGTAAACAACTGGTGCTCGAGCACGCGCGACTGCGCGTTGGAGCGATAGAGCAAGGCGATCTGCCGGGGCGGCATTCCTTCGCGGATCAGCGCGCACGCCTCATCGACGACATAGTTCGTCTCATCGAGATCGGAAAAACCGGCAAAGACGCGGATCGGCTCGCCCGCCCCGGCATCGGTCCACAGATTCTTGCCCAGACGCGCCTGATTGTGCTGGATCAGCGCATTGGCGGCGTCGAGAATATTGCCGAACGAACGATAATTCTGTTCCAGGCGAATCACGTTCTCGACCCGGAACTCGCGCTCGAAGGCGCGCATATTGCCCACCTCAGCACCGCGAAAGGCGTAAATGCTCTGATCGTCGTCGCCCACCGCGAACAGGCAGGCGCCCGGCGCCGGCGCGTCGACGCCGGCCAGCAGCTTTAGCCAGCGGTATTGCAAGGCGTTGGTGTCCTGAAACTCATCGACCAGAATATGGCCAAAGCGCGCCTGGTAATGCCGGCGCAGCGGCTCGTTACGCGAGAGCAGCTCGTAGCAGCGCAGCAGCAGCTCGGCGAAATCGGCCACGCCCTCGCGCTGGCACTGGGCCTCATATTCCGCGTACAGCTCGATACGCCGCAGCGTGTAATCATCGTATCCCTCGGCCTGCGCCGCGCGGATGCCCTGTTCCTTGTGGGCATTGATGAAATAGGCCAGCTCGCGCGGCGGGAATTTTTCGTCATCGACACCGAGGTTCTTGAGCAGGCGCTTGATCGCCGAGAGTTGATCGGCCATGTCGAGAATCGGGAAGGCGGCCGGCAGCGCCGCCTCACGATGATGCAGGCGCAGCATGCGGTTGCACAGCCCATGAAACGTGCCGACCCACAGGCCACGCGCCGCACCGAACTGCAACGGCAGCATCGCCGACAGACGCGTCAGCATCTCTTTGGCCGCCTTGTTGGTAAACGTCACGGCCAGCACGGCATGCGGGCTTGCCTGCCCCGTCGAAATCAGCCAGGCGATGCGCGTCGTCAATACGCGCGTCTTGCCGCTGCCGGCGCCGGCCAGAATCAGCGCATGCTGCGGCGGCAAAGTCACTGCGGCGACTTGCTGGGGATTGAGCTGGGCAAGCAGATCGGACATGGCAGAATTTCCGGAAAAACAGGCCCGGATTATACCGGGCGCTGAAGAGACGCCCTGTCCGTATCGGCGAACGGCAGCCCTGTCTCGGCAACAGCGACCAGTCCGCGTTTCTTGCCGCGCGTCAGCCGACGTAGGCGTCGTTCGGCCTCAACGCGGCTGGCAGCGGCCTGTTCGGGGTAGGCGTAACACGCCGCCCAGCGGCCATTATTCAGCCGTAGCGCGGCAACGCAGCGACCGCCGTCAATCGTTGTCACGAGGGCATACTGCTCGCGTTTATCACATTCATCGCGCTCACACGCATCACCTCCATCCGCCGGCTTGATTGCACGTCGGGAAGAGATGGGAAACCAGGAAGCGGCCACGAGATCCATCGCCTCCTCATGCGACACGCAAAGACTGCGCAGCGCATCGACCGGCGAATCGAATTCCGCGCAGACGACGGCGGGAAAATAGCGGGCAACAGGCGAACCATCCGACATGGCGCGCATCTTACCGCGCGCCGGCATTGCCGACGCGGAGCGCGACTGCGTCCGGAATGGGCGGGATATCGGTCAAATCCGCCTGCTGCGCCGCTATATACAGGGGCGGCGCGAGGGAATATTGCTGTTGCAGTACACGACTCACACACTTTATCGGCTGTTTCATGAGAAACTCCCGGGCTTTCAAATCCCGCGCAACGCTGGCATGGCGCTGACCGACCGCCTCAAGCCCGTCAAAAACCCGCTCATCCAGTATGCGCAGTATGCGTTAAAAAACCTGAGATTACGGAGAAACCTGTTTATGTCGAGAAACATCCTGCCCATCGCCCTCATCGCCGCTGCTTGCCTGACCGCCCCCGCGCACGCCAACGAAGCCAGTGTCAAAGACGCCATGGAAGCCAAGTTGGGCGTCAAAATCAGCAGTATCAAAAAAACGCCTTATCTCGGGCTGTACGAAATTTATGCCGACGGGCAGATTTTCTATACCGATGCCAAGCAGTCGGTCATCATCGCCGGCGCGCTGATCGACGGCAAGACGATGCAGAACTACACCGTGGAGCGGATGCAAAAACTGACGGCGGTCAAATTCTCCGATCTGCCGCTGAACAACGCCATCAAACAGGTGCGCGGCAATGGTAAGCGCGTACTGGTAACCTTTGAAGACCCGAACTGCGGTTACTGCAAACGCCTGGACAAGGAAATCGCCAAGCTCGACAACATTACGTTGTATACCTTCCTGTACCCGATCCTCTCGCCCGATTCGCTGGAAAAATCCAAGCAGGTCTGGTGTTCGTCCGACAAGGCGCGCGCCTGGAACGATCTGATGCTGGACGGAAAAAAACTGACGGCCAAGACGGACTGCAACACGTCAGCCATCGCACAGAATGTCGAATTCGGCCGCAGTCTGAACATCCAGGGTACGCCGACGCTCATTTTTGCTGATGGCGAGCGTATTCCCGGCGCGCTGCCGCTTGACCGCATCGAGCAGAAGCTCGTTTCGCTCGACAGCGCCCCCGCGGAGAAATAAGCCGGCCCCATCAGCAACGCTGGAAAAATAAATATCGCCGCGGTTACGAGAATACGGCGCCCGCCGGCGGAACCGTCAGCAGAGAATGAATCATCTCTTGCCTGGCCGTTCCGCCTTTTTCATAACGTCGCCACCGTACGGCCGCCTAGCGTGGTTTTCTGGCAATGAAAGAAGAGAGGAGCAAGGAGAAACGCGGGAGTACAATTGCGAATCTCTCTTATTTAGAAGATTAGAAGAAGTCGCCATGCCCGAAAAAATCACCCCTGACCTCACCGTCCTTTCCGAAACCCTGCTCATCCCGCTGTGGGCAAAGGCGGTCGAGCAGCAGCAATCCGCGCCGCTGCTGGTGGACCCCATCGCGCCGCAGATGCTGGCGCGGCTTGACTACGATTTCAGCAAATACGGCAAAGCCACCGCTTCGCAGGCAGGCTGCTGCGGGCGGGCCTGGCTCTTCGACGAGCAGGCACGTCGCTTTATCGCCGCCCATCCCGATGCCGTCGTCGTGCAGGTGGGCGCGGGGCTGGATGCCCGCTACGAGCGCCTCGGCCGCCCGGCCATCACCGCCTGGTACGATCTCGATCTGCCCGAAGTCATTGCTCTGCGCCGCGAGCTGCTGCCGGAATCCGGCAATATTTACCTGAGTGAATCGCTTTTTGCGCCCGAATGGATGACGCGCGTCGCCGCCCACGGCAAGCCGGTGCTGCTGCTGGCAGAAGGGGTGCTGATGTATTTTGCGGAAAGCAAGGTGCGCGCCTGGCTCGCGACGCTGGCACAGCATTTGCCGCAGGCGACGCTGGTGTTCGACATTATCCCGACCATCCTCGTCGGCCGCGCCAAGCGGCACGACGCCCTCGGCAGCATGAAGAAAGCGCCGCCGGAGATGAAATGGTCGGTCAAGGACAGCCGCGAACTGGCAGGCTGGCTGCCGGGCTTGCAAGTGGCGGAGGAACTGCCGCTGAGTAAAACCTGCGGCAAACGCTATCCGCTTTTCCTGCGCCTGCTTTATGCCCTCGGCGCGGGCAGCAAGCTGGATCAGCGCATCGTGCGGGTGAAGCTGCCCTGAATTCCGGTCGGCGCCTGATCCCAAGCAGTATTCACGGCGACCTCCCGCCGCATTTTCTCTGCTATAAACTCATCCGCCCATCCCGCCGCGCAGACGCCGGCAGACCGCTTGCCTGGAACAGTGAAAATCTTCCCTCTGATGAGCCCTGACGGAGCTTTTCTGTGGCGCCAATATCAATCAGGCAGCAGAAATACGTCTATCTTCCGGGCCGTCCAGCCGCCCACTCATCCGCCGCCTACAACTGGAAGGCCAGCCAAAGCAGCAGCCCTTCCGCCACATTCCGCACCACATGGGGACGCTGTACGACATAGGCGTCCGCTTCCTTCCGTCGCGCTTCAATCCAGGCCGAAAAACCACGCACCGCCATCCCGTCGTAAAACCCGATCATCATTTCGTAATTGATAAACAGGCTCCGCCCATCCAGATTGGCGGAACCAGCCAGCGCCATTTCATCGTCGAACACGAGCGCTTTGGCATGCACCATCTGTGGATGCAGCCAGACGCGCCCGCCGGCGGCCGCCAGTTCGCGCAGGGCGCGGTGCCGGACGAAATCGGCAATCCTGTGGTTGGAGCGCACCGGCATCACCAGATCGACCGCCACACCGCGCCGCGCCGCCAGCGTCATGGCATTGAGCAGCGCCGGATCGGGCACAAAATACGGCGTAATCGCCAGAATACGCCGGCGCGCGGTAAAGCAGCTGGAAATGAGCAGCGTATGGATCGTATCGTCGGCCAGGTCGGGGCCGCTGACCACCATCTGCGCCAGCCCCGGAACCGTAGGGGGCGGCCCTTGGGCGGCATTGACCTGCGCGGGCGCGTATTTTTCCGCGGACTCGCGCTCGCCGGCAAACGCCCAGTCCTGCATAAAAACTTCCTGCGCCTGGCGCGCCAGATCGCCTTCCAGATCGAAGCTCAGATCAAGCCAGGGCGGCGGCGCACGCCGATGTAGCTGGCGATACACCTGTTGCCCGAGAACGCCATATCCGCCGATAAAATACTCCGCCGCCAGATTCCGGCCGCCACACCAGAAATGCCGCCCGTCCGCAATCACCGCCTTGCGGTGATTACGCAAATTGGTACGCCCGCGCAGCGACGAACGAAATAACGAAACAAACACCCGCGCTTCGACGCCGGCGGCACGCAACGAACGCAGATCGGGCAAGCCGCCGCCCATGTAAACACCGACGCCATCGACCAGCAGGCGCACGCGCACGCCGGCGCGCGCCTTCGCCTTGAGCCGCTCGCCAATTTCGTCGCCCAATGCATCACGCCCGAACAGGAAGGTGCATACCTCCAGCGTCTGCGTTGCGCCATCAATGAGACGGCGCAGCGCATCAAGCGCCTGCGCGCCGTCGGCATGGATCGTCAGGTGCGTATAGGCCGCCGGCGGCGGCAAACCCATCGCCTGCGCCAATCGTTGCGCCTGCGCTGCGGTCGTTTGCCGAGCCGGACTGGGCACATCGCGGATCGGCACGGAGCGCGGTCGCCGCGGTGCAATTTTGCGCGTTCCAAAAACCAGATATAGCGGCAAGGCGAAAAAAGGCAGCAATACAATCGCCATCACCCAGGCGATCGCCGCCGAAGGATGCCGGCGCTGATGCAGCGCCTGCGAGGCCGCCACATACACGATCAGGCCGATCACCGCAGCCAGCGCATCCAGCAACTCCCAGTGACGCGCAATCAGATCTGCAATCATTGAATCGAAATCCGGCAAATAGGCGGTGATGATAACCGAAAGCGCGTGCCGCAAAGCCGTATCCGGCGATGCGGCCTGTCCCAGTACGTCAGGCCGTATCTGCCCTAATCCATACCGCAGCCCGGAACCGGCTCACAAAACCGGCCTTTCCCCTGCTTTTTCCTGGCCTTTCCCCGGCCTTTCTCCAGCCTTTTCTGCGACCATCATCAAGAACGGCCGATCAGGGCGCGGACATGGATGGCGAAACAGCCGTATCAACGCATTCATGCGACGATTCGAGCATTGCGGCGCCCCAAATTTTCTGGCAGCATTTTTACGCCATGTATTGCAAATTCAAGGAAGCCGGGGTGAAGCATCACCGTCCGAATAGCCCCTGCGATCGAAGACCCAAACCAGAGACCACAACGACGCCTGCCCCGCAGCCCGCGTAGAACGGGCGTTTCCGGAGGGGCTGCCCGTCAGCCCAGTGTTTACAGGCGCTTCCGGCCTGCCTATCTTCAATCGCCCTATTTACGCGGGTTTCCGGCCGGCCTACCCATAAGCCCAGTATTTACGGGCGCCCCGGATTTGCCTGCCTGCAAGCCCACTGTTTACGGGCGATCCCAGATTGCCTGTCCGCAGACGCCCGATTGACACGGGCTCCAGAAGCGATCGGGCGGAAACGCCCAAAAGACGCGGGCTTCAGGCCAATGAGTCATTGCGCTCCGCTGGCTGGCAGTCTCGTGCTTGACCCAGACAGCCGGCGGCTGTTTGCCTTTGAGGATTTTTCCGCGCTGGGCATCCCGAACACAAGCAACCTACCAGAAGGGAGATTCTGCGTATGAAAAGGCTTTTGCGCTGCCATCACAGACTGAAACAAGGGAATAAGGCACGGTTTGTAAGGAATTATTCCGCTAAAGAATGAGGCCTTGAGCATGAACTTTATCCATTAGCGCCAAGTGTCTGAGGAAGAAACATGAAATTTGACCGGTGCCCGAAAAATCGTTGCAACCGGCGATCCTTCCGCGTCGTTGCCGCTTTTAGCCTATCTCGTTGTTTATCCTGCTTTATCTACCCTATCCTGCTTCGGCGACCCTAACCAGGCGGCTTGGACACTTGGATTACCGACATCAACCAAGTGAAGTTTCTCAACGCGTTGATTCCCTCAAAGCCGAGGCGGCAAGCGGGAAGTTTGTGCCCAATAGCCGTGAGGGTGATGGAAGAGGCCATGATGCATCCGAGGCGCCGGCTCGTTGGCGCGGTGCGCTGGGTTGCCACAAAAATGCCGCAATGAATCTTGCCGGATTGCGCTGAATACACAGCGTCGTCTTGTTTCAGGCCGGGGAAACAGCGGTAGTCGCCACTCAAAAATGCGAAGCAAGCGCGCCGTGTTCATAAATTTATGCGCTGATAAAAAACCCGCTGGTCGCGAGCGCCTGAAAATAGGGGAAAAGGAAAGGTAACGCCATGGTTTCGTCCGCCAGGGATTCTGTCTATAATAATGCCATGCCTTTACCCGCCTCTCTCATTGCATCTATCGTCAGCGCCGTCATTGAAACGGTGGTGCAAAACGTTGGCGCGCCCGCGCCGCAAACCTACGAGAACTATATTATCCAGCGCAAACTGCCGCCCGAAGCCAAATTCGGGGTCATGGAGCCGCCGCCCGGCAACGGCACGATTGTTATCGATAACGTCAAGCACCGCCTGTCGCCCATCGCGCAGTTCCGCAACGAGAAAAACCTGATTGTCCTGTCGATGACCATTCAGGGCAACAAGGATATCGTTTACGTCAACGATTCCTACGGCTCGGTCTATCGCGTATGGATTCTTCCCCCGGCCGAGATGGCAGCCGCCCGGGAAGCCCGGGAACAGAGACAGCAGAACTGATCCGAATGGCCAAAAAGCTGTTCATCCGCACTTTCGGGTGCCAGATGAACGAGTACGATTCGGACAAAATGGCCGACGTGCTCGCCGCATCCGAACCCATCGTCCGCACCGATACGCCCGAAGAGGCCGACATCATCCTGTTCAACACCTGCTCGGTGCGCGAAAAAGCGCAGGAGCGCGTTTTTCACGACCTTGGCCGCGTACGCCCGCTCAAACAATCCAAGCCTGATCTCATCATCGGCGTCGGCGGCTGCGTCGCCAGCCAGGAAGGCGAGGCCATCGTGCGGCGCGCGCCTTACGTCGACGTCGTATTCGGCCCGCAAACGCTGCACCGCTTGCCACAGCTCATCGCCGAGCGGCGGCACAGCAACAAAGCGCAGGTCGACGTCTCCTTCCCCGAAATCGAAAAGTTTGACCACCTGCCGCCCGCACGCACGGAAGGCGCCGCTGCCTTTATCTCGATCATGGAAGGTTGCAGCAAATTCTGCACGTATTGCATCGTGCCCTACACGCGCGGCGACGAAGTCTCGCGCCCATTCGACGACGTGCTGGCCGAAGTTGCCGGCCTGGCCGAACAGGGCGTCGGTGAAGTGACATTGCTCGGCCAGAACGTTAACGCCTATCGCGGCAAAATCGGCAGCGGCGAGGAAACCGCCGACCTGGCCATGTTGATCGAATACATCGCCGAAATTCCCGGCATTGAGCGTATCCGTTACACCACTTCGCACCCGCGTGAAATGACAGCGCGCCTGGTTGAGACCTACGCCAAAGTGCCCAAACTCGTTTCCCACCTGCATCTGCCGGTACAGTCCGGCTCCGACCGCGTGCTGGCGGCGATGAAGCGCGGCTACACGACGCTCGAATACAAAAGCCTCGTGCGCAAACTGCGTGCGGCGCGCCCCGACATTTCGCTGTCTTCCGACTTCATCGTCGGCTTCCCCGGCGAAACGGCCGAGGATTTTGAAAAAACGATGCGCCTGATTGATGCAGTCGGTTTCGACGCTTCCTTCTCCTTTATCTACAGCGCCCGCCCCGGTACGCCTGCCGCCGATCTGTCCGATGACACGCCGCAGAAGGTCAAGCTCGAACGCCTGATGCGCCTGCAAAAACGCATCGACGCGCTGGCACAGGCCGTCTCACAGTCGATGGTCGGCACGGTGCAGCGCGTGCTCGTCGAAGGCGTCTCGAAAAAGGATGCAGGCGAACTTGCCGGCCGCACCGACAATAACCGCGTCGTCAACTTCGTCGGCCATCCTCGCCTGGTCAACCGCTTCATCGACGTGCGCATCGTCTCGGCCATGCCGCATTCGCTGCGCGGCGAAGTCCTGACCCGCGAAGCATGAGCAGAAAAACCGCCCAATCCGCCGATCGGCCGCAATCGCCCGCCAGCGTTCGATCGCGCGCCGTCGAACTCAAACTCTCGCCGGTCAATAACGCCCAGCTTGCCAACCTCTGCGGCGCGCTCGACGAAAACCTGCGCCAGATCGAGGCCGCCTTCGATGTTTCCATCGCGCGCCGTGGCGAACACTTTACCTTACGCGGCGAGACGGCGCGGCTCGCCAAAGCGTCTGAAGCACTGCAAACCCTGTATGCACGCGCCAAAAATGAACTGTCCATCGACGAAATCCAACTCGGCTTGATCGAGCTGGCCAATCGCCCGGAACGGCGCGAACACAGCGCCGATGATTCCCCCGCGCTGATGACGCGCAAGACCGATCTGCATGGACGCACGCCGCGCCAGGTCGAATACCTCAAACAGATTCAGGCGCACGACATCACTTTCGGCATCGGCCCGGCCGGCACCGGCAAGACTTATCTTGCCGTCGCCTCGGCCATCGACGCTTTTGAGCGCGAACAGGCGCGGCGCATCGTCCTCACCCGCCCCGCCGTTGAAGCGGGCGAACGCCTCGGTTTCCTGCCCGGCGATCTGGCACAAAAGGTCGATCCCTATCTGCGGCCGCTCTACGATGCACTCTACGACCTGATGGGCTTCGATAAGGTGACGCGCCTGTTCGAACGCAACAGCATCGAAATCGCTCCGCTTGCCTACATGCGCGGACGCACGCTCAACCACGCTTTCATTATCCTTGACGAAGCGCAGAACACGACGCCTGAGCAGATGAAAATGTTCCTGACGCGCATCGGCATCGGCGCCAAAGCCGTCGTCACCGGCGACGTCACGCAGATCGACCTGCCGCACGGACAGAAGAGCGGCCTGCTGGAAGCCAGCCTCATTCTGCGCGACGTGCGCGGCATCGCCTTTACGCAATTCCAGAAAGAAGATGTCGTCCGCCACCCGCTCGTCGCGCGCATCGTCTCGGCCTATGAAGCGCATACGGCCGCGCAGGAAAAACTGGAAAAGCAGGAGAAATCGACCGGCGGCAAACCGGCGGGCAATCGCCGGCGTCCCGCCGCCGACGCGACCGCGCCAACCGCAGACGCCGCAGACACAGGCCTCGAACCATGAACGATCCGCGCGACATAGACACACGCCCGTCCCGCAGGCTCAATCTCAGCGTGCAATACGCCTGCGCCGACCCGCACGGAGAAGCGGCAACGCGCGCACTCCCCACACGCGCTGACATCCGCCGCTGGGCGCGCGCCGCGCTCGATGTCGATAGGCCGCGCGGGGGGGAGATTGTCGTACGCTTCGTCGACGAAGCCGAAGGCCGCGAACTCAACCGCACCTACCGCGGCAAGGATTACGCGACCAACATCCTCTCCTTCCCCTACGCGCGCGAACCGATTATCTGCGGCGACCTCGTCATCTGCGCCCCCGTCGTTGTCCGCGAAGCCGCCGAACAGAATAAAACAGCCCAGGCGCATTACGCCCACTTGATCGTGCACGGCATGCTGCACCTGCAAGGCTACGACCACGAGCAGGCCGACGAAGCGCAGCGCATGGAAGATAAAGAACGCGCGCTGCTCGCCGCGCTCGGCTTTGCCGACCCTTACGGAGATGAGCGCTAATGCGCCGGAATAAAGCGCGCCGCATCCGCGGCATATAGAGGCCATGGAACACGAGAGTCCGACTTTTTTCGAACGCCTTTCTTCGCTGCTCCTGCGCGAGCCGGAAGACCGTGCACAACTGATGGCCTTGCTACACTCGGCACACGAGCGCAATCTGCTCGATGCTGACGCCCTGTCGATTATCGAAGGCGCGCTGGCCGCTTCGGAAATCAGCGTGCGCGAAATCATGGTGCCGCGCGCGATGATGCAGGTTGTCGCCATTGACGATCCGTTTGAAAAAATCATTGCGCAGATCAACCGCACCGCCCATTCACGCTTTCCGGTCATTGAGGGCAGCCGCGACAATGTGCTCGGCATCCTCATCGCCAAGGACCTGCTGCGCATGCCGCCGGGAGAAAACGTCGATCTGCACGACTGGCTGCACCCGGCGGTATTCATTCCCGAAACGAAGCGCCTCAATGTCCTGTTGCGCGAATTCCGCGTTTCACACAATCACATGGCGATCGTCGTTGATGAATACGCGGGGATCAGCGGCCTGATTACGATCGAGGACGTACTCGAACAAATCGTCGGCGATATTGAGGACGAATACGACTTTGACGAAGCGGCGGACAACATCCAGATCGATCGGCGCGGGCGCTACCGCGTCAAGGCGCGGACCAGCATCGAGGACTTCAATGCGGCGCTGGGCGTGCAGTTCAGCAGCGATGCGTGCGACACGATCGGCGGCCTTGTCCTGAATCACGCGGGGCATGTTCCCCGGCGCAACGAGTTGATCGACATCGACGGCATCCGCTTTCAGGTACTGCGCGCCGACAGCCGCCGCCTGTATACCCTGTTCGCCAGCCGCATCACCGGCGCTACCGCAGACAGCATGGCCCGCACCGATACGCCGGATGCACCCGCGCCCGCAGAATGATGGCCGCTGAAGCCGCAAAATGCACCCCCTCCCGCCAACACCTGGCCGGCGCATTTCTCCTCGGCCTGGCGGGTGTGCCGGCCTTTGCGCCGCTTGAACTTTTTCCCTTAGTCTTTGTGGCGCTTGGCGGCCTCTACCTATTGCTCGACCGCGCCGGAATATATCACTGGCGGCATGGCGCCCTGATCGGCGGCGTTTTTGGCTTCGGTTTTTTCCTGGGCGGCGTCTCCTGGGTTTACGTCAGCCTCAGCGTTTTCGGCGGCATGGCCATGCCACTGGCGGCGCTCGCCACCGTCTTGTTCTGCGCTTATCTTGCCCTCTACCCAGCGCTGGCCGGCGCGCTGTTCATTCTGTTAACGGTTCGGGGGAATTTTTCTGGGGCAGATGTGCAGACAGGCTGGCAAACCCTCCGGCGCACGCTGCTCTTCGCTGCGCTCTGGACGTTGACCGAATGGTTGCGCGGCCGGCTGTTTACCGGGTTTTCCTGGCTGGCGATCGGCTATAGCCAGACGCCGCCGAGTCCTTTATCCGGCTTCGCACCGATAGTCGGCGTCTACGGCCTTTCCTGGCTAAGCGCCTGGCTCGGCGCACTGCTCGCCGCAGTCTGCGGTCGCGTCTTTTTTCAGGATACGGCAACGGGCGCAAATCGCTTTCAGATTTTCCGGCAATCGCTGCCAATCATGCTGATCATTGCCCTGACGCTCTTCTGCGGCAGCCTGTTGCGCCTTATCGAATGGACACAGCCCATCGGCCAACCTATCCGCGTTGCCCTGCTGCAAGGCAACATTCCGCAGGAGATGAAATGGCGGCCGGAGCGTCTGCACGATTCCTTGCGCATCTACCATCAGTTGGCGCGCGAGCACCCGGCACAACTCACCGTATTGCCGGAAACCGCCATTCCCAGTCTGCTCGAGCAGGTGCCGGCAGACTACCTCGACGCCCTGTACAGGCTGGCACAACGCGAGCGCGGCATGCTGATTTTCGGCGTTCCCACCCATGATGGCAGCAATTATGCCAACAGCGCCATCGCGCTTGGAAATAACCACGGCAATGGCGCCCCGCAACGCTACGACAAGGTGCACCTCGTTCCTTTCGGGGAATTCGTCCCGCCCGGTTTTCGCTGGTTCATGGATCTGGCGAAAATCCCCATGTCCGACTTCATCGCCGGCAGCCCGCAGCAATCGCCGCTGAATCTTGGCGCGCTGAAAATCGCTCCCAACATCTGTTACGAGGACGCTTTCGGCGAAGAGATCGCACGCGCTTTGCCCGAAGCCCATCTGCTCGTCAATCTCTCCAACGTCGCCTGGTTCGGCGACTCACTTGCGCCGGCGCAGCATTTGCAGATCGCCCGGCTGCGCGCACTCGAAACCGGCCGCGTTATGCTGCGCGCCACCAATACCGGAATGACCGCCATCGTCAGCACCAACGGCGACATCGCCGCAGTACTGCCGCCTTTCACCCGCGGCGCCCTGACCGGCGAAGTACGCGCCCATACCGGCGCAACGCCCTATGTACGCTGGGGCAATCTGCCCGTCATTGCGCTTTGTTTGCTAATCATTGGCATCGCAGCGCTACCGCGCCGTAACCAGAAAAACTGAGTCAAGCCTACTGCCTGGCTTCTCAATGATGTTTTTACCCGCCGGAGAAGCACTCTTCTGCAATCAGCGCGTCAGCGAGCGCATGTCGGCAGGCGTTTGAGCTCTTCGCGCAATTGGCGATAATTCGGGCAGTAGCGCTCGACAATGGCCCAGAAGCGCGCACTGTGGTTCATTTCGCGCAGGTGCGCCAATTCGTGAATGATCACGTAGTCGATCAATGCCTGCCGATAGTGGATCAGCCGCCAGTTAAGCCGGATGCCGGTGCGCAGGCTGCAACTTCCCCAGCGTGTACGCGCTGCGCTCAAAGCCAATGGCGGTACTGGCAAGCCAAACCGGCCGGCAAAATGCACCAGCCTTTCTTGGAAAATCGCCATAGCGCGTCGTCGCAGGGCGCGCTCAAGCAGGCGCGCTGCGTCGTCCGGCGTGCGTGCGGCCAGTATCAGGTGCGGCGCGCCGCCATCGCCATGCAGGCTATCGACGCCATCTCCGCTGGTGTCATCGGTTTTCGATGCTTCCGCACCCTGTTCTTCCCAGCGAATCTGGTTGCCGCCCTGCATCAGATGCAGTCTGAGCGTGCCGCCCAGGTAGGGAACTGTCGCGCCGTTGGTGATGGCCTGTAGCGGCTGGCGACGGTGAGCGCGCCATTCATCGAGTTTTTGCGCAACCCAGTCGCCATGCCGGCGGATCAGGGTTTCAATTTCGCTCAGCGCCGCACGCAAAGGCGCACCGACACGCAGGCCGCGCTCGTCAATGGATAGGCCGATGCTGCGCCGGCGGCTGCGGCGCAGCAAGTAAGGCACGATGCGATCATGCAAAACAATGGTGTGCAGGGTTTCACCGGCCGGGCGTAATGCCCGATCCGTAAAAGGCAATTCCAGAGAACGTTCGGTTCGTTGTGGCATACCTGTCGATCGACTATTGCGCGCCTAGCGCGACGCGACAGCGTCTGTTGCCGCGAGACTCGACCGTTTCCGTAACGCAGTCACTACGCAGAAAATCGAGACTCATCGACGATTGCGGTACGGCGCAATGCGCTGCATTTCTGCGCTAATCCACGCCTCGGCAAGACGATTGACCTCTTCTGCGGTTTTACCTTTCGGGTCGATGGGCGGGCCGATGCTGACGATAATTTCACCCGCCCGCTTGGCGAAGCGCTTGCTCCAGAAATCACCGGCATTGTGGGCCACCGGTACGGCCACAGCGCCCGCGCTGACGGCCAGGTATGCGCCGCCCGGCTTGAATCGCCGGATTTCACCGGGCAACGTGCGGGTTCCCTCGGGAAAAATCGCGACAGAAATGCCTTCCGCCAGCCGCTTGCGGCCCTGCTCGGCGACTTGCCGCAAGGCGTCGCGCCCCGCCTTGCGGTCGATTGAGATCATGCGCGAGGCGGCGAGCGCCCAGCCGAGGAAGGGGATGTGCAGCAGGGATTTTTTGAGCACGAAAACGATAGGCGGAAAAATCTGCTGCAAGGCGATGGTTTCCCAGGCCGACTCATGTTTGGCGAGCACGACGCAGGCGCCGGGCGGGATGTGCTCGTGGCCGAGCAGGCGGTAACGCAGGCCGAGTACGTATTTGCACAGGCCAAGGATAAGCGTGTACCAGACGCGGATGATGGCAAAGCGCACGCGCACGGGGAAAACGGCCGTCAGCAGCACCAGCACGCTGGCGATCAGTGTGGCGAAAATGGCCAGCGGCGCGAAGATCAGGGTACGGAACAGGGCGATCATGGTTTACGGTGTGTGGATGCTGCAGGCTTCAGGCGCTCTTCCCCGGCTTTTCGGTTTTGCCGTCGGCTTTTTCGGCCTTTTCAGGCTTCTCGGCCTTCTCCGCCTTTTCGGTTTTTTCGGCCTTCTCAACTTTCTCTGCTTTTTTCTCCGCCATGAGCATGGCGTCGACTACTTGTGCGAGGTCGTCGAAAACCTGCGTCCCCGCAGGCAGGGTTTCGTTGGCATAGGTATTTTCGCCCTTGCCGGTGAGCACCAACACCGGACTGGCACCGGCGCTGGCGGCGGCTTCCAGGTCGCGTAGCGAATCGCCGACGGCAAAAACGCCGGTCAGATCGGCATTGAAGCAGGCGGCAATCTGCTTAAGCATGCCCGGTTTCGGTTTGCGGCAATCGCATTTGGCGTCGGCGGCGTGCGGGCAGTAAAAAATAGCGTCGATGCGGCCGCCGGCGGCCTGCACTGTCTGATGCATTTTGGCATGGATGGCGTTGAGCGTTTCCATGTCGAATAAACCGCGGCCGATGCCTGACTGGTTGGTGGCGACGACGACGCGGTAGCCTGCCTGGTTAAGCCGGGCGATGGCTTCCGGACTGCCGGGAATCGCGCGCCATTCGGCGGGCGACTTGATAAAGCGCTCGGAGTCATGATTGATGACGCCGTCGCGGTCGAGAATGATGAGCTTCATGGGAAAATCGGCAAAAATTGAAAAGGAGCGGCGAATACTTTGCACGGACGCATCGGCGGCAAGACATTGCGGCGCACTGGCCATTCAGGCGGCGAAGCGTTCGCCTGCGGGATGCTGCCTGCCGCACGCGATACCTTGCCCGTTTCGCGCATCCCGCGCCTGCCCCGTTCGCCGTACATGGCTTAAGCTGACTGCAAGCGCGACAGGTCGGCAACGCGGTTCATCGCCGCATGCAGCGCGGCAAGCAGCGCCAGCCGGTTCGTCTTGAGCGCCGGGTCATCGGCATTGACCATCACATCGGCAAAGAAGGCATCGACCGGCGCACGCAAAGCCGCCAGCGTTTGCAGTGAGGCCGTGTAGTCGCCTCGCTCGAAGGCGGCGTCGGCCTTGGGCCGCGCCTCGGCAAGCGCCGCCGCCAGCACCTGCTCCGCGGGTTCACGCAGCAGCGCCGGATCGACTTGGGTATCGCCCGTCACCGACGGTCCGGCCTTTTTCAGAATGTTGCCTACACGTTTGTTGGCGGCGGCCAGCGCGGCGGCTTCCGGCAGCGCCGAAAAGGCGCGCACGGCGGCAAGCAGCGCTGGCACTTCGCCCAGGCGGTAGGGGCGGGCGGCGCTGCCCTCGTCGGAGAGTACGGCGGCCACTTCCTGCGCCGAGTAGCCTTGTTCGTGCAGGCTGCCGGCCAGGCGGTCGAAGATAAAATCCAGCAGCGGCGCATGCGCGCGGGCGGCGTCAAAACCTTCGATGCCGACAAAAGCGGCTCCGGCATCAGCCACCAGATCATCCAGATGCAGAGGCAGGTTGCGTTCGATGAGCATCCGGATGACACCCAGCGCGTGGCGGCGCAGGGCGAATGGGTCTTTGTCGCCCGTCGGCAGGTTGCCGATGCCGAACATGCCGACCAGCGTTTCCAGCTTGTCGGCCAGCGCGACGACCACGCCCACATCGCCGCGCGGCAGTTCATCGCCAGCAAAGCGCGGTTTGTAGTGGTCTTCGATGGCGTCGGCAACTTCCAGCGGCAGCCCGTCATGCAGCGCGTAGTAACGCCCCATGACGCCTTGCAGTTCGGGGAATTCGCCGACCATGTCAGTGAGCAAATCGGCCTTGGCCAGGCGCGCGGCCTGGGCCACGGACTGTGCCGGCGGGGCGTCGCGGTCGGGGCGTGTAGCGTGTGAGTCATCGGCGGCGCGGCGCATGTGCGGGACTACTTCCTGCCATTGCCGCAAAATGCCGGCAGCAATGGCCTGCACGCGCTGCATGCGCTGGCCCTGCGTACCGAGCTTGTTGTGATAGACAACCTTGTCCAGCTCCGGAATGCGGCTTTCCAGCGTTTTCTTGCGATCCTGGTCAAAAAAGAATTTGGCGTCGGCCAGGCGCGGGCGAACGACACGCTCGTTGCCTTCAATCACGGCGCTGACATCGTCCGGGCGGATGTTGGCGACGATCAGGAAACGGTTGGTCAGCCGCCCGGCGTCGTCGAGCAGCGGAAAATATTTCTGGTTGGCCTTCATCGTCAGAATCAGGCATTCCTGCGGCACTTCGAGGAAGCTTTCCTCGAACCGACCGGGCAGGACGTTCGGCCATTCGACCAGCGCGGTGACTTCGTCGAGCAGCGCCGCGTCGTCGACGGGCTTGAGGTCGGCGCCTGCTCGGGCCGCCGTTGCGGCAAGCTGTCGGGCAATTTCGGCGCGGCGTTCGGCAAAACCGGCGATGACGGCGCCTTGCGTTTTCAGTGTTTCGGCGTAGGTGTCGGCATCAGCAATATCGAGCGGATCGGCGGCCGCTTCAAAGCGGTGACCATGCGTCGTGCGTCCGGCAGTCAGCCCCAGCGCCGAAACCGGCACGACATCGCGGCCATGCAGCGCAACCAGTCCGTGTGCCGGACGGACAAAATGCACGGTCGTCCAGCCCGGCTGCGCACAGTGTGCGTGTAGCTGGTAGGCCATCACCTTGGGAATCGGCAGCGCGGCAATCGCCGTTTCCAGGGCTTTCTGCAGCCCTTCGGCCAGCGTTGCGCCGGGCGCGCGGCTATCGTGAAACAGCGCCTCGACCTTGCCGTCGTGCGCCCGGCGCAGCCGCGCTACGTCGGCGTCGTCCAGCCCAAGCGAGGCCAGCTTTTTGCGCAGGGCGGGCGTGGCCTGACCCGCGGCGTCAAGGCCGACGCTGGCGGGCATTAATCGCGTCGATACGGCGCGTTCCGGCGCGACGGACAGCACGTTGGTGACGTGAACGGCCAAGCGACGCGGGGTAGCGTAGGCGGTAATGCGCGCATCGGCGGCCGCCAGGCCGGCGTTTACGAGGGACCCGGCTAGCGACGAAGCAAACGCTTCGCCGAGTTCCTTCAGCGCTTTCGGTGGCAATTCTTCGACGAACAGTTCGACGAGCAGATTATTTGTACTCATTTCAGGCGGCTTTCTTGGCGTTCTGTTCAGCGAGTTTTTCCAGGACTTCATCGGCCCAGTCGCGCGGCGCAAGCGGGAAGCCAAGGCGCGCGCGCGAGTCGAGATAGCTTTGCGCCACGCTGCGCGCCAGGTTGCGGATGCGGCCGATGTAGGCGGCGCGCTCGGTGACGGAAATGGCGCCGCGCGCGTCGAGCAAATTGAAGGTGTGCGCGGCTTTCAGCACCTGCTCGTAGGCGGGGAGCGCCAGTTGTTCGCGCATGAGCAGTTGCGCTTCTTTTTCGTGCGCGGAAAAGGCGCTGAACAGAAAATCGGCATCGGAATGCTCGAAATTGTAGGCCGACTGCTCGACTTCGTTCTGGTGATAAACATCGCCATAGGTCAGCCCCTCGGTCCAGACCAGATCAAAGACGTTCTCAACGCCTTGCAGGTACATCGCCAAGCGTTCCAGGCCGTAGGTGATTTCGCCGGTAATCGGCCGGCAGTCGATGCCGCCCACCTGCTGAAAGTACGTAAATTGCGTCACTTCCATGCCATTCATCCACACTTCCCAGCCCAGCCCCCAGGCGCCGAGCGTCGGGTTTTCCCAGTCGTCCTCGACAAAACGCACGTCGTTTTTCTTCAGATCAAAGCCAAGCGCTTCCAGCGAGCCGAGGTAGAGATCGAGGATGTTGTCCGGCGCGGGTTTGAGCACGACCTGGTACTGATAGTAGTGCTGCATGCGGTTTGGATTTTCGCCGTAACGCCCATCCTTCGGCCGCCGCGACGGCTGCACGTAGGCGGCCTTCCACGGTTCGGGACCGATGGCGCGCAGGAAGGTGGCAGTGTGGCTGGTGCCGGCGCCGACTTCCATGTCGTAGGGTTGCAGCATGGCGCAGCCGTGTTTGTTCCAGAAAGACTGAAGCCGCAGGATGACTTCCTGAAAAGTGGGTGTAGAGGACATGAGGTTCGTAAATTGCAGGAAAAACGCGGGAAGCCCGGATTTTACTTGCTTTTCCCAGCGGCGGAAATTGCCCGGTCGGTGCAATGCGGCGCAGTGCGAGTATCGTGTTGCGGCGGAGGGATGCGGTATCACGGGCGCGGCAAAGCGAGGAGCCTGCCGTTCGCGCCGCCTGGACGCTTCCGCCCATCCTTGTCCGGAATCCGCGCTCCAAGCCGATTTTAAGCCCCCTCCCCTGTAGCCCTTATTCCACGCGGGCTGCGGCGCATGCCGGCCGGAAACGCCCTAAATTCGCGGGTCTCGGAGCATGCCTTCTGGTCCGACCCCTTGTCTGGAATCCGCGCTCTAAGCCGATTTTAAGACCCCCTCTCCCGCAGCCCTTATTCTACGCGGGCTACGGCGCATGCCGGCCGGAAACGCCCTAAATTCGCGGGTCTCCGGGCATGCCTTCCGGGAGCGATTGGCGACAGCCCGTTTGCCGCCTGATGTTCGTGGCATCGTGGAATCGTGGCATTCGGGCGGCAAATGGCGGGTGGGTCAGTTTTGCAGAATCATCCAGCGGCGGTAGCGCTCGCCCGGCATCAGCATGACGGCATGATCAGCAACGTCGCCGCGCTCGATGCAAACGTAGCCGACATGGTTGCCCGCGCCCAGGTCAGGCATGTTGCGGTCGTTGTCCCAGGCGTTCCAGACGACGGCGCAGCGTGCGTCGGATTCGATATGCGTCCGCCCGGCAGGGGCGATGAGCGTCTGACACCTGGGAACATTGAGGTAAATACGATCCGTGTGCGCCGAGATCGTCACTTCCCCCGTCTGCCGCCTGCGTGCCTGAGGGTTGTCTTTGTCGAGCTTGTCGAGATAGCGCGTCCCGTTGAGACCATCAATGCGGATATCGGCCACATTCGCCACGGCAAAGTAGGTATGGAAGGCGAAGGAGAACGGTGCAGGCCGAGGGCTGCGATTTTCAACGGACAGGCCAAGCGTGAGCCGCGCGCCGACGAGTAGATCGAAGCGAAAGGCAAAGGCATGCGGCCACAGATCGCAGAAAGAGGCTTCGCCGGACAGCTCCATCACGATATGCGTTTCTCCCGCAGGCGTTGTTGCAGCGTCCGTGAGCGTCCACAAATGGTTTCTGGCGAAACCATGCATGCGCTTGCCGTCGGCGCCCGGGCCAAACCAAGGCAGACAGAGCGGTATGCCGCCGCGAATGGGCGTTCCCGCCCTGAACGCCGTCAGCGGCGACAGCCAGAGCATTTCTTGTCCGCCGACAGGCCGAAAGGAGACAACCTGCGCGCCATGCGGCGAAACAATGGCGCGCCCCAGCGCGTTATCGACGGCGAGCATGGGCAGGCCCGTATCGCCAGGCTGATGGCGTTCCGGCCACAGTTCCGAGGAATGGCGCAGGGCAAGGCCTGGGGTTCGCTTGCTGAGGTCTGCCGGAATCTGCTTGGACATGGTTCACTCCATCACGAGAATGGCGGAAATTCGCGGGCATACCCGATCTCATCGTCTGACCGGTCATCCGGCCCGGCGCCGCCTGCCTGAGCCAGCAAAGCCCCTGAATGGCGGCAGAATGCCCGCTTGCGGAAAGGATTACAAAAGGATGACATATCCTGCCATATTTCCTGTCGACTTGCGGATGGCGGGCGTTTCCGAAAAAACAAGAGAACTCACGGTCTTGCATAATGTCCATTCCGCAACAAAGCCAGGATGCAGCCGGACCGACACCGAATCGACCTGCCGTCTGCTGGGTATTTCATGCCTCCCCGCACCCGGCCATGCCGGATAGTGGCAAACGGTGGCAAATTGACCAAAAATCGGCGTCGTACGCCGGAAACCGAGTTGAACGGCCCGAGACGAATACTTTTCACGAGACGGTCGCGGAATACGAGGAACGAATGGCGCTACAATTCCAGGCATCAGCCGGGCACCAGCGAATCACCGACGTTCTGCAATCGCGCGCAGCGGGCCGGCGCGCGCGTGGCGTCCGGTGATTTTTATGAATCCGGGATCGCCGCCGTACGGGGCTACACAACAAACGCTACACAAAAGAAAGGTACGCCATGAGAATCCTCCACACCATGATCCGGGTCGGCAATCTCGACCGCTCGATCGCGTTCTACACCGAAGTGCTCGGCATGCGTCTGCTGCGCCGCGACGATTATCCGGAAGGCCGCTTTACGCTGGCTTTTGTCGGCTACGGCGAGGAAAGCGAGAGTGCCGTCATCGAGCTGACTTTCAACTGGGACACGACGTCTTATGACCTCGGCAATGGTTTCGGCCACATCGCACTTGAGGTGCCGGACGCCCATGCCGCCTGCGACGCCATCCGCCAGCGGGGCGGCAAGGTCACGCGCGAGGCCGGCCCGATGAAACACGGCACAACGGTCATTGCCTTCGTCGAAGATCCCGACGGCTACAAGATCGAGCTGATCGAGCACAAATAGCCGGCCGGCAACGCTGAAAGCGTCCGAAGAAATCAGCGCAGAGAGCAAGCGCCAGCGCACCGGCATTGCGTATCCGCCGCCCTCCGTTCCGGCCGTTGGGCGTTATCCGGCGGCAGCGGTGGGCGTGCATCATCTGATGATTTTTAGCATTTTCTCCAGACGGAGCAGACATGGGCTTGATTCTTTCGATTGATGTCGGCACCACCAATATCAAGGCCGCGCTTGTCGATGAAGCCGGTCAGCTTCACGGCAAGACGCAGAAAATCAGCACGGCGCTGGAAAGTGACGCGAGCGGCCGCGCCGAACACGACCCGCACCGGCTCCGTGAAGCGCTGCTGGAAGTTTGCCGGCGCGCGGCAGACCGGCATGGCAGCGAAATCGACATGCTGGCGCTGACCTCCTACATGTTCGGCCTGGTGCTGCTCGATCAAGACGGCGAGCCGCTGACCCGCATATCAACATTTGCCGACACCACGGCGCAGGCGCACTTTCCCCGCTTTCTGGCGGCTGTCGGCGACGTTGACGACATGTATCTGCGCACCGGCTGCCCGCCGATTTTCCAGTACCCGGCCAATCGCCTTCACCACATCGGCGTCACACAGCCGCAGATTGCCGCCCGCACGGCGCATGTGCTCGACTCGAAGGCCTTTTTGATGCATGCGCTGACCGGCGAATATGTTTCCGATTACAGCACGGCCAACTCGCTCGGCTGCCTTGATATTTCCGGCCGCTGGGATGAGGCGATCATCAGGGCAACCGGTTTTGCCGTCGAACAGTTTCCGCGCGTGCTCAATGGCCTTACCGACAAAGTGCCGCTGCTGCCCGCCATCTGCCGCCATCTCGGCGTGCGCGAAGGCACGGCGATTGCCGCCGGCCTCTACGATGGCGGCGCCGTCGCCGCCGCGATGACCGGCTTTGCCGAGGGTATCGGCGTCGGCAACTTCGGTACCTCAGGCATGTTCCGCATCCCGACGCCAGAACCAGTCGAAGACCTCCAGGGCGGGCTGATTCAGAGCTGCCTGCTGCGGCCGGGACGCTTTTTCACCGGCGCAGGCATCAATAACTGCACCAGCGCCACCAATCTCCTGCTGTCTCTGCTTGGCGAAAATCTCGACTATCTGCAAAAAATGCCGCTCTCCGTTCCCGGCGCAAACGGGGTGATGACTTTCCCCTACTTCACCGGCGAACGCGACATGATCGTCGGCAATATCGGCACTGGCGTGGTCATGGGCTTGGGCGCCGCCAGTACGCGCGACGATCTGGCGCGATCCTTTCTCGAAGGGGTTGCCTTTTCCTACCTGCTGGTGAAAAACCGGCTCGATCCGCATCGGCAGATTGAGGAATTCCGCCTCGGCGGCGGCGCCTCGACCAATGCGCAATGGATGCAGATCATGGCCGACGTCCTCGATCTACGCGTCTGCGTCACGCAGAATCCGGAAATGGGCATTATCGGCGCCGCCTGCATGGCACGCTACGGCGAAGGCAGCGACCTCATCGAATGCTCGCGCCGCATCATGCGCGAGGCCACCGTTTTTGAACCCGTCGCGCGCCATGCCAAAATCTACGCGGCGCTTGCCGAGCGCTACTTCAGCATCCGTCAGGCACTCCGCGCACCGCTGCTCGCCCGCCTGGAGCAGTCGACGGATTGACGGCTCGCCCCGCGCAATCCTTTTGCAATCCTTCTGCAATTCTTTTTCAACCGTTCTTCGACTCACGCAAATTCACATTTTTCCACCAGGACAATAACTTATGAGCCAAGCCAAAGTGACCATCGCCATCGTCAATTCCAGTTCTTTCGGCGTCTCCTTCCCGGAACATCTGCGCGAGCTGGAAAAATTCGCCGAGCTGATCCGCGTCGATATCCCGAACGGCGCACCGGCCTCGCTATTCCATCAGAAGCTGAGCGGCGCCGACGGCATCATCGCCAGCGTCACGCCCGTCTATACGCGGGAAGTCCTGCTGGGATTGCCCAAGCTGCGCCTGCTCGCGCGCCACGGCGTCGGCTGCGACAACGTTGACCTCGACGCCTGCGCCGAACTGGGGATCGCCGTTTCCAAAGTCGGCCCGGAAGTCGAGCGGGAATCCGTCGCGCAGATGGCTGTCGGCTTGATGAATGCTTCCGCCCGCCGCATCTGCGAAGGCGCCGACGTCGTCAAGGCCGGTCAATGGGCGCGGCGCGCCAGGCTAGCGCTCGGCGTCGATTTTGCCGGGGCGACAATCGGCCTGATCGGTATCGGTGCCATTGGCAAAACCGTCGCCCGCATCCTCTCGCAAGGATTCGGCGCCAAAGTGATTGCCTGCGACCCGTATGTCAGTGCTGAGGAAATCGCCGCCCGCCACGCCAGCAAAGTCGATCTCGACACGCTGCTGGCCGACAGCCAGATCATCAGCCTGCATTGCCCGCTGACAGCGGAAACCTCGCGCATGCTGGGCGCCGAGCAGATTGCCCGGATGCGTCCGGGCGTCATCCTCGTCAATACCTGCCGCGGCGAAATCTACAAGCAGGCCGACCTGATCGCCGCGCTCGAATCCGGCAAAGTCGGCGGCTATGCCACCGACGTTGTCGAAGGCGAGCCGATCGACGGCAATCACGTTCTGCTCAAAACGCCCAATGTCATCATCACGCCGCATCTCGGCGGTTATTCGGTCGTTTCCCTGCGTGGCATGGGGCAGACGATGGTTGAGGACATGCGCCGTATTTTCGTTGACGGCGCTTTCCCCGGCGTCATCGCCAATCCCCAGATCGACCTCGCCAACTCGCGCATCGTCCGCTTCAGGAAATAGGCGGCCAGACGTTGTATAGCGGCTTCCTTTGCCAAAATACGGCGTTGCTGTGTTGGCCTGGCCTTGCCGTACTACTCGTACTGTCTGCGGCTCGCCGCCTTGTCTTTTGGCAAAG
>CALHZD010000068.1 GCA_938040985.1 uncultured Propionivibrio sp.
CCCGCCAATCCCACCGCTCCTGATAGCGCTCAATCAGCGCCTCCGACCAGGGCAGCGCCGTATTGCTGGATAGCCACCCCCAATCCCACCGATCCTGATAATTTTCAATCAGGGCCTGCGGAATCGGACCGCAACGACAGACCCGAAACAGGAACCAGTCCGGATGTCGGCTGAAGAAGTTCTCCGCCGCCTGCTGCGCGGCGGTCGGCAAACCAAGCTGAAGCGCCTGCAGACCGCGCATGGCCAGCCGACCGGCATCTTTTTTTGTCAGAACCGCCAGCCCATGCGGGATGCCCGGGGCAGGCAGAGAGGCGTTATTCATCGTTTCACCTGTCTCTATGGCCAGTTTTTGATGTATCCGTCAATGCGCGCCAAGGGCAGCGCCGAAAGACGGCACAGGCGTGCATAGCCGGGCAATTCCAGCAGCCGGTAGCGGGCGCGCAGGTCATGGCGCATTTGTTGCCACAGATGGGCAGTCGCCGTCGCATCGGCGAGCGCCCGGTGAAACCGTCCCTGACAGGGAATATCCGCATAGCGGATCAAGGTTTGCAGCTTGTGGTTGGGCGCCCGGGGATAAATACGCCGGGCAAGCTTCATGGTGCAGGCAAACGAGGGGCTTGCACAGAATATTCCGGCCTTTTTGTATTCGCTGTCGAGGAAAGCCGCGTCAAAACGCGCATTATGCGCAACCAGCGGCGCACCGGCGATAAATTGATGCAATTCCCGAATGATTTGCGCAGCCGGCGGAGCCGCCCGCCGCATGGTGTTGGTAATGCCGGTCAGCGCCTCGATTTCTTGGGGAATCGCTACGCCTGCATCCATCAGACTCTGGAAGGTCGCGGTAACTTCGCCGTTTTCCATGCGCACCGCCGCCACCTCGGTGGCGCGAGCGCCCCAGTCGGGGCTAAGCCCCGTAGTCTCGAAATCAATGACGACGACGGTTTCAGCCGGCATGGCTTTTACTCCAGCAGACCCTTGAGATATTCCGCCATTTTTCGGATGCGCAGGGAGTCAAGCCCGCCGTCGGCCTCATCCCGCGAAATAAACAGATTGACGCCCTGGGTAAAGCCGTTGTCTTCATACCAGGCCAGCTTGGCATTCCAGCGGGCGCGATAATCCGGATCGTTCAGCATCCCCAGATGCTCCCAAAGAATGGGCTGCCCCTCGGTATCGAAAAAAGTAAAATCCGGCCGCCGAATGCCCGGCGTTCTGTGGCCTTCAATAGGGTATTCGTAACGATAGTCCAGACCCAAATGAAAAAACATATTGGCAATGATCGCTTCCGATTTGCTGCGCACCTTTTCGCCACGTTCGGTACGGTGGATCAGCCCCTCCGGTCTGAAGACAGAGGTCTTTGCGGCTTCTTTCGCCGACGGCGCGGATTCCTCCGGCGAAGCGCCAACCGTCGGCAGTTCGCCAGAAGGCGAGGCTTCGCCCGGAGCATCCTGCGCTTCGGTCTGGAGGCCATTGAGGAGTTGCTTGAGCCGTGCTTCTTCGGCAACGATGTCCGCATGGATTTTTTCAGCAAGCTGGCCGAGCGGGTCTTCGCCGCGCGCTTCTCCTTCGCTGATTTCACGCATCAGCTTTGCCCAGTGCGAAGATTTCAGCTCTTCAATGCTGTCGCGCAGTTGCCCCAGCTTAGCCCGCAAACGGGCGATATTGCGGATGGCTTTTACCAGCCGCGTGCCGATATCCTCCGTATCCGGCTCATTAAGTTTCTCGCGGTAACGATCGACAAGTTCGGTAATGGTATCGATATCGCCGTGCGCATAAGCCGAATTGATCTCGGCCATTAACCGATCGCGCAGGCTGCGATCTTCTTCATTATCAGCGCGGTCGGGATGAATAAGTTTCGCCGCCTGCCGGTAAGCCAATTTCAGGTCAGCCGAGGGTTGAAAAATGACTGGGTCTTCCTCAATGGTCTGGCCGACCTCTTCCCAGGTTTCCTGAGCCTGCTTGCGGGCTGCTTCGGCCGCCGCACGCATAGCTTCGTCATCGGGATTGTTCTGCGCCTCCAGCGCCTTGATCTCAGCGCGCAAGCTGTCAAGCCGGGCAAACAGACCGCCCACCCGCAAATAGTAACGATTGCAGAATGCGCTCAACTCGCCTGCGAACGTACTGTATTCAAGCTGCAGTTGCGCAAACTCACTCTCCAGCGCATCAATCTGGCTGAGTTTGCCTTCGAGTTCTTCCTGTTCCGGAGATTTTCTGTCGGAGATGACCAAGCCCGTCATGTCAGTTCCCTTTTTTACCGACATTATGACCTACGGCAATTTTGATGAAAAGTGATTTTCAGAAAGATCGCGCCAAAAGAAAAGCCAGCCGCAGCGGCTGGCTTTTTGTTGCCTGAAGCTGAGCGGCCCAGAAGCGCAAGCCCTTAATTGGCGCGGGTTCCAGGCAAGCGTCTACGGCACCGGAATCACATTGCGCCATGATTCATACATCATGGCGGCATGCCAGCAGATCACCGCCCGCGGCGAACCGGCAATCCAATGATCATGGTCGGAACGCCAGGTTTAGCGAGGCCATCAGGAGAACAGCGCCGCCAGCGCTTCGCCGGGGCTCGGCGCGCGCATGAAGGCTTCGCCGACGAGGAAGGTATCGACCCGATGTTGGCGCATAAGCAGGACATCTTCCACCTTGAGGACACCGCTTTCCGTCACCACGATGCGATCGCTTGGGATGCGCGGCAACAGGTCGAGCGTTGTACGCAGGTTGACGGCAAAGCTGCGCAGATCGCGATTATTGATGCCGATCAGCGGGGTCTCCAGTTGCAGCGCCTGCGCCAGTTCGTCGCCATTATGCGCTTCGACGAGCACACTCATGCCAAGGCCATGGGCAAGGCGCTCGAAGGTCTGCATCGTCGCCAGGTCGAGCGCGGCGACGATGAGCAGAATGGCGTCGGCGCCCATCGCCCGCGCCTCGTAAATCTGGTAGGCATCGACGATGAAATCCTTACGCAGCACGGGCAGTTCGCAGGCAGTGCGCGCGGCCTGCAAGTACGCCGGCGCCCCCTGGAAAAACTGCCGGTCGGTCAGCACCGACAGGCAAGCCGCACCGTGCGCCGCATAATCGGCGGCAATATCAGCTGGCCGGAAATCGCTGCGCAGAATGCCTTTTGACGGGCTGGCCTTTTTGATTTCGGCAATGACCGCCGCCTGGCCAGCCGCCTGCTTACCCCGTATCGCGCCGACGAAATCACGGGCGGGCGGGCATGCCCGCGCCTCGGCCTGCATGGCTGCCAGCGGCTTATCCCGCTGCGCCTGGGTGACTTCGTCGCGTTTGACGGCAAGAATTTTTTGCAGAATATCGCTCATCGGTTTTTTAGCCTGTTCATCGAATCCTTCATTTTTTGACCGTATCCCGTATCAGCCGCGCTTCCGGCAGGTTGCCAGAGGCGCGGCTGCGGCCGGCCGCAGTTCCCGGCCGCCACGCGGCTCTCGGTCAATGCCCGTCAGTTCTTGACCGACTGCGTGAAACGCACAAACTCGTCGAGTTTGGCACGCGCTGCGCCGCTTGCCAGCGCCGCCCGCGCGCGTTCGATGCCTTCTTCGATCGAGGCGGCGACATTGGCCGCATAAAGCGCCGCTCCGGCATTGAAAATGACGACCTCGCGCGCCGCGCCGTTATCCTTGCCGTCAAGCACCGCCAACAGGATTTCCCTGGATGCAGTCACGCTGTCGACACGCAGATTACGGCTGGCAGCCATGTGCAGGCCAAAATCCTCCGGGTGAATTTCGTACTCGCGGATTTCACCGTCCTTGAGTTCGCCGACCAGGGTCGCCGCGCCGAGCGAGATTTCATCCATTCCGTCCTTGCCATGCACAACCAGCACATGCCGCGCGCCGAGCCGCGCCATGACGCGCACGAGAATGCCGACGAGATCGGGATGGAAGACGCCGAGCAGCGAGTTGGGCGCGCCTGCCGGATTGGTCAGCGGCCCAAGGATATTGAACAGGGTGCGCACGCCCATTTCCTTGCGCACGGGAGCAACGTTTTTCATCGCCGCGTGATGGTTCGGCGCAAACATGAAGCCGATGCCGGTTTCCGCCAGACAGGCCTGAATCTGCGCAGGGGATAAGCTGAGATTGACGCCCAGCGCTTCCAGCACATCGGCGCTGCCCGATTTCGACGAAACGCCGCGGTTGCCGTGTTTGGCGACTTTACCGCCGGCGGCGGCGATGACGAACATCGCCGCCGTCGAAATGTTGAACGTACCGGCGCCGTCGCCGCCGGTACCGACGATATCGACGAAATTGGCGTTGTCGGGAACCTCCAGGCGTGCGGACATTTCGCGCATCACCTGCGCCGCAGCGGTGATTTCGCCGATGGTTTCCTTTTTGACGCGCAGCCCGGCCAGAATAGCCGCCGTCATCAGCGGCGAAACTTCGCCGCGCATGATCTGGCGCATCAGGTCGAGCATTTCGTCGTAGAAAATCTCGCGGTGTTCAATGGTTCGTTGCAGCGCTTCTTGGGGTGTCATCATGATATTTACCTCTTCAGAAAATTGTTCAGCAGGTCGCGCCCGCATTCGGTCAGGATAGATTCGGGGTGAAACTGCACGCCTTCGACATCGAGCGTCTTGTGGCGCACGCCCATGATTTCGCCGTCCTCACACCAGGCGGTGATTTCCAGACATTCAGGCAGCGAAGCCCGGTCGAGCGCGAGCGAGTGATAGCGCGTACAGGCCAGCGGATTCGGCAGGCCCACAAAAACGCCCGTGCCGTGATGGTGAACCGGCGAGACCTTGCCGTGCATCTGGCGTTTGGCATGGACAACCCGCCCGCCGAATGCCTCGCCGATCGCCTGATGGCCGAGGCAGACGCCGAGCAGCGGCGTTTTGCCGGCGAATTCGCGGATGACATCCAGCGAAACGCCAGCCTGCGCGGGCGTTCCCGGTCCGGGAGAAATCACGATGCGGGCCGGTTTGAGGCGGGCGATCTCGTCAAGAGAAATGGCGTCGTTGCGATAGACGCGCACCGTTTCGCCCAGCTCGCCGAAATACTGGACGAGGTTGTAGGTAAACGAATCGTAGTTATCGATCATCAGCAGCATATTGATTTCCTCGAAATTCATGGGGAATCGGTGATTTCCCCGCTTGCAGGCGTTGGCAGACGCATTTGCCGACAGAAAATGGCGGCCGGAAATAAAAGCCTGCGAAAAGCCCCCGCGCAGCGGCGCGATGTTGCTTACGCCGGCCACGCATTTCGCACAACCGGCTTACGCAAACTGCGTATCGAGGCCGCGCTCGGCCAGTTCCGCCGCACGCAGCACGGCATGCGCCTTGTTGCGGGTTTCCTGCCACTCGGAGGCCGGGTCGGAATCGGCGACGATGCCCGCGCCGGCCTGGACATAGAGCCGCGCATCCTTGATCAAGGCGGTGCGGATGGCAATGGCAAGATCCATGTCGCCCTGAAAACCGAGATAGCCGACCGCGCCCGCGTAAATGCCGCGCTTTTCGCTTTCCAGCGCGTCGATGATTTCCATCGCGCGGACTTTAGGCGCGCCGGACACCGTGCCCGCCGGAAAGGCGGCGCGCAGCACGTCGATGGCGCCCAGCCCGGCTTGCAAGCGGCCTTCCACATTGGAAACGAGGTGCATCACGTGCGAGTAGCGCTCGATGGTCATCGTCTCGGTCACTTTGACGCTGCCGATGCGCGATACGCGGCCGGCGTCATTGCGCCCAAGATCGAGCAGCTGTACGTGCTCGGCGCGCTCCTTTTCATCGGCCAGCAGCTCGGCGGCCAGCGCCTGGTCTTCACTGGGCGTTGCGCCGCGTTTGCGCGTACCGGCAATCGGCCGCACGGTCACGCTTTCTCCCTCCAGCCGCACCAGAATTTCCGGCGATGCGCCGACGATGTGGAAATCCTCGAAATCAAAATAGAACATGTAGGGCGAGGGATTGAGCGAGCGCAGGGAACGGTAAAGCGCCAGCGGACTGGCGGCATAGGGCTTGCTCATGCGCTGCGAGAGGACAACCTGCATGATGTCCCCTTCAAAAATATGCCGCTTGGCCTGGACGACGGCCGCCTGGAACGCCGTTTCGCCAACGCTGGAAACGGCAGGCTGCGGTACGGCCGGCGTTTCGGCAGGAATATCGACCGGCTGGCGCAGCCGTTCCAGCAGCGATTTGAGCCGCGTACGCGCCTTATGGTAAGCGCCCGGCACGCCCGGTTCGGCATAGACGACCAGCGTCAGCTTGCCGGACAGGTTATCGACCACCGCAATTTCCTCCGACAGCAGCAGGAGGATGTCCGGCACGCCCAAGGAATCCGTTTTGCGCGCATGGGCAAGGCGGGGTTCGACATAGCGCACGGTGTCGTAGCCGAAGCAGCCGACCAGGCCGCCGCAAAAACGTGGCAGTCCGGGCAGCGGCGCGACGCGGAAACGTTTCAGATACGCATCAATGAAATCGAGCGGGTCCATATCGTCGGCGCGCTCAGCAATACGGTTGCCATTGAGCAGCAGAACCTGCCGGGCATTGGCGACCAGGCGGGTCGGGCAGGAGAGGCCGATGAACGAATAGCGGCCGAAACGCTCGCCGCCCTGGACGGATTCGAGCAGGTAGGTATACGGGCCGTTGGCCAGCTTGAGGTAGATCGACAGCGGCGTGTCGAGATCAGCAAACGTTTCGAGGGTAACGGGGATGCGGTTATAGCCTTCGGCGGCCAGACGCTCAAAAGCCGACGCGGACGATTCGGTCATATCAAACTCCATTCACAAAACTGCGGGACGAGGAAAAGGCGCGGTAAATCGAGTAAACCCTAAAACCCATGCCCGCAAACCCATGCCCGCGCGCAAAGCGGCGAAAAAACTAGCGACAGCTTCGCCAGGGCCACGCCTCCGCCCAACAGGCAGGCGAGCAATGCAGATTGTGAAGAAGTTGCGTCATTGTGATTGCGTATTCAAAAACTCGATGACCGGATTTTGCAGCGACACCGCATCGTCAGCCGGCCGGGCGCAGATGCGGCGGAATGTCAGAAACGGCGGCGATTATAGCATCGCAGTCCAGGCGCCGCACGTCCTGATCCTCGTTGTAGCCATAAGGCAGCAGGAATACGGGGCAGCCCGCTGCACGCGCCGCCAGCGCATCATTGAGCGAATCGCCGACAAACAGGGTTTCCTTCGGCAATGCGCCAAGACGCCCGCACGCCCAGACGACGGGCATCGGGTCGGGCTTGATGCGCGGCAACGTATCGCCGCCGACGAGCACGTCGAAAAACCCTGCCAGCCCGGTCTTTTCCAGCAGCGGCGCGATGAAAACGTCAGGCTTATTGGTCACCACGCCGAGCGGAACGCCACGCGCCTTGAGCGCGCGCAAACCATCGACAACGCCCGGGTATGGGCGTGCATGGCATCCGTTCTCGCGCGCGTAATGCCTGCGGAACGCCGCCAGCGCCTGCGCATGCTGCGGCGTATCCTCGCCGTCCGTCGCTGTCAGCGAACCGGCCAGCAGACGCCGGATCAGCACCCGGAGGCCCTTGCCGATGTAGGCGCGCGTCGTGTCCCGCGCAACGGGCGGCCGTCCGATTTCGCTCAACATGGCGCATACGGCCGCATGCAGATCGGGCAAGGTATCGACCAGCGTACCGTCAAGATCAAAGAGGACGGCGCGCGCTTCCAGTTGCGGCAGTGTGGAGCCAGCCGTCACGCTGCCTCCAGCGCGCGACGGAAGGCGGCGATAACGCTGTCGTAGCCGTGCGCATCATCCGGGCGGCGGGCGCCATAAATGGCCGAACCGGCCACGAAGGTATCGGCACCCGCGCGCGCAAGCTCGGCAACGTTATCGACCTTGACGCCGCCGTCGACTTCCAGCCGAATCCGGCGGCCGCGGGTGCGCGCATAGTCGTTGATCCTGGCGCGCGCCTCGCGCAGCTTGCCGAGCATCGCCGGAATGAAAGCCTGGCCGCCAAAACCGGGGTTGACGCCCATGACCAGCACAAGATCGATCCTGTCCATGAGGTAGTCGAGGTAATTCAACGAAGTCGCCGGATTGAAGACCAGGCCGGCCCGGCAGCCGTGCTCACGAATCAGCGCAAGGCTGCGGTCAACATGCTCTGAGGCTTCCGGATGAAAGGAAATGAGGTTGGCGCCGGCTTTGGCAAAATCGGCAATGAGGCGATCGACCGGACGAACCATCAGATGGACGTCGATGACCGCCTCCGTCAGCGGGCGGATCGCCGCGCAGACCAGCGGACCGACGGTCATGTTCGGCACATAATGATTGTCCATGACATCAAAGTGAATCCAGTCGGCCCCCGCCGCGATCACGTCAGTAACTTCCACCCCCAGGCGGGTAAAGTCGGCGGAAAGAATGCTGGGGGCAAGGATCGGCATTGTGCTCTTCATAAAAATGGCTCATCTCTTGACGCAGGGTGTTCGCGCGCATTCATGAAACGCCCTGAGCGGGTTCATAACTCGAAAATCTGTCCATCCTGCAACATCCGCGGCGAAAACCGGGTCGCGTGCGCGGCAATTTCGCGCATGATCGGCTCAGCCTGACCCGGCTTAATGTGGAAGATATGAACGGCCAAATCGGCCGGCCCGGCAAAGCGCGCCAGTTCCTTGGCCAGCAGGCCCGGATACAGATGCTTCGAGCGTAGCGCCAGCGCCTGTTCGCCGTCGGGAAAGGCCGTTTCAATGATCAAATGACGGAGGTTGCCGACGCGCTCCAGCATGGGCCAGAGCGCGTCATTGGCCGTCGTGTCGCCGCTAAAAGCCAGACTACCCGCGCCGGAATCAAGGCAGTAACCAACCGCCGGCACGGTATGCACGGCCGGCAGCGCGGTAATCGTCCGGCTCCCCAGATGAAGCGGCTCACCGACAGCCACGGGCTGAAACCGGATCGCCATCGACTCGCACACTGTAATTTCGCTGAAGTCCGGCCAGATCGCCCAATTAAAAACATGTTCGCGGAGAATTTCCAATGTGGCCGCTTCGGCATAAATCGTCATCGGCGCCTGGCGCATTTCGGCAACCGAGTCGATCATCAACGGCAGCGCCGCAATGTGGTCCAGGTGCGAATGGGTAATGAACACATGGTCGATCGCCGCCATTTCAGCCAGCGTCAGGCCGGCAACGCCGGTGCCCGCATCAATCAGGATGTCGTGATCGACGCGCAGCGACGTCGTTTGCAGCGCCTGGCCGCCTATCCGCCCGATGCCGCCGCTACATCCGAGAACCTCGACTCTCATCCTGACTCCATTGTTGACATCGCCGGCGCTCCCGGCGCCTGCCCAAAGGCTTGCATTAATCCGCTGCCGCCCGCCTTCGCCTGCAACAGAGGCGCTTTCCCTATTCCTTCAGGAAAAACTCCATCTTGGTTCCGGCCAGTTCGATGATGTCGTGATCGCGGAGCGCCCGCGCCTGCGCGTCAAGCGCTTGACCATTGACCACCGGAAACTGCGCCCCTTCGACGTGCGCAATGAAATAGCCGTGCGGACGCCGCGTAATGGCGGCCACCTGCACACCCGGCCGGCCAAGCGTCGTCAGCGTTTTGGTCAGCGCCAGCTCGCGCCCGGCGTTGGCGCCGTTGAGTATCTGAAGCGCCGCCGCCGGCAAGGTCATGGGCTGCGTGGCCATGACCGACGTCGCAGAAACCACCGGCTCAGCCGCAGGCGGCGCGGTTGTGGCTGCGGCCGCTTCCCCCTCCGGCTGAAACACCGTTTTTCCATATTCCTCTGTTTCAATCGCGGAAGGCTGCTCAACCACATACTTGAGCTTGTACTTGCCCATTTCGATGAGATCGCCATCCTTGAGGAAATGCTTCCGGATTGGCTGCCCATTGACCAGCGTGCCGTTAGTGCTGTTGAGATCTTCAAGAAAAGAATCTTCGAGGATGGTGACCACCGCCGCGTGTTCGCCGCTGATCGCCAGATTGTCGATCTGCACGTCATTGCTGGCGCGCCGCCCGATGGTCATCCGCTCCTTGTTAAGAACGATCTCCTTGAGAACCAGACCGTCCATGCTCAGTATCAGCTTCGCCATTTTGCCCATTCCTCATTCAAAAAGCGCGCGGCTGCGCTCGCCGGCCCGCCGCCGGAACAGCTCCGTCCGCTGTACGGGAAATTCACGCAACACCTTGATTAGAATCACCGAAACATTATCACGTCCGCCCATATCGTTGGCCATCTGGATCAACTGCATCGCGGCCAGTTCGAGATTGTCCGACCGCGCGCGCAGCGCCTTGCCGATTTCTCTGTCCGTCAGCATATCGTTGAGGCCATCCGAGCACAACAGATAAATATCGTCCGGACGCGCGGGATAGCGGCGCAGATCGGGCGCGGCGACCGCATCGACGCCCAGCGCCCGCGTCAGCAGACCGCGATTGCGCGAAAGACGCGCATCCGCCGCCGTCATCAGGCCGCGGTCAACCTGATCCTGCACAAACGAATGGTCATGGGTCAGTTGGCGGAACTCGTCGCCCCGCAGGCAATACAGGCGCGAATCGCCCAGATGCGCGGCAATCACGGCGTTATCGTGAAACATCGCCATCACCAGCGTCGTGCCCATCCCCGCGCATTCCGGCTGGTTCATCGACATCTGATAAATCGCCGTATTGGTCGCGGCAATACGCCGGGACAGGCAGCGCTGGACATGCAGATCGCCCGGCGCGCCGCCGATGGCATGCGGCGAATGCAGAAAAAAATCCAGTTCGAGCGCGGCGGAAATTCCTGTGATCGCCATGCTGCTGGCAACTTCGCCCGCGTTATAGCCGCCCATCCCGTCGGCCAGGATGACCAAGCCCAGCGCAGGATTGGCGAATACGGCGTCCTCGTTGTACCGGCGCATCATGCCCGGATCCGAGCGGACGACGATTTCGAGCGCGCCGCTCAGCGGATTGGACGCCACCTGCATTTCTCCGACAGTATTCTCGCCATCCCTGCTTGTCCTCTATTACTTTCGCTTACCCCGATTGCTTCGCTGCGCCATCTGTTTGCCGTCTCCCCGCTGCCTGCCTCGAAAATGCTGAATGCCGCAGGATTCCCTGCATGCACGCGGCTTAAGGCCGATTTTATCAGTCGCTACGCATAAAACGCGAGCGCCTAAAAAGACAAAATCCGCCGCCCGACGGTTCCGCCCGCAAACCGCCGTTCATCGCCCGCCAGCGACCATGCATCGCACCGCCGGCGCAGGCCCTGCCTCATGCGGCGGTATGCGACGCATCGGTCATGCCCGACCGCCCTCGTTCCGGCGCCCTTCTGGCGGAGTCGGCGCGCCCGGCGAACCATCGCCGGAAACCGGTTTCCCTCCCCGATACCAGCGCGGATACGCCCGCCGAACCACTTCGGATTCCAGACTCAGCGCATGGCAACGATCAAGATGATAGGGCACCTGGCGGGCGTCGACGCGGTCCTCCTGCCGAACCTGTCCGGCAAAAGCCTGAAACGCCGCCGTCGGCATCGACATGAGCAGTTCGGAAACGTGCGTACAGCCCTGCGTCCCATGAAACAGCGTCTTGACCGTCTTGACAAAGCCTTTGAACAGATTCAGCCCCACCACCTGCCGGTAATCCGGCTCCACGCTTTCGCATGTTCCGGGGAAAGCGGTGGCATCGAAGCTGACCGCCACATCCAGCACATTCATCCGGTGATCGATGGTCAGGCGCACGCTGATGTCGTGCACCGCGTCGCCGGGCAGGCGCATATCGCCATGAATGTCGAACGGCGCATCCTTGGTATCTTGCAAATGACCTTCGATATCCCACAAGCCATCGCTACGGCGAAAGCCTTCCAGAGTAATTGCGCGCTTGTGCACGCGCCTGCGTTCCGCGACAGGCAAAGGCAACGGCATTAAAACAACCTCTCGAACACTCCGGCGCGCCCGGACGCATCGTCGGGCTGCCGCAAAAATCAAAACCGGCGCGGAAAGCGTAAAATCCGCGCGAACCAGAGGGCGAATGATATACCCGGCGTTTGCTGCACGACCCTGCACGGCTCGCCCCCGGCCGCAACACACCGCTTCACCCGGCGCGCCCGCGCAACCGGCAGGACGCCGCCGATCCGCCCCTCTCAAACCCTCCCAAAATCTCCAGCGCCCATGCCTGATATGCCTGCTTCCACTCCCCGCTCCACACGCACTGCCAAACGCACTTCCGCGCCGCATCGCCCTCCCATCCGCTACGCCATTCGCCCGCTCAATCCGCGCGCGCACCGCTATGAAGCCATTTGCCGCGTCGAATGCCCGGATCCGGCCGGACAGCGCTTCGCCCTGCCGGCGTGGATTCCCGGCAGCTACCTGATCCGCGATTTCGCCCGCCACATCGTCGCCATCCGCGCCAAATCGGGCGGCCGGCCGGTACGCCTCAGCAAACTCGATAAACACACCTGGCAGGCCGCGCCGCTGCGCGCCGGGCAGCCGCTCAGCATCATTTGCGAAATTCATGCCTGGGATCTTTCGGTACGCGGCGCGCATCTGGACGAAACGCACGGTTTTTTCAACGGCGCCAGCGTTTTCCTGCGCGTCATCGGCCAGGAAAGCACGCCTTGCCGGGTCCATCTCCAGGCGCCGGCCGGCCCGGCATTCGCCGACTGGCGGGTCGCGACCGCGCTCGAACCGGCGCGCGGCGAGGCCGAATCCGCCCGACGGCACGGCTTCGGGCTGTATCGCGCCGCCGATTACGACGAACTGATCGACCATCCGGTGGAAATGGGGCGCTTCACGCTGGCGAGCTTTAGCGCCTGCGGCGTTCCCCATGAAATTGCCCTCACCGGCCGGCTCAGGCCAGGCGACGTCGACCTCGGCCGACTGACCGCTGACCTCAAGAAAATCTGCGAGTGGCAAATCCGCCTGTTCGGCGAACCCGCGCCGATGAAGCGCTACATTTTTCTCGTCACCGCCGTCGGCGAAGGTTACGGCGGCCTCGAACATCGCGCCTCAAGCGCGCTGCTCTGCGTACGCGGCGATCTGCCCTGGCCCGGCATGCCAGGCATGAACGAGCGCTACCGCACCTTCCTCGGTCTGTGCAGCCACGAGTATTTCCACGCCTGGAACGTCAAACGCATCAAGCCCGCCGCCTTTGTTCCCTACGATCTCGACCGCGAAAACTACACGACGCAGCTCTGGGCTTTTGAAGGCATCACCTCCTACTACGACGACCTTGCCCTGCTGCGCAGCGGCGTCATCGCTATCGACGACTACCTGGCGCTGCTCGCCCAGACGCTCGGCAAGGTTCAGAAAACGCCCGGCCGTCTGCGTCAGTCCGTCGCCGAATCGAGCTTCGACGCCTGGAGCAAGTTCTACCGGCCGGACGAGAATACGCCGAACGCCGTCGTCAGCTATTACGCCAAAGGGGCGCTCGTCGCGTTGGCGCTCGACCTGACCTTGCGGCGCGACACGCAGGGCCGGATATCCCTCGACGATGTGATGCGCGCGCTCTGGCGGCATCACGGCCAGACCGGCATCGGCCTGGCGGAAGACGGATTTCAAAAAATCGCCGAAGCGTGCGCCGGCCTGCGGCTGAAACGCTTCTTCGCCGACTACGTCTATGGCACGCGCGAACTGCCGCTCAAAGCACTGCTCGCCCGCTTCGGCATCCGCCTTGACTGGCAGGCTTCCCGCACGCCCACGCTCGGCGTCAAGACAGCGCGCGAAGGCAACGACCTCCGGCTGGCGAACGTCTTCGACGGCGGCGCCGCGCAACAGGCCGGTCTGGCCGCCGGCGACGTGCTGGTCGCCATCGACGGACTGCGCGTCACGCCGGAAACGCTCGAGGCTTGCCTGCTCCGCCGCCGGCCCGGCGATACGATCCGGGTCCATGCCTTCCGCCGCGACGAGTTGATGGCGTTTTCCGTGCGCCTCGCCCCACCGACCGCCGATGAGGCGAAACTGACGCGCTCCGCGAAAAAAGCGCCGCAGCAGCGCGGCTGGCCGCTCTAAACCTCATCAGCTGGATACCCTCGCTGAAGCCCGCGTATTTTGGGCATCTCCGAAGGGGTACTCTGAAGCCCTTTATCCACGGGCGTTTCAGAAGGGCTGCCCGCCAGCCCTTTATTTACGGGAATCTCCGTGCAGGGTGCTTGGAAGCCCTTTATCTACGCGGGTTCCAGAGGCTCCTGCCCGGAAACGCCCTATCCACACGGGGTTGCGGGCAGCCTTTTTAAAGGCCAGATAATCTATAGCGGCTCGACTTTGCCAAAAGACAAGGCGGCGAGCCGCTGACAGTATGAGTAATACGACAAGGCGAAGCCAACGAAGTATTTTGGCAAAGGGAGTCGCTATCGCTCGACTTTGCCAAAGACAAGGTGGTCAAGCCGCTGACAGTACACCTAGTACGGCAAGGCCAAGCCAACACAGCAATGCCGTATTTGTGCAAAGGAAACCGCGCTATTCAGAGCGCCCCTCGGAGATGCCCTGTTTATAAGGGGTTCGAAGCATCCCCACATCAGTCCCGATATTGTCGCGGGCGGCGACGGCAGAGTAACATCCAATCCAGTCCAATTCAGCTCAATCCAGCCAATAAAGCGCCTGTATGTATCGCCAGATATCAACACCGCCGATCGTACCAAACACGCCGCAGCTTTCCGGCGCGGTGGCCTGGCTGTGCGCCTTTTTCGCCTTTCTGAACATCTACGCCATGCAGCCTGTGCTGCCCATGGTCATGCGCGACTTCGGGGCGACGCCGGTGCAGGCCGGTTTCACCGTAGGCGCGACGATTCTCGCACTGGCGCTGATGTCGCCGTTCATCGGCATGCTGTCGGACGCGACGGGGCGTAAATCCGTCGTCTTCTTTTCGCTGCTCGGGCTATGCCTGCCCACGGCGTTGGTCCCTTTTGCCGACAGCCTGCGCATGCTCATCGTTCTGCGCTTTCTGCAAGGCTTGTTCATTCCCGGCATTGTCGTCGTGCTGCTGGCTTATATTGGCGAGGAGTGTGAAGGCGAGGCGATTGCGCGCTTAAACGGCGTTTTTATGAGCGGCGCGGTCATGGGGGGCTTTTGCGGCCGCCTTATCACCGGCCATCTGGGTCATTTCTTTGGCTGGCGCAGCGCCTTCGTTGCGCTGACGCTGCTCGATGCGCTCGGCGCGCTGATCGTATGGCGCGGAATGCCCGCTTCGCGCCATTTCACGGCCAACCGCAATGTTGGCAATGCCTTGCGCATCCTCGGCCGGCATCTACACAACATTCCGCTGCTCACCGCCTGCGTGGTCGGCTTCTGCGTGCTGTTCTCGCTGATCAGCGCTTTTACCTATGTGGTCGTCTTGCTCGGTTTTCCGCCTTTCAGCCTGTCGGTCGCCGCGCTGGCGAACATCTTCTGCGTCTATCTGGTCGGCGCGCTCATCACGCCTTTTTCCGGGCGCTTCATCGCCCGCATCGGCAGCCGCGCGGCGCTCCTTATTGCCCTGGCGGTGTCTTCGGGCGGATTGTGCCTGGCGCTGCTGCCCTCGCTCTTCTCCGTTCTCGCCGGTCTGACGCTGTGTTCCTCGGCGATATTCATTTGCCAGGCCGCGGCGTTCAGCGCCATCGCCCATAATGTCAGCGAGGGTCGTTCGCTGGCCAGCGGCCTGTATTACATGGCCTATTACGGCGGCGGCGCAACCGGCGCCTGGGTGGCCGGGCTAGCGTTCGAGGCATACGGCTGGAGCGGATCGGTCATTTCCATGATTCTGGCTCAGGCCGTCGCCGCCCTTGCCGCCTGGTTCGGCTGGCGCGGGGCCACGCCGGCAATTGCGCCGCGCCTCCCGCCGGAAAACTAGGTTTCCGATTTCATTGGCGGCTGCTTCATACACCATGCGCCTTGCGCGCGAGCGACTACGGCAGCTGATACGGGGGATCTCGATTACGCGGCGACTGCTCCGCACGCGGCCGCACCGGAATGGAGGCGAATAGTAGCGCTGTGTGAGCGAACGCGTGCACCGAGGATGACCGATTGCCCGCCGCTGGCGGAATGTGCATTTGAAAGCGTATCAACCCGCACCTCCGCAGGCACGGCTGGACGGGCGGGACTCGACATAGCGCACGGTGTCGTAGCCCTGTGTCCCCGTAGACACGGCTGGACGCGATCCGTAAGCCCGGCGCCGGCCTCAACAAAACCATGCCTGCGGCAATGCGGATGTGCGTCCCCACGCGGGAGACACCCGTTGTAAACATCTATTCGGACCTGGGAGCCTAGGTGCGCCTCGCCCATGCGGGAGCCGCGCGCCCAATTTTCGCCGCCGCGTTTTCCCTGCGACAGGAAATGAAACGGAACGCTCCGCCCACGCGCCGGCCGCGTTTCCATTCGGCGGAAGGCTGCCCGGAGCGCACGCCACACGCCGCGACAGCACGTAACGCATCCGGCAGCCTGATGGTGACGTTTGCTTGCGCTGCACCGATCGTCGCCGGCAATGTTTATCCGGCGGATTGGCCTGATCGGGTCTATCGGGCGGGCCGGCCGCTTTCCGGCGGCTGATCGCCGACTTGCCTGCGATTTACCGGCTGAGGCTACTGGCTAGGGCTACTACCGGCTAAGGCGGTTGGCGCCGCTGACCAGCGCCTTGAGCGAGGCGGTGACAATGTTCGCATCCAGGCCGACGCCGTAGCATTCATGCTCGCCGTTGCCGGCCATCACTTCCATGAAGGCGCAGGCGCGGGCATCGCCGCCCTTGCCCATCGAGCGCTCCTCATAGCTGCGCACTTGCAGGCTGATTCCGATGGCCGCCAGCGCCTGCACGGCCGCGTCGATCGGGCCGTTGCCGAGCCCGTCAAGCGCCTGGGCGATGCCATCGCGCTCGACGTTCAGCCGAATGCCCTGCTGCGCGCCGGCGTCAAACAACTGGTGGCTGACGTAACGCACAGGGGCGGCGGTATTCAGATACGTGCGCGCAAAAAGCGACCAGATATCGCCCGCGTCCATTTCGCCGCCGTGATGGTCGGTATACCGCTGCACCTCGCCGGAAAATTCGACCTGCAAGCGCCGCGGCATGGCAATGCCGTACTCGGTTTCCAGCAAATAGGCGACGCCTCCCTTGCCCGACTGGCTGTTGATGCGAATGACGGAATCGTAGCTGCGGCCAAGGTCGCTCGGGTCGATCGGCAGATAGGGCATATTCCACCGCTGCGCCCCGTTCTGCATGGCAAAGCCTTTCTTGATCGCGTCCTGATGCGAGCCGGAAAAGGCCGTGAAAACGAGGTCGCCGACATAGGGATGGCGCGGATGAATCGGCATCTGCGTGCAATGTTCGTAGCAGCGCGCCACTTCGTTGATATTGGAAAAATCAAGTTGCGGATCGACGCCTTGCGTATACATATTGAGCGCCAGCGTGACGATATCGACGTTGCCGGTGCGCTCGCCGTTGCCGAAAAGGCAGCCTTCCACGCGGTCGGCGCCGGCCATCAGCCCCAATTCCGCCGCCGCCACGGCCGTGCCGCGGTCGTTGTGCGGGTGCAGGCTGAGGATCACGCTGTCGCGCCGCGCCAGATGGCGGTGCATCCATTCGATCTGGTCGGCGTACACATTGGGCGTCGCCATTTCCACCGTCGTCGGCAGATTGAGGATGATTTTGCGCTGCGGCGTCGCCCCCCACGCCGCGCTGACGGCATCGCAGACTTCCAGGGCAAAATCCAGCTCGGTGCCGGTGAAATGCTCCGGGCTGTATTCGAGCATCCACTCGGTTTCCGGCTGCGCCTCGCACAGGCTGCGCGCCAGCTTGACGGCGGAAACGGCCATCTCGACAACTTCCGCCTTGCTCAGGTGGAAAACAAATTCGCGGAAAGGTTTGGACGTGGCGTTGTAAAGATGAACGATGGCGCGCTTTACCCCGCGGAGCGACTCGAAGGTGCGGCGGATCAACTCCTCGCGCGCCGGCGCCAGCACTTCTACCGTCACATCATCGGGAATATGTTTCCCTTCGATCAGCGTGCGCACGAAGTCGAAATCGGTCTGCGAGGCGGACGGGAAACCGATCTCGATTTCCTTGAAACCGATCCGGCACAGCGTCTGAAACATGCGCATCTTGCGCTCGCTGTCCATAGGCTCAAACAGCGCCTGATTGCCATCGCGCAGATCCGAACTCATCCAGATCGGCGCCTTGTCGATGGTGCGGTTCGGCCACTGGCGATCAGCAAGGCGTATGGGGGGAAACGGCGTGTATTTGCTGGCGGGATTTTTCAACATGATGCGCTCTTTCGGAATCGTTGTTCAGAGAAGTTTTTGATAGCGGAATCATACTCCGGGCGCCGGCGCAGACGATTGCGATCTTTTCCTGAGAATGGCTTAAATGCGAAATAAAACAACCCAAAAAAGAAAATTTTCGGCAGAATATTGCCAATATATCCATTTCAGGAAAAAATCATGCAAATTGACCGCATCGACCGTCAGATGCTTCGCCACCTCCAGCAGGACGGGCGCATCAGCAACCAGGAACTCGCCGACCGCGTCGGCCTCTCGCCCTCGCCCTGCCTGCGCCGCCTGCGCGCGCTTGAAGAAGCCGGCATCATTGCCGGCTACCACGCCCGGCTCGACGCCGCCAGACTCGGCTACGCGCTGATGGCGCTCATCCATATTTCGATGGATGCCCACACGCCCGAGCGTTTCGAGAATTTCGACCGGGAAATCGCCGCCATGCCGGAAGTGCTCGAATGCCTGCTGATCACCGGGCAGGAGGCCGACTACCAGCTCAAGGTCATCGTCCCCGACATGGACGCCTTTCAGGAACTGCTGCTCAACCGAATCACGCGCATTCCGGGCGTGACCGGCGTGCATTCGAGCTTTGTCCTGCGCCGGGTCGTCGACCGCACCGACGTGCCGGTGTAGCCGGTTTCGCCGGACTTACACCTTCAAACCTTAACTTGTCCTATTTCTTAGTTAAGAAATATAGATTAACCTTAACTAAGAAGGACGCTTAGTTAAGGGAATGCGGTTAACTTTAACTAACACAGGCGCTTAAGTTAAACTAATCGCCACCCAGCCCACATTCCATCTTTCCATCATTCCATCTATCCGGCGCCGCCCCTTTTACCTATGAAATTCGAGAACTTCACCCCGGCCGCTGGCAGCAGCGCCTGCAATATAAGAGCTTTGAACCCGTTCCGGTCAATCATGACTGGGCCTGGGAAGACCGACAAATCAACCTGCTGCTGGAATCCGCCAACCGCGCACTGGGCGAACTCAATGCTTTTTCGTTGATCGTGCCGGATATTGACCTGTTCATTACAATGCACGTAGTCAAGGAAGCGCAGACCTCCAGCCGCATCGAAGGCACGCGCACCAGCATTGACGAAGCCGTCCTGCCCGAAGAGCAGATCACCCCCGAAAAACGCGATGACTGGCACGAAGTCAATAACTACGTCGAGGCCGTCAATTACGCCATAGCCGAACTGCATAGCCTGCCGCTATCCAACCGTCTGCTGCGTCAAACCCATACCATTTTGATGCGCGGCGTACGCGGGCAGCACAAGCAGCCCGGCGAATTCCGCATCAGTCAAAACTGGATTGGCGGCTCTAGCCTCGCCGATGCCGCGTTCATCCCCCCGCATCACGACAATGTGCCGGAACTGATGGGCGATCTGGAAAAATTCTGGCACAACGAAGCCATTGCCTTGCCGCACCTGATTCGGGTGGCGATCAGCCATTACCAGTTCGAAACCATTCACCCGTTTCTCGACGGCAACGGCCGCATCGGCCGCCTGTTGATTCCGCTTTATCTGGTCAGCAATAGCCTGTTAGCCAAACCCTCGCTCTATCTGTCGGATTTCTTCGAGCGCAACCGGGGCAGCTACTACGATGCGCTGACCCGCGTGCGCACTTCCGGCGACCTGATCCACTGGGTGCGTTTTTTTCTGCAAGGCGTGGCCGAAACCTCGATCAAAGGGCGCGAGACGTTCAGAAAAATTCTTGCCTTACGCACCGATGCGGAGCAACGCATCCTAAGCCTGGGCAAACGCACGCCCAATGCCCACACCGCACTGAACCTACTATACAGCCGTCCCATCATTGCCGCCGCCAATCTGGAACAAGCGCTTGGCGTATCCACGCCCACGGCGCAGGCTTTAATTAAGGAACTGGTTCGCCTCGGCATTCTGAGCGAAATCACCGGTCAGAAACGCGCCCGGCTGTACTCCTTCAAATCTTACCTCGACCTGTTCCTTGGCTAAGGGAAACCGATTAACTTTAACGAACATGAAAAATTCTGGAATGACCTAATTTCTCATATTGCGTTGGAAATGCTTGCCGTACAAAAAACAACCGCACCCAAGTGAATGCATTCAAACCTCAACCGGTTGCAGCACGAGCTGCATAGCAGCGCCGAAGCCCTTATGAACAGGGCGTTTCCGGGCAGCCATGCCGCAAGCCCACGTCCTTTGGGCATTTCCAGGCACCCATCGCCAGAACCCGCATCCTATAAGGCGTTCCGGGCAGGCCGGCTGGAAATGCCCGATAGACAAGGGCTGGCGGCCAGTGGCATAAATTATCGGGCAGAGAAGGTAATCAATCACTGGCCAGAGAGGCGAGCGGCATACGTCCCGGAAGGCTTCCCGAAATGCGCCCAAGCCTTGCCTCAGCCTGCGCCTCAGTTGAGGGCGCCGGTCAAGCTGAATGAACGGCCGTGCCGGGTTACAGCCGCCCCATCCTTGCCCGCCTTCCTGGCCATCGAGCCAGCGCCGTACCGGAACTGGCACCCGCCGTCATACCCCTCGGCTGAAGCCCGCGTCTTTTGGGCGTTTCCGGCCACCCATGCCGGAAACCCACGTCCCTTGGGCATTTCCAGGCAGCCATTGCTAGAACCCGCGTCCTATAAGGCGTTCCGGGTAGGCAGGCTGGAAACGCCCGATAGACAAGGGCTGACGGCCAGCAGCCGACGAAATAAATTATCGGACAGAGAAGCAGCCGTCGGCTTTACAGCAGCACGATATCGTACTGCTCCGGCGCATAGCTCGGCTCGGCCTGAAGGGAGACCGGCTTGCCGATGAAATCGGACAGCTTCGCCAGCCCCTGCGACTCTTCGTCGAGAAAGACGTCGATCACCGGCACGCCGGCGAGAATGCGGTATTCGCGCGCGTTGAACTGGCGCGCCTCGCGCAGCAGGTCGCGCAGGATTTCATAGGCGACGGTGCGCGCCGTCTTCACCTCGCCGCGGCCGCCGCAGGTCGGGCATTCCTCGCACAGGATGTGCGCCAGCGACTCGCGCGTGCGCTTGCGCGTCATCTCGACCAGCCCAAGGGCGCTGAAGCCGTTGACCGTCAGGCGGGTGTGGTCGCTGGACAGCGCTTTGTTGAATTCGGCCAGCACGGCGGTGCGGTGCTCGTCGCTATCCATGTCGATGAAGTCGATGATGATGATGCCGCCGAGATTGCGCAGGCGAAGCTGGCGGGCAATGGCCTGCGCGGCTTCCAGATTGGTCTTGAACACGGTGTCGTCGAAATTGCGCACGCCGACAAAGCCGCCGGTGTTGACGTCGATCGTCGTCATCGCCTCGGTCTGGTCGAAGATCAGATAGCCGCCGGACTTTAGATCGACACGCCGCGCCAGCGCTTTCTGGATTTCTTCCTCGACGCCGTGCAGGTCGAACAGCGGGCGGTCGCCGCCGTAGTGCGCCAGCAGCGGGACGACATCCGGCGTATACGTTTCGGCAAAGGTGCGCAGCGCCTGAAAATTTTCACGCGAGTCGATGACGATTCCCTGCGTCTCCGGATTGACAAAATCGCGCAGTACGCGCAATCCCAGCGACAACTCACAGTAGATTGCCGAAGGCGCCGGCCGGATTTGCGCGCGCGCCTCAATATCCGCCCACAGCTTGCGCAGATAGGCCATATCCTTGAGCAGTTCTTCGTCGCTCGCGTTCTCGGCCATCGTGCGCACGATGAAGCCGCCCGGCTCTTCGTCCGGCACCAGTTGCGCGAGCCTTTCGCGCAACGCCTCGCGCCCCGCTTCGTCGCCGATGCGCTGCGAGATGCCGATGTGCTTTTCTTTCGGCAGATAGACGAGCAGACGCCCGGCCAGCGACATCTGCGTTGACAAGCGCGCGCCCTTGCTGCCGATCGGGTCCTTGATGACCTGGACGATGAGGCTCTGCCCTTCGTGCAGAATGCGCTCGATCGGCCGCGGCGAATCGCCGTTGCTGCGCGGCTCGTAAATATCGGCGACATGCAGAAAGGCGGTGCGCTCCAGGCCGACATCGATAAAGGCCGACTGCATGCCCGGCAGCACACGCACGACCTTGCCCAGGTAGATGTTGCCGACCAGACCGCGGCTGGCGGTGCGCTCGATGTGCAACTCCTGCACGGACCCCTGGTCGATCACGGCGACGCGCGTTTCCTGCGGCGTGAAGTTGATGAAAATTTCTTCCGACATGGCAAACAAAAGCGTTAAACAAACGCTGTAGAATGTTGAAATTCCTGGCATTCTACCGCGATCTCTCCGCCTTTCTTTTTGCTTTTTTTCCCTGCCTTTTCCCGTCAGTCCCGCCATGGTCGTTCCCGAACTGCTTTCCCCCGCCGGCTCGCTGGCCATGATGCGCCGCGCTTTTGCTTTCGGCGCCGACGCCGTTTACGCCGGCCAGCCGCGTTACAGCCTGCGTGTGCGCAACAACGAATTTACCGATGCGGCGCGGCTCGGCCAGGCTATCGGCGAAGCGCACGCCGCGGGCAAGGCGTTTTACCTCGTCAGCAACGCCGTGCCGCACAATACCAAGGTGCACACCTATCTGGCCGACATGGAAGACATCGTTGCGCTTTCGCCGGACGCCCTGATCATGGCTGACCCCGGCCTGATTGACCTGGTGCGCGAACGCTGGCCGGAGATGCCGATTCACCTTTCGGTGCAGGCCAATACGGTCAATTTCGCCGCCGTGCGTTTCTGGCGGAAGCTCGGCCTGCGCCGCATCATTCTCTCGCGCGAGCTGTCGATTCCGGAAATCGCCGAAATTCGCCAGCGCTGCCCGGACATCGAACTGGAAGTTTTTATCCACGGCGCGCTGTGCATCGCCTATTCCGGCCGCTGCCTGCTCTCCGGCTACTTCAACCGGCGCGACGCCAACCAGGGCGCCTGTACCAATGCCTGCCGCTGGAACTACACGCTGAACTCGGCGGCCGCGGACGCTGCCGGCGATGTCTGGCTGCTGGAAGAGCGCGAGCGCCCCGGCGAGATGATGCCGATCGAAGAGGATGAACACGGCACCTACATTCTCAATTCCAAAGACCTGCGCGCCGTCGAGCACGTCCAGCGTCTGGTCGAGATCGGCGTCGATTCGCTGAAAATCGAGGGGCGGACCAAGTCACCGTACTACGCCGCGCGCACCGCGCAAATTTACCGCCGCGCCATTGATGACGCCGTCGCCGGCCGGCCGTTCGATCCGCGCCTGCTCGGCGCGCTGGAAAACCTGGCCAACCGCGGCTATACCGACGGTTTTTACCGGCCGCGGCGCAACGCCGATCTGGCCGACCAGGCCCGGCTGCAAAACTACCGGCGCGGCAGTTCCGAGTCCGAACACAGCCGCTACGTCGGCGACGTGCTCAACTGGAACGAAACACGCCAGCTGGCCGAAGTCGACGTCAAAAACCGCTTTGCCGTCGGCGACCGTCTGGAACTCATCCACCCGTCGGGCAATATCACACTGCGCCTTGAACGCATGGAAAACGCCGACGGACAAGCGATCCCGACGGCGCCCGGCAACGGCCACCGCGTCTGGATTGCGCTGCCTGCGCCACGTCCGGCGCCGCTGGCAGAGGCGATGCTGGCGCGCTTTTCCTGAAATGCCGGCGCCGTGACCGTTGCCCGGTGAACAGCCCCACGCCCAGACGCAGCATGGATCAAGCGCAGACACATCGTGCAGGCGCCGATCCGGGCGGCCGTCCGCTCGCGCTTCCTGTCGCACCTCCGGCCACAAATCCCACCGTGCATCCAGCCAAAGACTCCGCCGCGCACCTGTTCGTTGATATTTCCGCGCACGGCTTCGGCCATCTCGCCCAAGCCGCGCCGATTCTCAATGCCTTGCAGCGGCAGCGCCCCGACCTGCGCCTGACGCTGCGCAGCGCCTTGCCGCAAGCGCGGCTGAAAAGCCGTATCGACGGTGCGTTCACGCATATCGCCGCCGCGTCCGATTTCGGTTTTGCCATGCACGACGCGCTCAACATCGACCTGCCCGCCACCTTGCGGCGCTACCGCCGGCAGCATGCGGACTGGGCGCGGCGCGTCGATGCCGAAGCGCGTTTTCTGGACACGCTGCGCCCCGACCTCGTGCTCACCGATGTCGCCTATCTGCCGCTCGCCGGTGCGGCGCGCGCTGGCATTCCCGCCTGGTCGATGTGTTCGCTAAACTGGGCCGACCTGTTCGCCCATTTTTTCGTCGATCGGAAAGATGGTGACCACGGACAAGATGCGGCCGCCCGCTGCACGCGCGAGGAGCGTTGCAAAATCCACGGCGAAATTCTCGCCGCCTACCGCAGCGCGGCGTTTTTTCTGCGCCTGACGCCGGCCATGCCGATGCGCGATTTCGGCAACGCGCGCGCCATCGCCCCCGTCGCCGCACTGGGCACGCCACGCCGCGCCGAACTGGCGGAGAAACTGGCGCTTGCGCCCGACGAGTGCCTGGCGCTCATCACCTACGGCGGCTTTGATCACGATCTGGGCGCCGCCCGCTGGCCGCCCCTGCCGGGCATCCGCTGGCTGGTTCCGCAGTCCTGGCAGATCCGGCGGCCGGACATGACGGCGCTCGAATCATTGCTTTCGCCCGGCTTCACCTTTTCCGATCTGCTGGCCAGCGCCGATGCGCTGCTCGCCAAGCCGGGCTACGGAACCTTCGTCGAAGCCGCCTGCAACGGCATCTCCGTGCTCTACCAGCGGCGAGGCGACTGGCCGGAACAGGATTGCCTGATCGACTGGCTGGAACAAAACGGCTGCTGCCGAGAAATCGCGCCGGAAGCGCTGGCGCGCGGCGATTTGCGCGGCAGCCTGGAAGCGCTCTGGCAACAAGCCCAAGAGGCGGCGGATGCGCCGCGCCCGCGCCCCGACGGCATCGCCGAAGCCGCCGAGCTGCTATCGGCGCAGCTCATGCGCTGAATCGAAAACTTCGACAGACGCCGCTACAGCCCGCGCAAACAGGGCATTTCCGAGGGGCGCTCTGAATAGCGCGGCTTCCTTTGCCCAAATACGGCGTTGCTGTGTTGGCCTGGCCTTGCCGTACTGAATGGTCTGTCTGCGGCTTGTCGCTTTGTCTTTTGACAAAATCGAGCCATAGCGGCTTCCTTTGCCAAAATACGGCGTTG
>CALHZD010000069.1 GCA_938040985.1 uncultured Propionivibrio sp.
GTCTTTGGCAAAACGGAAGTACTGGACCAGCGGAATATGCGACGGACAGACGTAGCTACAACAGCCGCATTCGATGCATTCAAACAGGTTGTAGGCCTGCGCTTTGTCGAAATTCTTCGCGCGCGAGAACCAGTAGAGTTCAAACGGCTGCAATTCGTGCGGGCAGGCCAGCGCGCATGCGCCGCAGCGGATGCAGGGCATTTCGGGCGGCGGTGGCGGGAACAGCGTCGGCGAGCCGGCGATGATGCAGTTGCTGGCCTTGATCATGGGGGCGTCGAGGCCGGGTAGCTCGAAACCCATCATCGGGCCGCCCATGAGGTAGCCGGTAGTGTCCGGCCGCGGGCGGCCAAGCGGGGCGAAGTCGCGCAGGGGCGTGCCGATCAGCGTTTCCCAGTTGCCCGGCGCCTCGAGGTTGCCGGTCAGTGTGATGATGCGCGAGATAACGGGTTCGCCGCAGGCGAGCGCCTTCCAGGCCGAATACGCCGTACCGACGTTGAAGCACTGTACGCCCATGTCGGGCGAGCGGCGGCTGGCGGGCACTTCCTTGCCGGTGAGGACGCGGATCAACTGTTTGGCGCCGCCTGCCGGATACAGCGTCGGTACGGCGGTGACGCTGAAGTCGACGCCGAGTCGGGCAACGGCTTCCCGCATCGTCCGGAGGGCTTCCGGCTTGTTATCTTCGATGCCGATGAGCACCCGCTTGGGTTCGAGAAGATCACGGAAAATCGAAACGCCACGCACAATGCCTTCGGCGCGTTCGCGCATCAGCCGGTCGTCGCAGGTCATGAACGGCTCGCACTCCGCGCCGTTGATGATGAGCGCCTCCATCGCCGCCGTGCGGGAAGCGGAAAGCTTCGCATGACTGGGAAAAACCGCTCCGCCCAGACCGACGACGCCGGCATCGCGCAGCCGTTCGCGCACGCGCTCCGGCGGCAGGGCGAGATGATCGGTCGGCTGGCGGTCGATCCACGCCTCGCGCCCGTCCGGTTCGATGACGACAGAGAGCGTCGGCAGTCCGGAAGGATGCGCGGCCAGTCGTTCCTCAACGGCCAGCACGCGGCCGGAAGTGGGCGCGTGTACGGCGGCGGAAATCCATTGGTCGGCTTCACCGATGCGCTCGCCTTTGAGTACACGGTCGCCCGCCTTGACCAGCGGCCGCGCAAAGCCGCCGATACTCTGGTGCAGCGGCACGATCAACTGCGCCGGCAGTGGCGCCTGCCCGATCGGCGTACCTGCCGATTCCGCCTTGTGCGTCTGGGGCTTGACGCCGCCTTTGAACTTGAACAGGGAAAACATCAGGCGGCTCGCTTGATCTTGAGTTCAAAGACGGGATAGCGCCGTTTCCAGGTTTCGATGCTTTCACCGACCGCTTCCATGCGGATGCATTCGACCGGGCAGGGCTTGACGCACAGCTCGCAGCCCGTACATAGCGATTCGACGACCGTGTGCATCTGCTTGGGCGCGCCGACAATGGCATCGACCGGACAGGCCTGGATGCACAGCGTGCAGCCAATGCAGCGCAGCTCGTCGATGATAGCGACCTGTTTGGGCTTTTCTTCCGCAGAGAGCGGCTTGACCTCGCGGCCGAGCAGATCAGCGAGCCTGCGCACGCCCTCGGCGCCGCCGGGCGGGCACAGATTGATGTCGGCCTCGCCGCGTGAGATCGCTTCGGCATACGGGCGGCAGCCGGGATAACCGCATTGGCCGCACTGCGTCTGCGGCAGGATGGCGTCGATCTTTTCAACCAACGGATCGCCTTCAACCTTAAACCGGATCGAGGCATAACCCAGCGCCGCACCGAGCAGAACGGCGCCCAGCGCCATGATGAGGAGGGCGGCCAGCATTAGCGGTACTTGTCCAGACCGGCGAAGCCCATGAAAGTGAGCGACATCAGTCCGGCCGTCACCATGGCGATCGCCACGCCGCGGAAAGGCGCGGGTACATCGGCGCCATCAACCCGTTCGCGAATGGCGGCGAAAAGAATCAGCACCAGCGTAAAACCAATGGCATTGGCGGCGCCGAAGAGCAGCGATTCGACGAAATCGTGTCGGTTGGCGACGTTCAGCAGCGGCACGCCCAGCACCGCGCAATTAGTCGTAATCAGCGGCAGATAAATACCCAGGACGCGGTAAAGCAGCGGGCTGGTTTTCTGGATCACCATTTCCGTGAGCTGGACAATCGCGGCGATGGTGACGATGAATGAGATTGTGCGCAGATAGCCCAAGTCGAAGGGCGTCAGAAACCAGCGGTCGATGATATAGCTTGCGCCGGAGGCCATCGTCAGCACGAAGGCCGTTGCCATGCCCATGCCCAGCGCTGTTTCGAGTTTCTTCGACACGCCCATAAACGGGCACAAGCCGAGAATCCTCACCAGCACGACGTTGTTGACGAGAACAGCGCCAACGACGAGGAATACATAATGGGTCATGGTTTGCATTGCTGCGGGAAAGGCTGGGAAATCGCCGCGCGCGGTACGATTCCAGGAAAAACTGGCACACGTTTTCAAAGGCTCAGATTATCCCAGTTCGTCAGATCGCCTTCAACCTTGCGAAGGCGAGGGTATTGCACCTGCGTTTTTGTTCCGGCGAGGAGGCTGCAAAGCTATTTGAGTAGAAATATGTATTATTTATTTGGAGATGAGGTATTTTCGGCGACGGGCAGTTCTTGCCAGATACCGTCAATCAGCCCTTCGATCGGCCGAAAGTCGGTTTTGTAGGCCATTTTGTGGCATTGTTCAATCCAGTAGCCGAGATAGAGATAGGGCAGGCCCAGGGCGGCGCATCGGGTGATTTGCCAGAGGATGCCGTAAGTGCCGAAGCTGGCGCCAGCGATGTCGGGGTCAAAGAAGGTATAGACAGAGGAGAGGCCGTCGTCGAGACGGTCGATCAGGCTGACGATGCGCAGCGCGCCGCTTTCCGGCTCGCAGAACTCGATCAGCCGTGTGTCGATATGACTTTGCAGCATGAATTCGGCGTATTGGTTGGGGTCGCTTTGATCCATGCCGCCGCCGGGATGGCGGGCGTGCTGGTAGCGCCGATAGAGAGCGTAATGGGCTTCGTCGTAGGCGAGCGGGCGTTCCACAGCCATTAGCGTGCCGTGCCGTTTGAGACTGCGTTGCTGGCTGCGGTTGGGAGTAAAGCGCTGGATGGGGATGCGTACCGGCACGCAGGCGCGACAGCCGGGGCAATCCGGCCGGTAGGAAAACGGGCCGCTGCGCCGGAATCCGTGACGCACAAGCCGGCTGTAGAGGGCACCGTCGATCAGACCGGGCGGCGTGGCGACGAGCGAGCGTGCCTGTCGGTCAGGCAGGTAGCTGCAGGGATAGGTGTCCGTCCGGTGGAACTGGAGCAGCGAGAAGGGCAGACGAGAGGCGTCGGGATGTGACATGGCGGCGGGTCAGTGTTTGGCGGGTGCGGCGCTTTCCCAGAATTGACGAGCGCCGTCGCATGGCCAGCGGCCGGCGGGAATATCAAGCGCGCTCAGTTCCCGGATGCGGGCAATGAAGTCATTGCGTGGCATTTCGCGGGCACCGAGCGAGGCAAGGTGCGCTGTCGTCATCTGGCAGTCGATGAGCGCCTTGCCGCGCTGCCGCAGGTAGTATGCCAGGTGGGCGAGGGCGATTTTGGAGGCGTCGGTCGTGCGTGCGAACATGGATTCTCCGTAGAACATGCCGCCTAGGGCAACGCCGTACAGGCCGCCCGCTAGCAGGCCATCAATCCAGGTTTCGACCGAATGGGCATAGCCTAGGGTATGAAGCCGCAGGTAGGCGGTTTGCATTTCGCTGGTAATCCAGGTGCCGTGTTGTCCTTTGCGGGGCATCGTGGCGCAGGCGCGGATGACGGCGGCGAAATCGTGATCCAGCCGGACTTCGTAGCCGCCGCGGCTCAGCCGTTGGCGCAGGGAACGGGATGGCCGGAAAACCGCCGGATCGAGCGTCATGCGCGGATCGGGCGACCACCAGAGAATCGGTTCGCCCGGCGAGAACCACGGAAAAATGCCGCGTCGGTAAGCGTCCAGCAGACGCGCAGGCGAGAGGTCACCCCCGGCGCAGAGCAGGCCGTTAGGCGTGCGTAGCGCGGTGTCACATGGTGGGAAGTCACCGCCGTTGTCTTCAAGCCAGGGAATCATGACGGAACCAGTGGCGTGCGGGCGTCAGAGAAAAATAAAAGGACGTAGAGAACGTCCTTTTATTTATCATAGGCGGAAATGCAAGAAAGCGCGTCGAGATATTTAATGCTTGACCTGGCGGAAACTTCTTTGGCCGAATCAACAATCAGGTATGCCGTTCAGCAAGGTATGTCATTTAGCGTCAGCGCTGGAGGACGCGGCGCGCGCCATTGTAACGCTTAGCCCAGTAACTCTGGCTCATGTCTTCAACGCGGATTTCCGAGCCGGTACGCGGGGCATGGACGAAATGATTGTCGCCGAGGTAAATGCCAACATGCGAGAAAGCATGGCGCATCGTGTTGAAGAATACGAGATCGCCGGGTTTTAGCTCATTGCGCGAAACTTCGTCACCCACCTGACTCTGCTCTTTGGCGGTGCGTGGCAGAAGTTTGCCGAGCGCGTCCTTGAAAACGATCTGGACAAAACCGCTGCAATCAAGTCCGCTATCCGGATTTGTACCGCCAAAGCGGTAATTGATGCCGACGAGTTCCAGCCCTTTCAGAATCAGATCCTGGGCATTGGTGGTATAGCGTTCAAGCAGGGAAGGTTCTTCAGCCGGCCACGGTTGCTGTTGGGGAGGTAAGGATTCTGTTGCGGCGGCGTGTCCTGCTACGCCAAAAGTGATAGCAACAGCAAAAAGAAGTTGAAAAAAGGAATCGGAAAAATTCATGGAGGCGAAATTTAGCTGAAAATCAGTGAACTGTAAACATTTGCGGTCATTTTTTGGATAAATTATTTGAGTAGATGTTACGCGCGGTTTTATTTTTTCCATTTCAGCATGCTATAGGATATTTGATAGGCATTTTTTTAATAGGCATTTCCTAAAATTGAATGTATATTTGTTTTTCGATTTTTCCGGAATGCTTTTGCGTATTTTTCTGGAAAAACGATAGGGTAAATGATGATGAAATCCATAAAAATCAATGAAATGGAGTGCAGAGAAATGATGCGCAGGAGGATGTATGAGTGAATCCGATTCCATTCCACGCGTCCTGATCGTCGATGAGTCGCGTATGGCACGCGCGATGCTCGCACGGCAAATCCGCAATTACTATGCATTCCGCGAAGAAGCGAATGGTGAGCTGGCCTGGCAGGCCTTGCTTGTCGATCCGACGATTCGTGTGGTTGTATGCTCGCTTTCTATGCCGCTGCTCAATGGCGATGCGCTTCTGGAAAAGATGCGTGCTTCGGCTTTGTCGCGACTTGCTCAGATGCCGATACTGTTGATCGTCGGTGATGATGCCGAAGCGGTTGCGCGGGCAAAATCGCACGGTGCGACTGAGTTCATCGATCGTCAGGCGCTGGCGGATGATCTGTTGCCGCGCCTTAATGCCATTCTTGGGGAAACGGCTGGAGACGCGGCAGCGCGCGCGACAGACGCTACTGCCACAGGCGAAGAGAATACCGGACAGGCGGAAAGTACGGAGAAAACGGAAAATACAGAGAATACGGGGAAAGAAAAAGAAGCCTCTGAACGCACCAAAAAAGCGGATTTGCCGGGTGTGATGTCGAAGGTGGCGCTGCTTGCCATGGCAAAACAGGCAATGGGGCGCGCCAGGGCAAATCACGGCCGAATCAGCGCCTTGGTCATGGAATTCGACAATGTGGCCGATTTGCGTGCGCAACATGGTGATGACATGGTGCAGCAGTTGCAGCAACGTTTCGTCGCCATTCTCAGTGGTCGGGTCCGCGAAAATGACGGCCTTGGGCGTTATGTGGGCGATCGGTTGGCGATCATTTCTCCGGATCTTGATGGCACGGATTGCGAGGCATTCAGCAATCGCCTGCGTAAGGCCATCAAAAAAGCCAAAATCAGCACTCATGGTGATCGGCTGAGCCTTTCCGTCAGCATCGGAATCGGTAATTTTCCCGCAGATGGCGTCGCTTCGGTCGAAGCGCTGCTCGAATTGGCTTCACGTCGCCTGGAAGAAGCCCAGAAAGCGGGTGGAGATTGTGTGATCGCAGCCGATGTTGTCAGGACAAGCACGGAAACGCTGACTGTCGAGCAGGCGCTGGCGTTACTTGAAACCGGCAATAAGGATAGGGTATCGCCGCATTTGCCGGCGCTTGGTTATCGCCTGTTGCCTTTGCTGAAACTGCTTGACCGGGAACTCAAACTCGGGCTGTCTCTAGGAGGTGCAACGGCCAAATTGCAGGCGATGATGCGTACCGGGAACAACACGTTGAATGCACCCAAAGTCGATACGTAGCGCGACTTTCGAGCGGATATTACCGGTGTTCTCCTGGCGTTTGTACTGCGTTTGTCGTGTATGCCGGATGATGCCCGTAGGTTAACCGATGCCGCGAAGAGCCGGTTTCCATGGGCATTTCATTGATTTATGGCGGTCTGAGCGGTTATAATCGCCCACTTTTCCACCTTGCCCCACCGTTCGCATGGCGGAGGGCTTTAACCATAAGGAGTTTGCATGCGCCATTATGAGATTGTTTTTATCGTCCACCCGGATCAGAGTGAACAGGTTCCGGCGATGGTCGAACGTTACAAGACACTGGTGACTTCGCAGGGCGGTCAGCTTCATCGTCTCGAAGATTGGGGACGCCGTCAGCTTGCCTATCCTATCCAGAAGCTGCACAAGGCGCACTATGTGCTGATGAATATCGAGTGCAGCGGTGAAACGCTGACCGAGCTTGAACATGGCTTCAAGTTCAACGACGCTATTCTTCGCCATCTGACCATTCGGATGAAGCATGCCGTGACGACGCCTTCGCCGATGATGAAGGAGGAAAAGTCCAAGTCGATGTTGGCGGCTCAGGATACGCCGGTAGTGGCGGAGTCTGGGACTGAGACACAACCCGCGCAAGCGGAAGCGCAACCGGCTGTGGCTGCGGACTGAATTTCGAGGTTCGGCTGAACTGCATTGTACTGACAGGCATCTTGGTCGAACGCCGCAATCTGCGTTTTACGCCGGCAGGTACGCCGGTTGCCGAATGCCTCGTCAAACACGTTTCCGAGCAGGTTGAAGCAGGCATTCAGCGCCAGGTTGAATGCGAAGTCCCGGCAATTGCCTTGGGAGAATGTGCCAACTGGCTACAGGCGGCGGCGCCCGGAACAGAGCTTCGTTTAACGGGGTTTATTGCCGCAAAAAGCCGACAAAGCAGACAGCTGAGATTGCATATCACCAAAATTGAATTTGTTGAAGGGAAGCAAAATGGCTAGATTCATGAAAAAGAAGGACGATAAAAACGTCAAAAGGCGTGGCGGCGGAGCGTTCAAGCGCCGCAAATTCTGCCGCTTTACAGCAGAAAAGGTTGACTTCATCGATTACAAGGATGTCGATCTGTTCAAGGAATACATTGCCGAAAACGCCAAAATCATGCCGGCACGCCTGACCGGCACCAAGACTGGCTATCAGCGCATGCTTTCTGTCGCCATCAAGCGCGCGCGTTTCCTGGCGCTCTTGCCGTACACCGATAACCACCAATAAGCGAGGATAGGACGATGCAGATAATTTTGATGGAAAAGGTCGTCAATCTGGGCAATCTGGGTGATCTCGTCAAAGTCAAGGATGGTTACGCACGTAATTATCTGATTCCGCAAGGCAAGGCCAAACGGGCGACGCCGGCCGCGCTGGCCGAATTCGAGGCGCGCCGCGCCGAACTTGAAAAAGCCTCCGCCGACAAGCTGGCCGCCGCCCAGGCGATTGCCGCCAAACTGGAAGGCATTGTTTTGACGATTGCACGCAAGGCCGGTGTCGATGGCCGCCTGTTTGGTTCCGTGACCAACTACGACGTTGCCGAGGCGCTGCAAGGGCAGGGTTTTGAGGTCGAAAAATCGGCGATCCGCATGCCCGAAGGCCCGCTCAAGGCGACGGGAGAAACTGCGCTGGAAGTTGCCCTGCATACCGATGTGCTGGCGAACGTCAAGGTGCAGGTAGTCGGTGAGTAGCAAGAGGTAAAAAGCACTGGCGGCGGTTTTCTTGTCTTGAAGAATCCTTGCTGGTCTTGTGTGTTGTGGTCAGAAAAGCCTTGTCAGACGGCAGGGCTTTTTTATTTCTAGCATGTTGACGTTGAAGCAAAAGTCCGGGCATCGGCCGGTTTGGCGACGGCAAGTCGCGGCGGGATAAACTGGCATATCGTCAAAGTCAAGCAGATGCTTTCTCAAAAAAACGGTGGTGATTCGTGATGGCCAAGCCTACATTTCAGAAACATTCGCCGAATCTGCCGGAAGATCCGGCGTTGGCGCAACTGCGCGTTCCGCCCCATTCTGTTGAGGCGGAGCAGTCGTTGCTGGGCGGGCTGTTGCTCGACAATACGGCGTTCGACAAAATTGCTGACCGCGTGGGCGAAAGCGATTTTTATCGGGATGAGCACCGACGCATCTATCGCCAGATCTCTAGCCTGCTTGAACGCGGCAAACCGGCTGACGCCGTCACGGTTGCCGAAAGCCTGAATTCGGCGGGTGACGGCGGCGATACGGGCGGACTTGCCTATCTGGGTGAGCTGGCGGCCAATACGCCTTCGGCAGCCAATATCGTCCGTTACGCCGAAATCGTCCGTGAGCGCGCCATTTTGCGGCAACTGGTTACCGTGGGCGATGAAATTACCGATAGCGCTTTAAATCCGCTCGGCCGCAATCCCAAGCAGTTGCTCGACGAGGCTGAGGCCAAGGTTTTCAATATTGCCGAAACCGGGTTTCGCCACTTGACGGGCTTCCAGCACATCAATCCCTTGCTTTCACAGGTTGTTGAGCGTATTCAGGAGCTGCATGATCGGGACAATCCTTCCGATATCACCGGCGTGCCAAGCGGTTATCATGATCTTGATGCGCGCACATCCGGCCTGCAGCCGGGCGATCTGCTGATCGTCGCCGGGCGCCCGTCAATGGGCAAAACCTCTCTGGCGCTCAATATCGCCGAGTATGTGGCGATTGAAGTGGGTTTGCCAGTGGCGATATTTTCGATGGAAATGAGCGGAGCGCAACTGGCGATGCGCATGCTTTCCTCGGTCGGCCGGCTCGATGCGCACAAAGTACGCACCGGGCGCCTTGATGACGACGAGTGGTCCCGCCTGTCTTTTGCCCTGGGTAAGATGCACGAAGCGCCGCTGTTCATTGATGAAGGGGCGGCGCTCAATCCCATTGATCTGCGCGCCCGTGCGCGACGGCTAAGTCGGCAATGCGGCAAACTCGGATTGATCGTCATTGATTATTTGCAGCTGATGTCTGCGGCCAGCGGCAGTGGCGAGAATCGGGCGACCGAACTGTCCGAAATTTCGCGCTCGCTCAAGAGCCTGGCGAAAGAACTGAATGTGCCGGTCATTGCACTTTCGCAGCTCAACCGATCGCTGGAACAACGCCCAAACAAACGTCCCGTGATGTCCGATCTGCGTGAATCGGGCGCCATTGAACAGGATGCCGACGTTATTCTGTTTATTTACCGTGATGAGGTGTATCACCCCGACTCGCCGGACAAGGGCAGTGCTGAAGTCATCATCGGCAAGCAGCGTAACGGCCCGATCGGCACGGTGCGCCTGGCTTTTCTGGGCGAATATACGCGCTTTGAAAATCTGGCGACGTCCGTCGATTATTGAGCGGTGCGTATCGTGCGTGTTGCTCTCCTTTCCGCGCTTTTGTTGTTTTCCATGCTTCCGCTGCTTGATCTGCCTCTTCTTTTACGGGCGTGCCGTATTGCCCCCGTAGACCATGATTGGCACGATGCGCTTTCAGTAAGGGGAAGCGGCCAGGGCGGCATAGATAGCACGAGCAGTGCTGTCCGTATGGGGAGTGTGCGTCCATTCCTGTTCGGGCGTTGCGCCCACTGCTTATGGTTGGCCCGTTTTTTCTTTTTTGCCTGTTTCGTTCATTTTCCCGGTTGTCCATGAGTGTTGCACTGGCCGAAGTTTTTGCGCCGGATGGCCTGCTGGCGAGGCATATTCCGGGCTACCGCCTGCGTCCGCAGCAGCTCGATATGGCCGAACGCATCGCCGCGGCGATTGCTGCCAATGCGGTACTGGTTGCCGAAGCGGGCACGGGGACGGGCAAGACCTTCGCCTACCTGGTGCCGGCGCTGCGCTCGGGCGGCAAAGTGATCGTCTCGACCGGCACCAAGAACCTCCAGGATCAACTTTTCGCTAAGGATATTCCGATCGTGCGCCAGGCGCTGGGCGCACCGGTACGCGTCGCTCTGCTCAAGGGGCGCGCCAATTATGTCTGCCACTATCACCTTGAACGTGCGCTGGCCGACGGCCGCTTTTTTTCGCGCGCCGATGCTGCGGATGCCCGTCGTATTGTCCGTTTTGCCAAGGTCAGCAAGACCGGCGATAAAAGCGAGTGCGTTGATGTTCCGGAGCATTCGCCGGTTTGGGGCGCGGTGACCTCGACGCGCGATAACTGTCTTGGCCAGGATTGCCCGCATCACAAGGAATGCTTTGTCTTGTCCGCACGGCGCGAGGCGATGGAAGCTGATCTCGTCGTCGTTAATCATCACCTGTTTTTTGCCGATGTAATGCTGCGCGATGAAGGCGTTGCCGAACTGCTGCCGGCCTGCAATACCGTTATTTTCGATGAGGCGCATCAGCTGCCGGAAACCGCCGGTCTCTTTTTCGGCGATAACGTCTCGACCGCGCAGGTGCTCGATTTAGCGCGCGACGTGCGCATCGAGGCGCTGGCTTCGGCGCGTGACTGCCTTGATCTACCCATTCTGTGCGATGCCGCAGAAAAGGCAGCCAGGGATTTGCGCCTGAAGCTGCCCGTTGATCCGGCACGCTTTACGCGCGCTCAGTTGAATGCGCGCGAAGGTTTCGACAACCAGCTCGCTGGCCTGATCGGCAGCGTCGAGACATTGACGGCTTTGCTCGAAACGCAGGCTGAGCGTTCCGAAGGTCTGGCAAACTGCTGGCGGCGCAGCGGCGAGCTGGCCGCCGCGTTACATCGCTGGCAGCAGGACGAGGATACTGACGTGGTCTGCTGGGGCGAGACCTATACGCTGTCGCTGCAACTGAACACAACGCCGCTGGTCATTGCCGGCATCATGCAGAAGCAGATGGAAGGGCATCCGCGCGCCTGGATTTTTACCTCGGCGACGTTGGCTGTGCAGCGCGACTTCAGCCATTACTGCGGCGAAATGGGCCTGACCGATGCCGAAACGGCGGCCTGGGAAAGCCCGTTCGATTATGCGCGGCAAGCCCTACTGTATGCGCCGCCCAGCCTGCCCGAGCCGAATAGTCACGGCTATGCCGAAGCGGTTGTTCGGGCGGCGTTTCCGGTTGTTCAGGCAAGCGGCGGCCGGGCTTTCTTTTTGTGTACTTCGCTGCGCGCCATGCGCCGCACACGCGAGCTGCTCGAAGAGTTTCTGGCGCACGCCGGATTGAACCTTCCCTTACTGATGCAAGGAGAGGGGGGCAAAAATGAACTGCTGGAACGTTTTCGCCGGCTCGGCAACGCCATCTTGGTGGGCAGCCAGAGCTTTTGGGAAGGCGTGGATGTGCGCGGTGAGGCGCTCTCGCTTGTAGTCATCGACAAGCTGCCGTTCGCGCCGCCTGACGATCCCGTATTGGCCGCACGCATCGAGCGCATGAAGGCAGCAGGGCGCAATGCCTTCATGGAATACCAGTTGCCGCACGCGGTCATTAACGTTAAGCAGGGCGCCGGCCGGCTGATCCGGGATGAAAAGGATCGCGGCGTGTTGATGATCTGCGATCCGCGCATGTTGACCAAACATTACGGCAAGCGCGTCTGGCGCAGCCTGCCGCCAATGCGGCGCACACGCGATCCTGAAGAGGCGCAGGCATTTTTCGCATCCGATTAAATGGGCACGTACAATCGCCCGTCCGCTTATGTGTGCTTATGCGTTAAAACAGGCTGACCGGACGGCGCGTAGAACCGGCTATCCGCAATTGAGTCAAAACGCAGACAACAAAGGAGATCGTTCATGAATCATGAAGGTAAGGAAAGCAAAGTACAGAATCTGAAACAGATACTTCACTATCAGGCAGGCTCTGTGGTCAGCAAAATGCTGCTCAAGCGCTCCGTCGGCAATGTGACGTTGTTTGCCTTTGACGGTGATGAAGGGTTGAGTGAACACACGGCGCCTTTTGATGCTCTGGTCATTGGCGTCGAAGGCCGGGCCGAGATTCCGATCGCCGGCGTCAAGCATATTTTGGCCGAGGGCGATTCTCTGATCATGCCGGCTAACGTCCCGCATGCGGTCAATCCGCTGGGCCAGTTCAAGATGCTGTTGGTCATGATTCGCGGCGAAGCGAAATAGTCCGGGTGGTTGAGCGTCACATCGCTTCCTTTGTCATCTTCACCTCAATCTCGCCTGGACAGGACATTGAACAGTATGAATCCGGAGATGCCTGACCAGGCGCTCGATCGGGAACTCTTCCCGGATAAAGCCGCATGGCTGAACCAGAACGATCTGTGCGATTCACTCGATACTGAAAGTCTGCGTCAGGCGTTGGAAAAGCTTGCGTTGGAAAAGTCCGCTCTTCCGGCCGGGGTGCTGGCAAATCCCAGCCACACCGGCATCTCGTGGGAGGCGTTACGCAAGACGCATCCCCATCTATTCGCTGCAGTGCCGGTTTATGTCGGCGATGCCGATTGCCGGGCCATGACACGGCTGATCGAGACCGTCGAGCGCGTCGTGGCTTTGCCGGGCTGGCGGGCGCGGGCGCTGGCCGATGCGCCCGTCACTGCCCGGCATGTTCCGCCGACGGCCTGCGCATTTCTGGGTTACGACTTTCATCTGGGCAAAGACGGGCCGCAACTGATTGAAATCAATACCAATGCCGGCGGCGGTCTGCTCGGCGCCCGGTTGTTGCGCGCGCAGACTGTGGGTGCGCGCAATGAGCGTATCGATGGCGTATTCCCCGGGCGCCAGGAGGAAGCGGCCGCCGTTGAGGCGGCATTCCTCGCCATGTTCCGCGAAGAATGGCGTCTGGCGCGTGGTGCGGCGCCGCTGACGCGGATTGCAATCGTCGATGACTTACCTGAAAGGCAGTTTCTTTACCCGGAATTTTTGTTGTTCAAAACGCTCTTCACCGCTGCCGGTATCGAAACCGTGATTGCGGACCCGCGTGAGCTATCCTTGCGCGCGGGATGTCTGTGGCGGGATGAGCTGCGTATCGACCTTGTCTATAACCGCCTGACCGATTTTGCGCTGGATGAACCTGCACACGCCGTGTTGCGCGATGCATGGCTGTACGATGCAGCGGTGGTGACGCCGCATCCCCACGCACATGCGCTCTATGCCGACAAATGCAATCTGGTGGCGCTGAGCGATGCGGACTGGCTGCGCAGTATTGGCACCTCTGCTGCCGATGTTGCCGTATTGCAGGCCGGCGTGCCGCCGGCGCGCAGGGTACGGCCGGATGATGCGGATGCTTTTTGGGAAAGCCGGCGGCACTGGTTTTTCAAACCCGCGGCGGGTTATGCCGGGCGGGCAGCGTATCGTGGCGACAAACTGACGCGGCGCGTCTTCTCGCAAATCATGAATGCCGATTATGTGGCGCAAACTCTGGCGCCGCCTGCGGAGCGCCGTATTCAAATAGACGGCCTTACCCGCAACCTGAAATTCGATCTGCGCAATTTCGTCTATCGCGGACGCGTCCAGCTTGTCCTGGCGCGTCTCTACCAGGGGCAGACGACCAACTTCCGCACGCAGGGCGGCGGATTTACCGCAGCGGTCGTCGTGTAGCCCAGTATCCGCGGGCGTTTCAGACGATGCCTCTAATAATGGGGGCTAGGCGATCAGTCTTTGCGTTGCCGGTGACATCAAGAGACTGTTCTGCCGCCTTGCATGAAAATTGATTTTATTGTTTTTTCGCCAGAAGACCGACGGCAACAGCGTTATTGAGCGCTGACGGCACCTATCGCGCCGCAGTCAGGTGGAAGAGAGGCGGTAAATCGATACGTTCGGGGTAAGGAAACTTGCCACAAGCTGGAAGGGAAATTTCCGCAGGCGGGCTGGGAGGCTGCTTGCGTTCAATCCGCACGTTTGAGGTGAGGAAGACGCCCGCTTCGCATGGTGCCGAGAAAAGTGTCGGGGCGTCTGGTCTAACAGCAACGCCGGAATTCAACATGCGCCGAGTTCCGGAAAGGGGCTGAAAATTTATGCTGCCGCACAATGTTTCTTCGAATAAAACAGTGATTTCAAACAGCCAATCACAACGGCTTAACGACGCTGTAATGTATGGGTTTATCGGGCAACACCGGCGCTTGAGTGAATTTGCTTCGTTGTCTTGGCGGCGTGCTCGCTGAAACTATTGAAAGCGGCATGGAGCAACGGCCAGCCGTAGGCAAAAATACCGCTGAGCACCAGCAACGGCGCCGAGACGGTCGCGACACCGGCAATCAACGCGGCAATGGCTGCCGCCGAGGCAAGAAGACGGCTTTTCGTAAGGCTGGAAACCGATTTCGACGTTGTGTGGCTGGTAAGGTGATTCATATTCATACAACTACCTTTTATTCCTTTCAGATTACGATCAACAGTATCAACAACAGTTATTAACGAGACAATTCACGACATCTTTAGCAACGTTGGCAATGCATGCGCGTTGCTTTTCACAATATGAAATTACGTATCACTTCACGGAACGCAGTATAACTCAAATCGCGTCGAGGGTGTTTCGCTTATATATCTCTTTTGTATCAAACATGTACCGAATCTGAGACATGGCGCAAAACGTGAAATATTTCCTGTTTGCACGTCAAATTTTGTGCAGCGATGCTTCTGTATTGGTTTGTGGTATTTCGGACGCGCCGCTGATCAGCGGCGTCTGGGCGTGGCTTTATCGTTGTATATAGCGTCGTTGCGAAGCCATCATGCCGTTATATGCGAGCTGATTGCGCGGGATAATGCCTGATCGGTTGCCCGATCGGCGGGCGCGGGCGGAAAACGCAGCCGCAGCGCATCCTGTCTTTACCACGGCGCAAAGCAAAGCACCGCCGCGGCTATTTCGTAGTATGCCGCCGGGGTTATCGCTATACGGTGGTGTTCGTGGAGACTAGCGTTCTTTGCGGAAAAAGCGTCGGGACAGCGCGTCGACGGAAATGGCGATCACCACGACGGCGCCGCTGACGCCGCTTTGCCAGTAGGTGTTGATGCCGATCAGCACGATGATGTTCTCGATCACATTGACGATGGCTGAACCGATGATTGCGCCGACGGGGCCGCCGACGCCGCCGGTGGTTGAAACGCCGCCGATGACTGAGGCGGCGATCGAAGGCAGCACCCAGTTTTCGCCGATCGAAGGCTGCGCGGTCCCCATGCGAGCGACCATCAGAATACCGGCAAGTGCGGCGAGCAGGCCGGCGCAAGTAAATACCGCCAGGCGCACGCGATTGACGCGGATGCCGAGAATTTGCGCTGCCGCCGTATTGTTGCCGATGGCGTACATGTAACGTCCGAAAGGCGTGCGCGCCATAATAAAAGCGACGATGCCCATGCAGGCGAACATGATCAGCGTCGGTAGCGGCAAGGCCTCGCAGAGCTTGAGCAGGGGCGGTATTTTTTCGACGGCGCCTTGCAGCGCGGCCGGCAACAAATCGTAGAGATTGGACTGACCGAGGAAATGGATACTTTCGGGGATGCCGGTAATCGCTGCGCCTTTGGTGAAGCCGAGCTTGAAGGCAAGATAGACGCCGCTCATGCCGATGGTCAGCACCAGCGAATGCAGGCCGAGACCAGTGACGAGCAGGCCATTGACCAGTCCGCAGGCCGCGCCGGCAAGCAGCGTGAGCGGGATCGCCAGCGCCGGGTGCATGCCCCAATGCACCATGGCGATGCCGCCGATGACGGCGGCCAGGCCGCTGATCATACCGAGCGAGAGGTCAAGCTCGCCGAGCACCATAAGCATGGTCTGCGCCAGGGTGATGAGCCCGACAAAAGCCAGCGCGCGGGCGATGATCGACAGGTTGTAGGCGTCAAGGAAGGCGCTGGAGAGCAGGCTGGAGACAAGGCAGATGATGGCCAGCGCGGCGAGCACGCCGCTCAGCGGCTGGCTCATCAATCGGCGCAGTCGGCCGGCGTGTTCGTTCTCAGGAGAGATTTCGGCCGTTTTTTCCTGAGTTGTGCTGTCATTCATGAGTTTTTTCTCCGGCGCCGAGAATCGCGGCGACCAATTGTTGGTTGCTGGTGGCGGCCGTTTGGAATTCGCCGTTGACGGTGCCGTGATACATCGTCAGGATGCGGCTAGCGCATTTGCGCAGCTCGTCCATGTCCGACGAAACGAGGATGATCCCGACGCCTTCCTCGGCCAAGCGTTGCATTAGGCGATAAATTTCCGCCTTCGTCTTGACGTCGATGCCCTTGGTCGGTTCATCGAAAATCAGGATCGTCGGCTGGCCGCTCATTGCCCGACCGATGATGACCTTCTGCTGATTACCGCCGGATAAATACATGATCTGCTTGTCGATCGATGCAGTTTTAACCTCGTAATCGGCGACCAGGCGTTCAACGGCCGTGCGTTCTTTGTTTCGTGAAATGACGCCGAGCGCGTTAAGCGTTCGATCAAAAATCGAAACGCCGACGTTTTCGCGCACACCGAGCAGCGGCAAAATACCGTGCAGGCGGCGTTCCTCGGAAAGATAAAGCACGCCGTGGCGCGTCGAGAAATGGGTATCTCCAAGCTTCCAGGGACGGCCGTTGACATGAACCGAGCCGCCGCTTGCTTTCAGGTAGCCGAAAATGGTTTGCATAAGTTCGGAGCGGCCAGCGCCGACCAGCCCGGCAAAGCCAAGGATCTCATGACGGCGCAGCGAGAAGGAAACATCGCGGAAACGGTATCCGCTCAGCCGATCGACCACGAGCAGCGTCTCGCCAGCAGCATGGCATGGCTGAAAATGGCGGTCGATCTCGATTTCTTCGCCCGACATCAGACGGATCAGACCGCGCACGTCGAGATCCGCCAGTGGCCGGGTGGCGACGAGCTCGCCATTGCGTAACACGGTGACGACATCGCCAAGCGCGAAGATTTCCTCCATTTTGTGCGAAATGAATACGACCGCATGCCCGCGTTCACGCAACTGGCGAATGATGCCGAAAAGGCGCTCGGTTTCGCGGATGGTGAGCGAAGAAGTCGGTTCGTCAAGAATGATCGTCTTGAAATGCCTGCGTGTCGAGGCGCGCGCAATTTGCAGGAGCTGTCGGTCGGCGACGGAAATGTTCTTGACGAGATCCTCCGGTTCGACATGAATCTCGAAACGTTCGATGTATTCGCGCGCTGCCGTATTGAGCATCGCCCGATCGATGACATAACGCGCCGTGCCTGATTTGTCGAAGGGCATGAACAGGTTTTCCGCCACCGTCATGTGTTCGAACAGGCTCAGTTCCTGCGGCACATAGGCAATCCGGTCGAACAGTCCGGGTCGGGTGGTTGGGTCTTCGCCGTCGATGCGCAGGCTGCCTGAGCTGGGTGCATACGCGCCGGTCAGAATCTTGACCAACGTTGATTTTCCGGCGCCGTTTTCGCCGGCAAGGATATGTACCTGTCCGGCCTCAATGTTCAGGCTGACATCGTTCAGGGCAATGACGCCGGGAAAGCGGCGGCTGATATTGCGGGCTTCGATCAGCGGCATAGCAGGCGTACGGAAAGGAAAAACAACGGAGTAAAAAAGGCGCTCGTAAAAGAAGTGTTCGTGCCGGAGAGCAGGGCGCCAAAAACCAGAAACAGAGCGCCGTGAATCGGGCGGCTGGTATGCAGCACAAAACCGCGCCGCCAAAGCGGCAGCGCGGTGTGTGGTGCGCTTACTTGTAAGTCGTTAGGTTGTCCTTGGTAATGACGACGGTGCCGGTATCGATGTATTTCGGCGTCTTCATGCCGAGTGTGTTTTGCCAGAGTGCGATGACCGACCAGTAACCTTGCATGTCCGGCCGGCTGGCGGATGACGAATCGGCGACGCCATCTTTGACCAGTTGTACCATTTCGGGCAGGTCATCCAGTCCGACGAGAATGACTTTGCCAGCCTTGCCGGCTTCCTTGATGGCTTGTCCAACGCCGATCGGCCCGGCGGCATCGCAGGCGACCCAGCCTTTCAGGTTCGGGTTGGCCTGCATGATCGCAGCCGCCTGTTTTTGTGCCGTTTCGATATCGTCATTGTCGATGCCGTGGGCGACGACCTTGATCCCCGGATATTTAGCAAAGGTCTTTTCGTGGCACTTGGCGCGGATCGCATGGTTGGGCGCGGTCGGCACGCCTTTCATGATGGCGACTTCCCCTTTGCCGCCAAGCAGTTTGGCCAGGCGTTCAGCAGCAATGTTGGCTTGCTCGCAGAAATCGGCGCCGATACTGGTCAGGTTCATGCCTTCCGGCGGCACCGAGTCGAATACGCCGACCGGAATCTTGCGTTTTAGCGCTTCTTGCAGCACGGCGCGGTTACCTTTGCCGTCAAGCAGGTCGACGATGATGCCGTCCGGCTTGGTCGCGATGGCGCGCTCAAGAATCTGGTTCTGTTCAACGACATCGGCTTTCTGTGGCGCCTGGTAATCGATGACGACCTTCGCCCCGGTTTGCGCCTGGATCATCTGGGCGGCCTTCTTGGCGCCTTCATTGACGGCGTCGAACCACGGGTGCACGACCTTGGGCACGACGACGAAGCGGTAACTGTCTTTTTTCTGCTGCGCCTGGGCGACGGCAGGCAGCAGGGCGGCGGAAAGAAGTAATGGAAGCAACAGCTTTTTCATGTCGGTTCTCCTGGATTGACACTATGAGTCGGACGGGCAAAAAATCAGACACGATGTTGCGTATGCATCATAGCATCCCCAAATTTTATGCGGTACCTGTGTTGTTCTGGCATAGCTTCCGGGGCGCTTCCCGGTGTGAAGAAAACTATCGCCAGGCGGGCGGGGGAATGGCGAATATCTTGAAAATTGGCGGTTTGTCCCTATTTTCAGGAAAACCCGATTGCATGTGCAGTCCGCGAAAGATCGATATTTACCCAAGGAGGTCGTGATATGCGACTTGAAAAACTGACGACGAAATTCCAGCAGGCGCTGGCCGATGCGCAAAGCCTGGCGCTTGGCCACGACAACCAATTTATTGAGCCGCAGCATGTGCTGTTGGCGCTGTTGCAACAGGACGACGGTTCATCCGTTTCCTTGCTGGCGCAGGCGGGCGTTAATGTGCAGGCTCTGAAGTCGGCGCTTGAACAGGCCGTTAAACGGCTGCCCAGAGTGGAAGGCATCGGCGGCGAAGTGCAGATTGGCCGCGAACTGACCAATCTGTTGAATCTGACCGATAAAGAAGCCCAAAAGCGCGGCGACCACTTTATCGCCAGCGAATTGTTTTTGCTCGCCTTGACCGAGGACAAGGGCGAAACGGGCCGGCTGACCAAACAGCATGGTTTGCAGCGCAAGGCGCTGGAAGCGGCGATTGCCGCGGTCCGTGGCGGGCAAGGCGTTGATTCGCAGGAAGCCGAAGGTCAGCGCGAATCGCTGAAAAAATACACGATCGACCTCACCGAGCGGGCGCGTCAGGGCAAGCTCGACCCAGTGATTGGCCGTGATGATGAAATCCGCCGCGCCATCCAGATTCTCCAACGGCGTACCAAAAATAACCCGGTACTGATCGGCGAGCCGGGCGTCGGCAAGACGGCGATCGTCGAGGGGCTCGCGCAGCGCATCGTCAACGACGAAGTGCCCGAAACGCTCAAGGGCAAGAAGGTGTTGTCTCTCGATATGGCGGCACTGTTGGCGGGGGCGAAGTATCGCGGCGAATTCGAAGAACGCCTCAAGGCGGTGCTCAAAGAGATCGCTCAGGATGAAGGGCGCATCATCGTTTTTATTGACGAAATTCATACGATGGTCGGCGCTGGCAAGGCAGAAGGCGCCATGGACGCGGGCAACATGCTCAAGCCGGCGCTGGCGCGCGGTGAGCTGCATTGCGTCGGGGCGACGACGCTTGATGAATACCGTAAGTACATCGAGAAGGATGCGGCCTTGGAGCGCCGCTTCCAAAAAGTGATGGTTGATGAACCGAGCGTGGAATCGACCATCGCCATTCTGCGCGGCTTGCAGGAAAAATATGAACTGCATCACGGTGTCGAAATTACCGACCCGGCGATTGTGGCGGCAGCGGAACTTTCGCACCGCTACATTACCGACCGTTTTCTGCCGGACAAGGCTATCGACCTGATTGACGAGGCGGCTTCGCGCATCAAGATGGAGATCGACTCCAAGCCGGAGGTCATGGATAAGCTCGATCGGCGCATGATTCAGCTCAAAATCGAACGCGAGGCCGTGCGCAAAGAGACAGACGAGGCTTCACAGAAGCGCCTGCATCTGATTGAAGACGAGCTGGCCCGGTTGCAGCGCGAATACAACGACCTGGATGAAGTGTGGAAAGCCGAAAAAGCGCAGGTGCAGGGCAGTGCGCACATCAAGGAAGAAATCGACCGGCTCAAGGCGCAGATGGCCGAGTTTCAGCGCAAGGGACAATATGAAAAACTCGCCGAATTGCAGTACGGCCGCTTGCCGCAGCTGGAAGCGCAGCTTAAGGCGGCGGAAAAATCGACTACGGGCGAGGTGAAAAATAAGCTGTTGCGCACGCAGGTCGGCGTCGAGGAAATTGCCGAGGTGGTCTCGCGTGCGACAGGAATCCCCGTCAGCAAAATGATGGAGGGAGAGCGCGACAAACTGCTTAATATGGAAGAAAAACTGCATCAGCGCGTCGTCGGCCAGGATGAGGCCGTGCGCCTGGTTGCCGATGCCATCCGCCGTTCACGTGCGGGGCTTGCCGACCCGAACAAACCTTATGGATCTTTCCTTTTCCTGGGGCCGACGGGCGTTGGTAAAACCGAACTGTGCAAGGCGCTGGCCGCTTTCCTGTTCGATTCCGAGGAACATCTGATCCGCATCGACATGAGCGAATTTATGGAAAAGCATTCGGTCGCCCGCCTGATCGGCGCGCCGCCCGGCTATGTGGGTTATGAAGAAGGCGGCTATCTGACCGAAGCGGTGCGCAGAAAACCCTACAGCGTGATTCTGCTCGATGAAGTCGAAAAAGCGCATCCGGATGTATTCAACGTGCTCTTGCAGGTGCTCGACGATGGGCGCATGACCGACGGGCAAGGACGCACTGTGGATTTCAAGAATACGGTGATCGTCATGACCTCCAACCTGGGATCGCAGATGATCCAGCAGATGGCGGGGAGTGCGTATGCAGCGGTGAAGGCGGCGGTGATGGACGAAGTGAAAACGTATTTCCGTCCGGAATTCATCAACCGTATTGATGAAGTCGTCGTTTTCCATGCGCTCGATGAAAAGAACATCCAGTCGATCGCGCGGATCCAGCTCGGGTATCTGGAAAAACGGCTGGCGCAGCTCGACATGAAGCTTGTTGTCGAAGAGAGCGCTTTATCCGAAGTGGCCCGCGCCGGTTTCGATCCAGTCTTTGGCGCACGCCCGCTCAAGCGCGCGATTCAGGCGGAAATCGAAAACCCGCTGGCCAAGGCGATTCTGGAAGGCCGGTTTGCTGTCAAGGATACGATCGTCGTGTCGTACAAGGACGGCGAAATGCGCTTCGAAAAAGCCTGAGTAACTGCCGTTTATGTTTTTTGATGCCCGGGAGCCCTTATAAATAAAGGGCTTCCGGGCGATTTATGTTTTCTGACCGGTTTGCCGCAGATAAAAACGCCCCGTTGCAGAAAGCAGCGGGGCGTTTTGTCAGGCGGAATCAGACGGCTTTAGGCGGTTTTAGTCTGCCTTGAAGAAGGCTTCGGTCTTCGCCTTATCCCAGCCGAAAAATTCCTTGAGGATTTCTTCCGTATGCTGGCCGAGCAGCGGCGCTGGCGTTTTGACTGCGCCCGGCGTGCTCGACATCTTGACCGGTATGCCCGCCATTTTGAGGTGGCCGGCCACGGGGTGCTCTTGCTCGACGATCATGTCGCGCGACTCGATGTGCGGGTCATTGACGATCTTGTCGACGGTGTTGATCGGCGCGCAGGGCAGGCCGGCCTGTTCAAGCAGTTCCAGCCACTCGGCAATCGTCTTCTTGCTGAAAATGTCGTTCAGGATATCGGTCAGTGCCTTGACATTGGCGGTGCGCTTGCCGTTATCGACAAAGCGTTCGTCTTTGATCAGTTCGGGGCGGCCGAGAAGGTTGCAGAGTTTTTCCCACAGGCGGTCGTTGCCGGCGCCGACGATGATGTGACCGTCCTTGGCGGTGAATGAGGCGAACGGCGTGATCGACGGGTGGCGGTTGCCCAGCGGGACGGGCACGATGCCCGAGGTCGTGTAACGGGCGATAGCGTTTTCGAGAATGGCGAGCTGGCAGTCGAGCATGCCGACATCGACTTCCTGGCCTTCTCCCGTGCGTTCGCGGTGAAAGAGGGCGAGCATGACGCCGTAAGCGGTGAATATGCCAGCGACGATATCACCGACCGAAGCGCCCACACGGGTTGGTTCGCCATTCTCCGGCCCCGTGATGCTCATGATGCCGCCCATCGCCTGCACAATGATGTCGTAGGCCGGCTTGAGCATGTAAGGACCGCTGTGGCCGAAGCCGGAACAGGAGGCATACACGATTTTGGGATTGATTTTTTTTAGTTCCGCGTAACCAATGCCGAACTTTTCCATTGTTCCCGGCCGATAGTTTTCGAGCACGACATCAGCCTGCTTGACCATTTCGCGGAACAGATCGACTTCCTTGGCGCGCTTGAAGTTGAGCGTAATCGAACGCTTATTGCGGTTCAGGCTCATGAAGTAGGCGCTTTCCTTGCCGATGAACGGGCCGAAAGCGCGCGAATCGTCGCCGACGTTGGGCGGTTCGATCTTGATGATATCCGCGCCAAAATCGGCCAGCATCATCGAACAGTACGGGCCCGCCAGAACGCGAGTCAAATCAAGTACCTTGATTCCTTGTAATGCGTTCATTGTGTTCTCCTTGGTGAGTTGAAAAAAGGGTGCTGCAAGAAAAGCGGTATTTCGTGCATGCCTGAGGTTTCGCCGGGCAAATCCTCATTCATGATTTTGAGCGGATTGTATACCTATAAATAATTTTTTGTATACAAAATTGTATAGTGTTGAATACATTGTGAATCTGCATTACTATCGGACGCAGTCTTCGTCATTTAGTCATTCGCCATAGAATCATGACCCGTAACATCACATCATCGAAAATTTCGGAAACCTTGAAACAGGCGCTGGAAGAGCGAATCGTTACCGGCGCCTATCCGCCCGGTGCGCGGCTCGACGAAACGGAGATCGCTAACGAATTTTCCGTTTCGAGAACACCGGTTCGGGAAGCGCTGATCCATTTGGCTTCGTCGCGACTGGTGGTCAATCGCCCGCGGCGCGGTGCTGTGGTGGCGGAGGCTTCACCGCAGCGCCTGTACGAAATGTTCGAAGTCATGGCTGAGCTGGAGTCCGTGAGCGTCAGGCTTGCCGCGCGGCGGCACAACGATAGCGATCTGGAGCGGATCGGCGAGGCGCATGCGGCATGCGAGGAAGCGCTGGAATCCGGCGATCTCGAAATGTATTACCAGGCCAACGAACGCTTTCATCTGGCTATCTACGCGGCCAGTCACAATAGTTTTCTGTATGAAGAAACCTCAAACATGCAATGCCGGCTCGCCGTCTATCGCCGTCTGCAACTGCGCAGCCACGGCCGGCTGAAAGATTCGCGCAATGAGCACCAGGGGATTCTCGATGCCATCATCGCCGGTGACGGGGAAAACGCGGCCAGTCTTGCCTATGCGCACGTGATCGTTCAAGGTGAGACATTCTCCGACCTGATTGCTTCGCTGGCGGCGATGCGTCACTACTAAAACGCTGGAGTTGTGCATACTGGCTTTCTTCGTGTTTCTTTGTATAGAGGTGCCTATCATGACGATGAACAGAATCATCAACGATGCAAATCTTGTGGTCGAGGATATGCTCAAAGGCTGGCAGGCGGCGCATGCCGATACTGTGACTGGTATCGATAACCCGCGCGTCATCAAGCGGATACAGGCGCCCGAAGCCGGCAAGGTCGGCATCGTTACGGGTGGCGGTTCTGGGCACGAGCCGGCGTTTCTCGGCTATGTCGGCGACGGCATGGTGGATGCCGTTGCGATCGGCGAGATTTTTTCTTCTCCGACCGCCAAAAGTTTTCTTGACGCCATGCGCGCCGCCAATGGTGGTGCGGGCGTGGCCTGCCTTTACGGGAACTACGCCGGCGATAACATGAATGTGAAGATGGCGATGGCTATGGCCGAACGCGAGGGCATCACGGTCAGGACGGTCGTTGCCAACGACGACGTGCCTTCTGCTGCGAAAGGCGATGAAGCCAAGCGGCGCGGCGTTGCCGGTGAGATTCTGATGTGGAAAGCGGGGGCGGCCAAGGCGGCGCAGGGTGGGTCGCTCGACGAAGTGATCGCCGTTGCGCAGAAGGCCATTGATAATACGCGCAGCATTGGTATTGGCCTGTCGGCTTGCGTGATTCCGGCTGTTGGGCATGCCAACTTCACCATTGAGCACGGCAAGATGGAGGTCGGAATTGGTCATCACGGCGAGCCGGGCATCGATGTGCGCAGCACGGTGAGCGCCGCTGAAATGGCCGATTTGATGCTGGACACCATTCTGCCCGATTTGCCGTTCCGCTCCGGCGACCGTGTCGCCGTGCTGGTTTCCGGACTGGGCGCCACGCCGATCATGGAGCTTTATATTTTGTACGGCGAAATCGCCCAGCGTCTGGCAGCCAGAAATATCGTCGTGGCGTTCAACAAAGTTGGCAACCTGTTTACCTCGCTGGAAATGATGGGCGTCACACTGACCGTGATGAAGCTCGATGATGAGCTGGAATCCTGCCTGAAAGCGCCCTGCCGTTCGGTCGGCCTCACGGTGGCCGGCGAGCTGCCTGCCCGGCGCATTGATGGAACCTCTGGCGGCACGGTTGCTGGCGTGGCCGGAAGCGGCATGACAACTTGCAGCGCAAAAACCGCCGCGATACCGCGGACGATTTCGGCGCCGAGCATCGACCTGAACACTGCGGGGGGTGTCGTGCGCGACCTGATTGTGACGATCAATGCAAACTGCGCTCATCTGTCGGAGATCGACGGCCTCATTGGCGATGGCGACCATGGCATCAACATGAGCAAAGGGTTTACCGGGTGCGGCGCACGCCTGGATGCCCTGGGTGCGGCGGCTGAAAATTTGCCGAAGGCATTCGAGCAGCTCTCGCAGGCATTGATGGACGACATCGGTGGCTCCATGGGGCCGTTATACGGAAGCTTCTTCCTGGGGTTTGTCACTGCGCTGGAACCGTACCCCCGCATGGATGCCGCGCTGTTTGGCGAGGCATTGGCGATGGCCGTGGCAAACGTTCAGCGCATGGGCAATGCCAGCGTGGGAGATAAAACGCTGATCGATACGATGGTGCCGGCGCTCGATGCGTACCGTGCAGCGCTGGCGAAGGGCGGTTCATTTGCGGAGGCGCTTGGCGCAATGAGCACTGCGGCAGAAGCAGGGCGGGATTCGACGAAAAACATGCAGGCGCGGGTTGGCAGGTCAGCCCGTCTGGGCGCGCGATCGATCGGCGTGCTTGATGCTGGCGCAACGTCCTGCTGCCTGATTCTGCAATCAATCAGCGTTTCCTTGCAGCGGCATTTAAAAGCGCAGGGTTAGGATTAGGCGTAGCAAGCGGTAGGTATCCGTCGATATTTTTTCAGGCGCTATAACGTGCCTGTCTTACTTGCGCCTGTCTCACGTGTGCCTGTTTCGCCTGTGTATGCCTCGTCCGCATCCGCCTCGCCTGCGGCCATTGGTCGGGTTTGTCTGGGGGTGTTTTCATGAATTACAGCGGGCGGATATGCTGCCGGTGACGAGCCTTGTTGCACTCCCACCGTCTTTTCTTCTATCCGCAGGTTGCCGGGTCGATCGTGCCGCGTGCCTTTGCAATGGCAATGCATGGTCGATGCCGGCAGGCAGGGGATTGGTGGGATTGGAGGTATTGCGCCGCCGCTATTCGCGCACCGCATCTCTGGCTTGGCGCAGCGCTTCGGCGAGCTGAAAGACCGACATGGCGTAAAAACTCGACCGGTTGTAGCGCGTAATAACGTAGAAGTTGTCAAAGCCGATCCAGTATTCCGTCGGCCAATCCGGCGTGACCAGATCGATCAGGGCAACGGGCCACTCGGCCAGATCGGCCTGTTTCTCGGCGGTGCGCGGGTCCGTTTCCAGCAGCGTGACGCCCTGCCGTGCCAGTTCGCCGAGCGCTTGTGCGGGCTTGATGCCGGCCGCGATCAAAGAGGCCGGATCGCCGTCGACACGGGCGGGTAGCGCCACGGGCGCATTGCTTTGCCAGCCGTGCCGGTTGAGATAACTGGCGACGCTGCCGATGGCATCGGCCGTGCTGTGGCGCAATTCGATGCGCCCGTCCCCGTCAAAATCAACGGCAAAACGGCGCAGGCTGCCCGGCATGAATTGCGGGATGCCGATGGCGCCTGCGTAAGAGCCGCGATAGTCGGTAGGCAAGGCCCCGTTTTCCCGCGCCATGAGCAGCAGCGCTTCCAGCTCACTGCGGAAGAATGGCGCGCGCGGCGGATATTCAAAAGCCAGCGTGGAGAGCGCCTCCAGGACGGAAAAATTGCCCATATTGCGCCCGTATTCGGTTTCGACGCCAATGATGGCGACGATGATTTCGGGCGGTACGCCATAAACGGCCTCGGCGCGGGCGAGCGTTGCCTCGTGCATGCGCCAGAAATCGAGCCCGCCGTCGATGCGCCGTTCGTTGAGAAAGCGTGCGCGGTAACGCTGCCAGGAACGCTGTTGCTCGGGGACGGCAGCCGGACGAATCGCTTTCAGGACAACGGCGTTGCTACGAACGGTGGAAAAGTACTGCATCAGTTCATTTGCATCGAAACCGTGCCGCTCCTGCATTTCCTGGATGAACTCACCCACGACGGGCAGCTCGCTGAATGGCGGTGTTTGCGGCGTGGGCGCTGGAGTCGTTCGATTTGCCGTCTTCACCCGATGGGCGCGCAGGGTGTTGGCGGCCACCTTGGTCGCGTGTTTTTTGACCGTTTTCGGCACTGTTTTCCCTGATGCGTTCGGTGCCTGACCGAGCGCGGTACTCGGCAGCCATAGCCCCGCCGAACTCAATAGTGTCGTGAGCAGGGCGGCTGGCAGAAAGCGGCAAGGCGGATTATTTCTCGTCTTCAAGGTTCATGGCTCCGTGGCGTAATGCCGCTGCGTCCGTTCAAGCTGGCGCAGACAGCGTTTCAAATTTACAAGGTGCGCCGATTGTCCCTCACCGCCCGGGCCATAGCGCAATTCGGCGTAGCTGGCGGCTGCCTGACGGGTCAGCGCAGCCAGGGGCGGGGCGATATGTGGCGGCCGGATCGGGGTAGCCCAGCTCGATACGCATGAGAAAGCGGTCGAGTTGCGATTCGGGCAACGGAAAGGTGCCGACCTGGTACGACGGATTCTGCGTGGCAATGACGAAGAATGGTTCGGGCAGGCGGCGCGTTTCGCCTTCGGCGGTGACCTGCCGTTCCTCCATAGCTTCGAGCAGGATGCTTTGTGTCTTGGGCGTGGCAGATGGGGGCTTGACCGGCGGCGCGGTCGTTTCTGGAGCGGGCATGGTGCGGGCGTTCTGGGCGTAGGCGTGGGCGAGGCTGAATGGAACGGTAAAGCGGCGAAACAAATTATCGCATAACGCTTCCGGCGGCTTCTGCATCGTTCATGACGCATTTGCCTGCCTTCGGTTAGAATTATCCACTCGAACCTACGGGAGCTTGTCATGAAGATGATTACGGGATCTCTTGTTGCGCTGATTACGCCGATGCTTGAAGACGGCAGTCTGGATTTTGCATCATTGCGGCAATTGGTCGACCACCATGTCAAGGAAGGGACCGACGCCATTGTCGTGGTCGGCACGACAGGCGAGTCGCCGACGGTCAATTTCGATGAACATCATGAGCTGATCAGAGTCGTGGTAGAGCAGGCCGCCGGGCGAATCCCCGTCGTTGCCGGTACGGGCGCCAATTCGACTGCGGAGGCCATTGACCTGACCGAGTACGCCAAAAAGGTCGGCGCCGATGCGGCGCTTTCCGTCGCGCCTTATTACAACAAGCCGACACAGGAAGGGATGTATCGCCATTTCAGGACGATTGCCGAAGCGGTCGACATTCCGCTCATCCTTTACAACGTGCCGGGGCGTACGGTCGCCGATCTGTCCAATGACACGACGTTGCGCCTGGCGCAGATTCCCAACATCGTCGGCGTCAAGGATGCAACCGGCAATTTCGACCGCGGCTGTGAGCTGATCGCCCGTGCGCCAAAGGATTTCGCGGTGTATAGCGGCGATGACGCTACGGCGATTACTTTGATGCTGATGGGCGGTAAAGGGGATATTTCCGTGGTGGCGAACGTTGCGCCGCGTCTGATGCACGAAATGTGTGCGGCAGCGCTGCAAGGCGATCTCGCCAAAGCGCGCGAATTGCATTTCCGCCTGCACGGTCTGCATCGCCAGCTTTTCTGTGAGGCCAATCCGATCCCGGTCAAGTGGGCGTGCAAGGAAATCGGACTGACCCCGGCGGACGGTATCCGTCTGCCGCTAACGCCGCTTTCGCCCGAGTGCCATGAGCGTGTCCGTGCCGCCTTGCGGCAGGCCGGCCTACTTGCCTAATTTTTTCAGGATTTTTTCGATGAAAGTTGTTGTGTCGCGTGTTGCGCTTTATGCTGCGGCCGGGATTCTCGCCGGTTGCAGCACATTCCAGTTCGAAACGAAAAAAATTGATTACAAATCGGCCTCATCGAACAAGGTGTCGCCCCTTGAAATTCCCCCGGATCTGACTTCGCCGACGCGCGATAATCGTTACGTCATTCCCGAAAACGGGCGCGGCGCGACGACTTTTTCGCAGTATGCCGGTGAGCGCGCAACGGCACAGCCGAGCGAAGTGTTGCCGAATGTGGAAAAAATCCGCATCGAACGTTCGGGGAATCAGCGCTGGCTGGTCGTTGCCGAGTCGCCGGATAAACTCTGGGATCAGATCAAGGATTTCTGGCGGGAAATCGGCTTTGTCATCAATGTCGAGCGACCCGAAGCGGGGGTGATGGAAACCGACTGGGCGGAAAACCGCGCCAAGATCGGTCAGGATTTCATTCGCAACATGCTGGGCAAGGTGCTTGATTCGCTCTATTCGACGCCGGAGCGGGATAAATTCCGCACCCGTCTGGAACCGGGGAGCGAACCGGGAACGACCGATATTTTCATCAGCCATCGCGGCATGTATGAAATTTTTACGACGGAGGGACGCGATACGACCCGCTGGCAGCCGCGTCCGGCCGATCCGGATCTGGAAGCCGAAATGCTGCGCCGCCTGATGGTGCGCCTGGGGTCGGACAAAAAACGCGCTGAAACGGAGCTGGCTGCCGCCAAGGCGAACATTCCCGAACGCGTCCGGTTGGTGCAGGACGGCGGCGCCGGGACGTTGGAAATGCAGGAAGCGTTTGACCGGGCATGGCGGCGCGTCGGGCTGGCGCTCGACCGCGTCGGCTTTACCGTCGAAGACCGCGATCGTTCAAATGGCCTGTACTTCGTTCGCTATGTCGATCCGGAGGCTGCGGAGCGCAATAAACCCGACGGCGGCCTGCTCTCCAAACTGGCGTTCTGGCGCTCCTCTGCGCCGCCGCAACAAACGGCGTATCGCATTCAGGTGAAAACCGCCGGCGCAGCAACCACCGTGCAGGTGCTCTCCGGCGAGGGGGGCGCGGATCAAAGCGATACGGCCAAACAGATCATCCGCCTGCTCTTTGAACAGTTGAAGTGATGCGCTTTGCCTCGCTGGGCAGCGGCAGCCGAGGCAATGCGCTGGTTATCGAGTCCGGCGCGACGCGCATTCTGGTCGACTGCGGTTTTTCTACGCGCGTGACGCTGACGCGCCTGGCGCGTTTGGGCCTGGCGCCCGAAGATATCGACGCCGTGCTGGTGACGCATGAACACAGCGATCATCTGCATGGCGTCGCCGGTTTTTCCGGCCGTTTCGGCCTCCCCGTTTTCCTCACCTATGGTACGCATATCGCACTGCCCGATGCGGGCGGGCGTTTGCCGGAACATCGGCTGATCGACAGTCACCGTCCGTTTGCCATTAATGACCTGCATATTCAGCCGTTTCCTGTACCGCATGATGCGCGCGAACCCGTACAGTTCGTTTTTTCCGACGGCGATGTGCAACTGGGCGTACTGACCGACTGTGGCACAGTCACGGCGCATATCATCGCCATGCTGCAAAAATGCGATGCGCTGGTGCTGGAATGCAACCATGATGCCGATCTGCTGGCTGCTTCACGCTATCCGTTCGTTCTCAGGCAGCGCATTGCCGGCGATTACGGTCATCTTGGCAATCACCAGGCGGCGGAGCTGCTGGAGCGCATCGAGCAAGGCCGGCTACGGCACGTCGTTGCCGCGCATCTGAGCGAGGAAAGCAATCGCCCTAAACTGGCTGCCGCTGCACTGGCGGAGGCGCTGAACTGCACGGCGGACTGGATCGGCGTTGCCGACCAGGAATCCGGCTGCGACTGGCGGCAGATTTAACCAAGGTCTGCCCGCAACCCCGCGTGAATAGGGCATCTCCGGGCAGGCGCCTCTGGAACCCTTATCAATAAA
>CALHZD010000070.1 GCA_938040985.1 uncultured Propionivibrio sp.
GTGGGCGGCGGGCGGCATCAAGCAGCATGTTGAGGTGGGGGTGGGTCATGGGGCTCTCCTTGTAGTCAAATATCTAAAAAACCGTCACCGCGTTGCGTCGCCTTACCGCATGCCTTGCACTGTCTGTGGCGGCGCGTCGAAGACGGTACAGATAGTAGGGTTAGGCGTGCCAATGCCGTATCAGTTCTATTTGGGACGACTATCCTTGCATCAAACCGATACCGTAGCGCACTAAGCTGTACGCAATGCCCCACATGATGACGCCAATGATGCCGTCCAGCAGCCGCCAGGTGACGGGGCGACGGAAGAGCGGAATCAGCAGGCGCGCGCCGTAGCCGAGGGCGAAAAACCACAGCGCGGAGGCGCTCACCGCGCCGAGCAGGAACAGCCCGCGCGCCATAGACGAAGAGGAAGAGCGCGCCGACGAAGGCGAGCGCGATGGAGGCTGTTCGGCTCTGGCTGATGAGCGCGCCGAGGCCGAAGACGCCGACACTGATGAGGAGAAAATCGCAGAGGAAACAGGTGAGAACGATGGGCAGAACGTGCCGGCGACGCAGGCCCTGCTTGAGGACGAAAGCGTTTTGCGCGCCGATGGCGATGATGAGCCCGCCGGAGACGAAAAAGCCTTGGAGGATGGTGTGTATGATTGCGGCCTGTAAGTAAAGCGGATGAAAAAAATGGTGTGAAAGACTGGTAGGTCAGGATTGTGCCAAATCTGGCGCGAGTAGTACGTGCGGCACGCGCGGGTTGCGGAAATCGTAGCTCTCGGCAAAGAGTTGGCCCTCAATGCTGTCCAGGAAGGCGCAGATTTCCGCATAGCTGTCGATGCGCACCGGACTGGCGATGTCGAAGTAGCTGAAGTTTTCTTGCGACCATAAGGCGCGGTAGCCCGAGGTGTCGCCCTTGAACCATTTGTCCAGCGCCTGTTTTTCCAGGCGGATGATTTCTTCGGCGAGTTGGGCCTGTGCAGGCGTGTAGGAAAAGTCTGGCATTTTGGGTTCCTTGTTTTACCTATGAACAAGACGGAAGACGGCGCATCTACGCCGTTTCGCTTTTTGAGCAAAGCTGGTGGGCAGGAAAACCATGCCGTTCCGTTCTCTTGCCGGGTCGTGCCCAGATAAATTCTCGCGCAAAACGCCCATCAGGAACACACTGGGGATTGCGCAAAGCGCGCCAGCGAACCCCCAGCATTTACGCCGCCTGGCGTGTCTGATGGATACCCGTCATTCATCTTTATTCTCAACCCAGACTTAACGATGAAGTAAGGAAATAGCGGATTGTTCGCCCGCAACTCGCACAATACAATGGCTGCGCCTGTTTAAATTTTTTACCAACAGCACGGAGTTTCTGATGAAAAGCTTCATGAAAGCCCAAACCCTCGGCCTGCTCGCCGCCGCCCTGTTCACATTTTCCACGCCCACATTCGCTGCCCCAGCCGACGACGTGAAGGCGATCAACCAAATCGTCCAGAACTACGCCAAAAGCGTAACCAACCTCGATATTCCTCTGGCCGAAACCTTCTGGCAAACCGACGAGCGCACCAGCTTCATCCACCCGCGCGGCAACGAATTCGGCTGGAACCAGATCAAAAACAACTTTTACGGCAAAACCATGGGCGAAACCTTCAGCCGCCGCGAGCTGCAAATCAAAGACGTGAACGTCCAGGTGTACGGCGACACCGCCGTGGCCGTGTTCCATTGGGACTTCCCCGCCGTGTTCCGCAAAGACGGCTCGCCCATCACCACCCACGGCCGCGAATCGCAGGTGTTCACCCGCACGCCCAACGGCTGGAAGCTGGTGCACGTCCACTACTCCAACATGCCCGTAACCGGCGACAGACAGGGCTTCTAACACCAATCCCAGAAAATAATCTGGCTGTGTTGGCTCGCCTCGCCGTAATATTTGTACTGTCTTCGGCTCGTCGCCTTGCTAGCTTAATTTCTGGAATTGGTATAACCGCCCGCTTCCATCACAACCCACCCAACCGGAGAAAAAACCATGAGCAACATCCTCGTCATCTCTGCCCACCAAAACCTCGAACACTCCGTCAGCAACCGCCTGATTCTGGAAGAACTGGAAAAACACTTCGGCGGCAAAGTCAGCGTGCGCCGCCTCTCCGAGCTCTATCCCAGCTTCAACATCGACGTGGCCGCCGAACAGGCCGCGCTGGTGGCGGCCGACATCGTGCTGCTGCAATACCCCACCTACTGGTTCAACACCCCTGCCATCCTGAAAAAATGGCTGGATGACGTGTGGACCTACGGCTTCGCCTACGGCACCGGCGGCGACAAACTGCGCGGCAAAAAGCTCTTCGTTTCCACCACCACCGGCTCGCCCGCCGAAGTGTATGACGGCAAAACCGCGCCCGTGATTGCCGACTTGGTGAAACCCGTGGAAGTGTCCGCACTTTATTCCGGCTTCGATTGGCAGGGCGTGGAGCCGCTTTACGGCCAGCTCTACATCCCTGGCGTCAACAGCGAAGCCGACCTCGCCCGCGTGCAGCAGAAAGCCCGCGAACACGCCGCCAAGCTCATCGCCAAAATCGAAAAACTGCTGTAAGCCGGCCGCAAGCCCCATACGCAGACCGACAAAAAGCAGCCATTCCGGCTGCTTTTTTATGGGCCTGCGCTGCCCCCTATCAAGAAACGCCCGCCAAGCGGGCCAATGGCTTTGTCGAGACGTGGCCTGCAACGTCTTTATCCAGACTTTTGCCTGCCCAAGCGCTGCCAAGGGGGGTCAAGCTAGGCCCGTTACGCCGGGCATGAAAATCCCCTTCTGCCTGCGGAGCAGCTACGGCCCGCAAAGCCCAAAGGGGTGAGGAGAAAAAGAAAAGGCAGAATGCCGCAGCACCCCGCCTTCCGCCGCCGTCAAAACGGCATATTGCTTTTCACATTGATTCCCTTGCCGGTGATATAAAACTGCCCGCCGGCGACATAGTGCAGATTGCGCAAATCATCGCCCACCCCGTCAAACTCCCAGTGGCCGTTGCGGAACACGCGGTCATCGGCATAAGCGGCGAGCACCCGGCCGATGAACAAATCATGGGTCTGCTGATTGTGCGGCTCAGGAATCACCTTGCACAAAAGGTAGGCGGAACAACCTTTGACCAGCGGAATATCCGCATCATCCTGATAAAACAGTTCAATATGATTGTCGGACAGCTTGTTCGGGTTTTCCTTGCGGCTTTGCCCCATCGCAATCACCGTCTCGGCCTGATGCGCAAACGGCACCTGCAAGGCGAAAAAACCGCTGCCTTCCACCAACGGGCGGGTGAACGTCGCCTTATCCAGAACGATGGTCACCTTGGGGTTGGGATAAAAATCCAGCACGCACGACCACGCCGCCGACATCATATTTTCCACGCCGTTATGCTTGGCGGACACCATCACCGTCGGCCCGTGATTGAGCAGGCGGTAGAATTTTTCCAGAGGAACAGATAACAAAGCCATGTTTTTACCTCGATGCGTTAACGAAAGGCGCGCCATTTTACGTAAACAGGCAGCCTGAATAGTAAAACCGCTTGCCGCTATCCGGGGCGGGCGCATGTCGCATCCGCCGCCGTGCAGTCACCAACACCTCCGTCGCCGCCACCATCAACGTCACCGGCAGCCCATCACCCTGCGCTTCCACTTTTCCCTCGCAGACGAACTGGTCGCCCGCCTAAACATCGGCGTCCCATACTCATCCCAGAAAATAATCTGAGTGTGTTGGCGCGCCTTGCCATATTTCCGCATACTGCTTGCGGCGCGCCGCCTTCTCAACCTGCAATGGGGTTGGGCATAATGCCGCCCGGCAGCCGCCCAACCCACAGGAATTTTCATGCCCCCGTCTTCCCAACGCCACGCCGCGCCATTGTTGCTCCTCGGCTGCATCATTTTCGGCCTCGGCAGTCTGATCGTGAAATTCGTCGCCGTCGGTTCTTACGCCATCGCTTTCTGGCGCCTGGCCATCGCCGCCGTCATTTTTTATGCCCTGGCGCGCCTCTGCCATCATCCGTTTCCGCGCAGCCGCAAGGCCGTCATCACCGCGTTGCTCTCCGGCGTTTTTCTCGCTTTCGACCTCGCCCTGTGGCACGAAAGTATCCGCGCCGTCGGCCCCGGTATTTCTACGCTCTTGAACAGTCTGCAAATTTTCTTCCTCATCGCCATCGGCATTGTCTGCTTCGGCGAGCGGTTGAGCGGTCTGCAAGGTCTCAGCCTGCTGCTCGCCGTCGGCGGCGTGGCGTTGATTGCCAGCCCGGATCTGGGTCATAACGGCAACGCGCTGTGGGGGCTGGTCAGCGGCACCGCTTCGGGCGCAATGCTGGCGCTCTCCATGCTGTATGTGCGCAAGACGCATCAGGTTGAAAAAACGAGTCTTTTCCCGCTGATGATGATGCTGAGCTGCGGCGGCACGCTGGCGCTGATTGTCCCGGCGCTCATCTTCGACCGGGGCGCGCTTTATCCGGCGACGCTGCGCGACATCACGCTGGTTTTCATCTATGGCGCGGTGATGCAGTGCTTCGCCTGGGGGCTGATTGCTTATGCCATCCCACTGTTGTCGCTGTCGCTGACCGGCCTGCTGCTGCTTTCCGAACCAGTCGCCGCGCTGGTGATTGATTATTTTTGGCTGCACAAGCCTATCAACGGCCTGCAATGGAGCGGCGCGGCGCTGACCCTGGCCGCCATTTATCTGGGTTCTATCAATTCCAGAAAGTAATCTGGCTGTATCGGCGCGCCTTTCCGTATTTCCGCATACTGCCGGCGGCGCGTCGCCTTTCTGACGTAATTTCCGGGATGGAGATTACGCCCCTAACTTTTTCGCCAGAAAGCCCGCCAACACCTGAATCTTCATCAAGTGGCGGCTGCCCGGCGGATAGACAAGGTAAATGCCGTTCCGCCGCTCAGGCGAGTGGCGGCAGGCCGTGCAGCAGGTTGCGCAGTTTGATGACTTCGCGCGGCATGGGTTCGGCGATGGTCAGGCCGACCAGTTCGTAGTGCGCGGCGAGGGTGTTGATAAGTTGTACGGTGGCGTCCAGGCGCAGGCCGTCGGTGTCGTGTGCGACGCCCAAGATCAGGTCGCGCGGGTCAAGGCCGTCCAGGTCAAGATGGATGGCGATTTTTTTCGCGCCGCTTTTGTCCAGCCAGTTGAGGATGTCCGCGCCACCCTCGTTCGCGGCAGCGGCGGGCAGCCAGTGCACGCCGTAGCGGGCTGGGCGCTGCATATCGCCGCCTTCGGGGCTGCGCAGGCCGACAATCAGGGCTTTGTCGGCGGCGATGGTGGCGGGCAGGCTGTCGATGATGGCGCGCTCGCCGTGGCCAAGCAATGTCGCCAGGGTCATGGCGTGGAAGCCGCTGTAATCTTCGTGCAGCACGCGCAGGTCAGGGTGGGCATCGAGCCAGAGGACGGCCACGTCGCCGGGGTAGCGCGCCGCGAGGTAACTGAACGGGGCGACGCTGACGGAGCATTCGCCGCCAAGGGTCAGAATTTTGTCGGGCGCGTGGCGGTTGATGATGGCAAGCGCTTCCGCCAGCTGCTGCTTGACGGCCTGATAGGCGAAGATGCCGTGCGCTTCGGCAGTGTCAGCGCAGTCAAGCGAGACGGGGACGGTGGCCGTCGGGCCGGTGTGCGGCGGCGCCAGCCATGCGAGCAGTTGCGCGCCGATGTGGTAGCCGGTGGCGGCATCTGCCGGGGCAAGTTCGGGAACGTAGCGGGCGATGTTGGCGGATTTGCCGCCCTGCCATTGTGGGAAGATCAAGCGTAGGGTGGTCATGGTGTGGTCCTTTCGGGTCCAAAAAGGTTATACCCATTCCAGAAAATAATCTGGGTGTGTTGGCGGGGCTAGGTTTTATCTTGCTTGGCAGCTTCTTGCTAAGCACGCCAAAAACCGGCTGCACTCGCCGGGGCTAAAGCCCCCTGCGCAACCCCGGCGTTCATCGCGTTGGGTCACCCCGTATCCTCCGCCTGCCCGCCTTATCACGATCTCAGAAATTAAGGCAGGAAGGCGGTGAACTGAAGGCCGTACAGCCCGCACGGCAAGCATACCGACACACGCAGATTATTTTTTCGGATAGAAATTACGCCCCCAGTTTTTCCGCCAGAAAGCCCGCCAACACCTGAATCTTCATCAAGTGGCGGCTGTCCAGCGGATAGACAAGGTAAATGCCATTCGTTTCCGCGCTGAGGGTCGGGGTAATCTGCCAATCGGGTAGCAACAGGCGCAGGCGGCCATCCGCCAGGTACGGGGCAATCAGCCAGTCGGTCAGATGGCTGATGCCTTGCCCGGCCAGCGTTGCGGTGAGCAGCACAGCGGCGCTGTTGCCGCTGAGGTTGCCGCGCGCGTTGACGGTGATGGTTTCGCCGTCGCGGCGGCAGTACCAGCGCGAGGGGTAGCCGCGATAGTTGTAGGCGAGGCAGTTGTGCGCTTCAAGGTCGGCAGGGCTTTGCGGCGTGCCGTGGGCGGCGAGATAGTCCGGCGCGGCGCAGAGCAGGCGGCGTTGCGGGGCAAGGCGGCGCGCCACCAGCCGCTCGTCTTTCACCCGCCCGACGCGAATGGCGGCGTCCACCGGTTCGGCGAAAAGGTCCACGAAGTGGTCAATGGCGTAGAGTTCCAGTTCAATGCGCGGGTAGCGGCGGGCAAATTCGGGCAGGTGTGGCGCAATCTCTGCGGCGGCGTAGTCCACCGGCAGCGTCAGGCACAGCCGCCCCTGCGGGCTGTGCACATCCTCGCGCAGGGCCTGGTTGGCGCGGGCGAGGTCGTCGAGGATGGCGCGGGTTTGTTGCAGGTAGCGCTGCCCGGCGTTGGTGAGGCTGATGCGGCGGGTGCTGCGCAGGAGCAGCGGCACGCCCAGTTCGGCTTCGAGCTGGTCGATCTGGCGGCTGACGGAAGAGACGGCCAGCCCCAGCTGCCGCGCACTGGCGGAAAAACTACCGCTGGCGGCGACGTGGTGCAGCAGGTTCAGGGCGGTGAAGTAGTCCATACGGCTTCCTTTGTGATAAACGCAAAATAGTTTCGCATTTTTAACCTATTATCATTGCGAGGCGCAAAGATTATCCTATCTACCAGATTCACCATTGAGGACAATCCATGCGCAACCCGCTTGATTCCGTGCCGAAGCTGTCCGTCATCGGGCAGGATAACAGCGCTCTTTTCCACGCCAGCCCCGCCGCCGGGCAGGGCGCGCAACTGCCGCCCGCGCTGGCGCAGCACCGCGCCTTTGCCGGCGTTTTTCAGAAAGGCAAGCTGACCGTCGGCATCGCCGCGCCGTTCAAGGGATATGCGGATGTGCCCGTGCCGTCGTTGGAAGACCTGGGCGAACTGGCGCAACTCGCCGACCGTCTCGGCTTCGCCGCCCTGTGGCTGCGCGACGTGCCCTTTCTCGACCCACATTTCGGCGACGTTGGCCAGGCGCTCGACCCCTACCTCACCCTCGGCTACCTCGCCGCAAAAACAGAAAATATTGCCCTCGGCACCGCCGGCCTGATTGCGCCGCTGCGCTCGCCCATCCACATGGCAAAAGCGGCGGCCAGCGCCGAGGTGTTGAGCGGCGGCCGCTTCCTGCTCGGCCTGTCCAGCGGCGACCGGCCGGTGGAATACCCCGCTTTCAAGGCCGATTACGACAACCGCGCCGAGCGCTTCCGCGAGGCCTGGGCGATGATCCGCACCCTGCTGCAAGACGACTTCCCGCGTTATCGCGGCACGCATTACGGCGATCTGCGCGGCGACATCGACCTCGTGCCGAAAATCTCGCACCGCCTGCCGATGATCGCCATCGGCCGGGCGCGGCAGGCGCTGGAGTGGCTGGCGAACACGGCGGACGCGTGGCTGTGGCACGGCGTCAACCCGCGCGACACCGCCAACGTCGTGCAGACGCTGGCGGAACTCAATCAGGACGGCCACTGGCGCCCCTTCGGCTACGCCAACTTCGTCGAACTGCTGGATGACGCCAACGCCTCAGCCCGCCTCTACAACCACATCTACCTACGCGGCGGCAGCAAGGCCATCGCTGCGCACTGGCAGGAACAGCGCGAACAGGGCCTGGCCCACGTCGTCCTCAACCTGAAGCCGACGCGCCGCCCCGCTGCCGAGACCTTGCAGGATTTGGCGGAAAACGTGCTGCCGGGGTTGCTGGCGTAGCGTGCGCTTGAGCCGTTTGGCGCGAGAACCTAGTATTTATGCCGCTTGGCGGCTGTTGCCTTGCAAACACCGCCATCAGCCTCATTTCATCAAATCCACGGCAGCCGCCGTTTTATCCACCCTAAAACTCAAGGAGAAAGAAACCATGACCGAACTGTCCAAAACCCCCGTCCCCGACCGCGCCGAGCACAACGCCTACTTCCCGTCCGAGTACTCGCTCTCGCAATACACCGCGAAAAAAACCGACTTCACCGGCGTGAAATTTGCAAAACCCTACACCGGCGGCCAGCACAAAGTGCTGATGCTCGCCACCGACGAACGCTACCTGCAAATGCAAAACGGCACATGGTTCTCCACCGGCAACCACCCCGTCGAAACCCTGCTGCCGATGCTGCACATCCACAAAGCGGGCTTCGAGATTGACGTGGCGACCCTCTCCGGCAACCACGCCAAATTCGAAATGTGGGCGATGCCCAGTGAGGACAAAGCCGTCGCCGACATCTACGCCGAATACCTGCCGAAACTCGACAAACCGGCGAAACTCGCCGACATCATCGACGCCGCGACCGCGCCGGATTCCCCCTACATCGCCGTCCTCATCCCCGGCGGCCACGGCGCCTTCAACAAAATCCCGGAAAGCCGCGAAGTCAAACGCCTGCTCGACTGGGCGCTCGCCAACGACCGCTTCATCATCACCCTCTGCCACGGCCCCGCCGCCCTCGCCGCTGCCGCGCTTGACCGCGCCGACGCCGACTTCCCCTTCAAAGGCTACGAACTCTGCGTCTTCCCCGACGCGCTGGACGAAGGCGCGAACATCGACATCGGCTACATGCCGGGCAAACTGCCGTGGCTGCTCGCCGCGCGCCTCGAAGCGCTCGGCATGAAAGTGATGAACGACGGCATCAGCGGCCAGGTGCACCAGGACCGCAAGCTGCTCACCGGCGACAGCCCGCTCGCCGGCAACAAACTCGGCATCCTCGCCGCCGAACAACTATTGAAAGCGGTTGGCGTGGCCTGATAGCTACCAATACCAATCCCGAAAATTAAGGCGAGAAAGCGGCGCGCCGAAGATAGTTCCGGTCGTACGGCGCAGGTTTCCCATAAAAATCACACCACGACTTTTATGGGCGCCCGGCCAGGCGCGCCAATACATGCAAATGATTTCCCGGGATGGGATAACGCTTAATCTTTCGAGAACCCCCATGACCATGCAGCGCATCAACATGCACGACACCGGCGGCCCCGACGTGCTTTATCTTGAAACCGCCGCCATCCCGCAGCCGCAGGCGGGCGAAATCCTCATCAAAACCGCCTATGCCGGCGTCAACCGCCCCGACGTGATGCAGCGCGAAGGCGCCTACCCCATGCCGCCCGGCCTCACCCCCATCCTGGGGCTGGAACTCTCCGGCACGGTTGTCGCCCTCGGCGCAGGCGTAAGCGGCTTTGCCGTGGGCGACGCCGTCTGCGCGCTCACCGACGGCGGCGCCTATGCGGAATACTGCACCGTCCCCGCCGGACAAGTGCTGCCGCTGCCCACTGGCTACAGCCTGCAAGCGGGCGCGCTCCTGCCGGAAACCTTCTTCACCGTCTGGTCGAACCTCTTCATGGACGGGCAAATGCGCGCGGGCGAAACCCTGCTCGTGCACGGTGGCAGCAGCGGCCTCGGCCTCACCGCACTCGCCATCGCCCGCGGCCTGGGTTTGCAGACCTTTGCCACCGTCGGCAACGACGATAAAAAACAGGCGGTTGCCGCGTTCGGCGCAATCCCCATTAACTACAAAAGCGAAGACTTCGCCGCCGTCGTCCAAGCGGCGGGCGGCGTGGACGGTATTCTTGACGTGGTCGGTGGGCGCTACCTCGCGCAGAACCTCGCCAGCCTCAAACGCGATGGCCGCCTCTTCCTCATCGGCTTCATGGGCGGCGCCGTTGCGCATGAAGTGAACCTGCTCGACATCGCCGTCAAACGCATTCACATCACCGGCTCGACCCTGCGCGGCCGCAGCAGCGCGGAAAAAGCCGCCATCGCCGCCTCGCTGCGGGAACACGTCTGGCCGCTGCTCGCCGATGGCCGCATCACCCCGCCGCTGCTGCACCGCAGCTATCCCTATCAGGACGTACAAGCCGCCCACCGCGAAATCGACCGTGGCACGCACATCGGCAAAATCCTGCTCGACTTCACCCACCACGAGGACACCCTATGAACATCTACATCGCCGGCGCTACCGGCCGCGTCGCCCAAGCGCTCACTGCCAGACTCGCCGCCGCCGGGCACCACATCCGTGCCGGCGCGCGCCGCCCGGAAACCCTCACCGCCACGGCGTAAATCGAACCCGTCGCACTTGACCTGCACGCCGACATGGCGACGCTGGCAGCCAACATCGCCGGCGCCGACATCCTCTACTTCACCGCCGGCTCGCGCGGCAAAGACCTGCTGCAAACCGACGCCTTCGGCGTCATCAAACTCATGCAGGCGGCGGAACAGGCGGGGGTGAAGCGCTTCATCATGCTCAGTTCCACCTTTGCCGACCGGCCCGAAAAATGGCACGAACCGCCGCTGGCCGCGCTCACCGACTACAACATCGCCAAATACCTCGCCGACCAATGGCTGATGCACCGCACCGCGCTGGACTACACCATCCTGCAACCCGGCGCGCTCACCAAAAGCCCGGGCAGCGGCAAAGTGCGGCTCAACCGCGACGAAATGGGGCAAAACAGCATCGACAACGTCGCCGCCGTCCTCGCTGCGCTGGCGGATGCACCGCACACCATCGGCCAAACCATCACCATGACAGACGGCGAAGAGGACATCACATCCGCCATTGCCGCCTTACAGGAGAAACCATGAACACCCTCATCATCGGCGCCACCGGTGCCACCGGCCGCGCCCTGCTGCCGCTGCTCGTTGCCGCTCCGGCGGTAGCACGCATCGACAGCTATGGTCGCCGCGCGCCGGACATCAGCGCTGCCAAACTGCATCACTACACCATCGACTTCAGCCAACCGCAGCAATGGGCGGACGACGTGCGCGGCGACACCGCCTTCATCTGCCTCGGCACGACGCTGAAAGCAGCGGGCAGCAAAACCGCGCAATGGCAAATCGACTACCAGGCGGCGCTGGATTTCGCCACCGCCGCACGCAACAACGGTGCGACCACGCTGGCGCTGATTTCCGCCGCCGGCGCTGACCCCGCCTCGCGCATCTTCTATTCGCGCATGAAGGGCAAGCTGGAACAGGCCGTGACTGCCCTGAAATTCCCGCACCTGCTGATTTTCCGCCCGCCGCTGCTCATCCGCCCGGACAGCGACCGCTTCGGCGAAAAACTAGCCGAACGCCTGTTTGCCGCCTGCAACGCCGTCGGCCTGCTGCAAAACCAACGCCCGCAACCCGTGGCCGATTTGGCGCGGGCCATGCTCAAAACCGCATCGAATCCGCCGCCAGGCAAAGTGCGGATTTATCCGCCCGCAGACATCCGCGCCCTACTGCGCGGCTGAAGGCCCGCTTGCCAAATCGCCCGAAGTCCTGTCCGACAACCGCAAACATCAAGGAAATAAATCCCATGCCTCTGAAAACCGTCCCCCTCAACAAAGCCTACCGCCTGCTCAACCACGGCCCGACCGTCATCCTCTCCGCCGCGCACGAGGGGCGCGAGAACGCCATGAGCGCCACCTAGGTTGGCCTCTTCGACTTCGCGCCAACCAAAATCACCGCCATCATCGACCGAGCCGCCTACACCCGCCGCCTCATCGAGCAAAGCGGCTACCTCGCCGTGCATGTGCCGTTCGCGGCGCAGGCCGAACAAGTCATCGCCCTCGGCAGCACCAGCGGCCGCGACAATCCGCAGAAAGTGGCGGACTGCGGCCTCGCTTTCTTCCATCAGGACGGCCACACCACGCCGCTCATCAAAGACTGCGCCGCCTTCTTAGCTTACTTTCTGGCATGAGCTGGGCGCTTTTATTGGTTCAGCCCCTGCTTTTTCAGCCATTCGGCCATGAGCTCGGCCAATTGCGCGTTGTTCTTTTCGCCCATCAGGAAGTGCGAGTTGCCTTTGATGCCGCGTTCCGGCAGGTGGACGAGTTCGGCTTTGCCGCCGTGGCGGTTGATGGTATCGACGAACTGTTTTGCCATCGCCAGTTCTGTCCCCCATTTGTCTTCGCCGACGTTGTCCGAGCCGAGTTTGATGTGGTCGCCGTAGTAGAGGACGATGGGGATTTGCGTCAGTTTTTTGAAGTCGGTTTCCGGCACGGCGAGGGCGGAGGCGGAGAGGGCGGGGAACCGCGCTTGGGTGATGTGCGGCATGTCGTTTTCCGGAAAGAGGAAGGGCGTGCCGCCCGGTTCCCAGGCGACGATGGCTTTCACGTTGTCGCTCTTGATGGCGGCGCGCCAGCCGATGGTGCCGCCCATGGAGTGGGTGACAAGCACGGCGCCGCCGGTTTTGTCGGTGAGTTGCGCCAGCACCGTAGCATTCAGGTCGTTATCAAGCGGGCCGCTGCCGATGGTCCAGCTTTGCTGGAAGGCGGTGTAGGCTTCTTCGCCCGCCGGAAACTGGGCGTTGGCGACGGGGTTGCCTTTATCGTCGTAGTGTCCCACGCGCGAGAGTATCCACAGGGTTTTGTCGCCGTACATCGGGTTGCTCGCCCACGGGGTCTCCGGCGTGACGGCGGCGGTGGAGAGGTTGGCTTTGCCGCTCCTCGGCTGGTCGAGCAGGTAAACGCTGTAGCCTTTACGCAGGAAGAGGGTGTCGAAGCCTTCGCGGCCATCGACGGTGCTTTCCCAGGTGCGCGAGGATTGCGCGCCGCCGTGCTGGAAGATGAGCGGCGTTTTTTTGGCTTCAACCGGCATCTGGTATTTGACGTAGCTGCCGCCGATAGTAAAGCTGCCCTGTTTGTCGATGCTGAGCGGGGCGGCATGAGCGGTGCTGAGGATAAGGGTCAGGGTAGTGGCAAGCAGGGTGCGGGTCATGGTGTGTCCTCAGGCAAGCGGGCGGCTGTCGCTGATCATGAAGTTGGCGATGCGGCGTTTGATGAGCCAGCGGCCATTTTCTTTGATGTAGCTGTCGTTGTAGCGGACGTAGTGGTTGTGGATGAGCGTCTGCCCGTCTTTTTCTTCGGTGAGGACGACGTGGCAGTAGTTGATGGCGTCTGCGCTCGTGTCATCGAGGCGGGTGACGGTGAACTGGCCGTTGATGTGATAGACATTTTTGAAGTTCGCCAGAAAGTCGGTGAAGACTTGCACGATTTCCGCGCGGTTTTTCAGGTCGGCGAAGACTTGCCCGCCGATGTAGGTGGTGACGTGGCCGTCTTCCGTGAAGAGCGGGCCCTGTTCGGCGACTTTTTTCTCGTCGGCGAGGTTGGAGAAGGTATCGACCAGTTCCTTCAGGGCTTGTTTTTCCAGTAATTTGTTCATTAAAGTTTCCTTAGTTGTACCAATCCCAGAAATTAAGCTGGGATGGCGGCGCGGAATTGCGCCGACGGGATATAGTCGTTCCAAATAGGACTGATACGGCGTTGGCTCGCCTCGCCGTACTTATCTGTACTGTCTTCGGCTTGCCGCTTTGTTTCAGCCCTATTTGAAACGACTACGCATTCTAAGCGGTGCGGTAGCGGCGATAAATGCCGCTGCATTGTTAGGGCTTATGAGCCGATTTCATCAATGGGCAGACCTTCCTGCCTGAAAGCGCACTTTCCCTTTTATACTGCCCGCGCCTGCCCGCCTGCCGGGCGGCATTCCAGAGCATCCCCTCTGAAACCCCCGTGGATAAAGGGCCTCAGGGCATTCCCTCTGAGGAACCTAAAAGATAGCGGCTGGACTTTGCCAAAAGGCAGGGGGGCTGGCCGCAGATAGACCACGCGGTACGGCAAGGCGAGCTAACGCACTATTTGGGCTAAGGAAGCTGCTATAAAACATAAAATGCCCTGAGATGCCCGTAAATAAAGGGGCTCCAGGTATCAGAAAACATAAAATGAAAAACTGTGTCCGCAGCAGGCGATTCGGGGCGATGGTTTTGTTTATCGGCGTAAGGCGCTGAACGCGCCGATTTCCCACTCGCGCAGGGCGATCAGCATGCCCGTGCCGTGGCGTT
>CALHZD010000071.1 GCA_938040985.1 uncultured Propionivibrio sp.
GCGGCCGGCGGTACAACCGGCATCAACGCGCCGAATAGATCGTCTTTGCGCTTTGCTCCTGCGGCCAGCGGCGCGCCAGTGATGCATGGGCGACTGACTGCGCGAGGGCAAACCCCAGTAGTAAAGCAAAGCTTATTTTTTAGTTCGCGGGAACTTTGCCTTCCGCTTTTTTCGCAGCCGCGTTGCCAAGTGCGGGTTCGTGGCGACAGCAATGAGAAACACTGCTTGTTCTGCGGCGATACTGTTGCGCTGCCTGATCTGCGTGTTCCGGCGGTGATGCGCGGTTGACTGGATTGGTCGGCCCGGCAGGCCGCAGCGGAGCGCAATGACTCGTCGGCCTGAAGCCCGTGTCTTTTGGGCGTTCCAGCCCGGTTGCCTTTGCCGCCCTTGTCAATCGGGCGTTTGCGGACAGTCAATCTGGGAGCGCCCGTAAATACTGGGCTTGCGGACAGGCAGGCTGGAAACCCGCGTAAACATTGGGCTGGCGGGCAGCCCTTCCGAAAACGCCCGTTTTACGCGGGCTGCGGGGCAGGGGGTGTTGCGTGTCTTCGGTCACAGCGGCCGCGCTTCGGGCGGTGATACTTTACCCCGCGCGGCAATACGCTCCGGTTATTTTCGGGATGGGTCTTGGTGACTCCTTGGGCGAGATGGCGGCGGATGAATGGTTTTTGAGCTGCATCCATACTGGGCGGCAAGTTGTGCGGCGGTCTATCTATCATCGCTGACGTCGATGACGAGGCGCCGTTCTGCTTGACCTGTTTTGAGCCGCAAAAAGGACATTTTTTGCGTTTAGAGGTTTTTGGCCCTTGGAAGCTTTACAGCGTAAGGGTTACAAAGATTTTCAGCATGAATTTTGTTCATTACCCCAAAAAGTGCGGATGCACCTTTTTAATGCGCCATTGCCCTATGGCAAATCTGCCAGCCAAACGCATTTCCCTTTGCTCTCCTTCTGGATTTCCGCAAGCAATGCTTCGTGTTCGGCAATTTCTTCGGCATTGGCGCGCAGAACTCGCTGGTGGTGTGCGCTGACGGCCAGGCGTTCTTCAATACGCTCCTGTCCGGTGTCGCTGTCATCCGCCAGTTCCATGAGCAGGCTTTCCTGCCCGCGCGTCATGGCGATATATACTTCGGCAAGAATTTCGGCATCAAGCAATGCGCCGTGCAGCGTGCGCTTTGAATTGTCGATGGCGTAGCGTTCACAGAGTGCGTCGAGGTTGTTTCTCTTGCCCGGGAAACGCTCCTTGGCCATGCGCAGCGTATCCAGTACGGCACTGCAAACGCTTTCGATCGGCGCCATATCGAGCCGCGCCAGTTCGGCGTTGAGGAACCCGACATCGAACGGCGCATTGTGAATGATCAATTCCGCACCGCGCACAAAGTCGAGAAATTCAGCGGCGATTTCGGCAAAGCGCGGCTTATCCTGTAGAAAATCCAGGCTGATGCCGTGGACGGCCTGCGCGCCCTCATCGATTTCCCGCTCAGGGTTGAGGTAGTAATGAAAGTGATGGTTTGTCAGATGGCGGTTGTTGATTTCAACGCCGCCGATTTCGATGATGCGGTGGCCAAGTTTATGTTCCAGGCCGGTGGTTTCCGTATCGAGAACGATTTGTCGCATAGTGTTTTGCTTTGGGTTTGCGCGAGATTTACAAGACCGCTTTCAAGGAAATGCGCCCGGAAGCGGATCGCGGAGTCTCATGAGGTTGGCGGGGCGCTTGTCGCGTTATCAGGCAATTCATCAATGCCACGATTGGCAAGGGCGTCGGCGCGCTCGTTACCCGGATGACCGGCATGTCCCTTGATCCACGACCAAGTGATTTCGTGGCCTTGTGTCAGCGCATCGAGTCGTTGCCAGAGGTCGGCATTCTTAACCGGCTTCTTGTCGGCCGTTTCCCAGCCATTTCGTTTCCAGCCGTGAATCCACTGACTGATGCCTTTTTGTACATACTGCGAATCAGTATGAACATGGACGGACGCCTGACGTTTGAGCGCCTCCAGAGCGCGGATCACCGCTGTCAGCTCCATGCGGTTATTGGTGGTTTCATGCTCGCCGCCCCACAGTTCCTTTTCCGCCGCGCCTGCCTGTAACAACACCCCCCAGCCACCGCGGCCAGGATTACCGCGGCAGGCGCCGTCGACGTAGATATGCGTGATGACTTCGGTGTTCTTCATGGTAATTTATTCAATTCCTTGCCGAGTGTTTTCTGCGTTACGGTGGTGAGCGTTTGGCGTAGCGCGTGCTGTTGCTTCCAGTCAGACAGAATAAGGCGCATGCCGCGAACCCGTTTGACGGCGCGCAGTAAATAGACGCCGCCGGCAAAGCTCCACCAGCGATCGCCCGCCGATTCCATAAAATGAAAGCGGCGCAACCAGTGTTCGTGTTGAAAAGGCGGTACATAGCAGCCAAAATTACCGCGATCAACCTCAAAACTGAGCAGATTGAGCCAGTCGCGCAGACGCAATACAGAAATAAAGTTGCCGTTGTCCGGAAACACTTGACGGTTACGCCGGATAAAACGCCGGAGCCCCCAAAGTGAAACGGGATTGAACCCGGTGATGACGAGCTGGCCGTCGGGAATCAGGATGCGCTCGACTTCGCGCAGGATCTGATGCGGATCGTTATGTGATTCCAGCACATGCGCCATGACGACCAGATCGATGCTGGCCGAGGCAAACGGAAGCTCGCATAAGTTACAGCGTACATCGACGGGGCCCGATTCGCCGGCAATCTGACGCATCGGAATGCGGCTATGGGCAAGGAATTTGATCTGTGGCAAGCCGAGTTGCAGCGCGTTATAGCCGAACACATCGGCAACCTGCGCATCGACGTGGGGTTGCTCCCAGTTCATGATGTAGCGGCCGCGCGGGGTTTCCAGCCAGTCAGCGATGTCAGACGCATCATGCATGGCGCCGGGCATATTACGCGTTGACTTTTCTTGCCGTTCTTTCACAATGATTCCATGTTTGATCTACTGAAGATTCCTGCCCTCAAGGACAATTACATCTGGTTGCTGCGCAAGGGGGCGTTTGCCGCTGTCGTCGATCCGGGCGAAGCCTCTCCCGTGCTGGAAGCGCTGGCACGCGAGAGATTATCGCTGATCGCCATTCTCGTGACCCATCACCACGCTGACCACCAGGGGGGAGTTGCCGACCTGCTGGCGCAGTATCCGGCGGCAGCGGTGTACGGCCCGGAAAAAGAGTCTATCACAGGCCTGGACCATCCCCTTTCAGGGGGTGAAACAATCCTTTTTCCGGAGCTTGAAGGCATATTTCAGGTATTGGCCGTGCCGGGGCATACCCTTGGGCATATTGCCTATTTCAGCGCCGAGGCGGGCGTTTTGTTTTGTGGCGACACGCTGTTTACCGGCGGCTGTGGTCGCGTTTTCGAGGGAACGCCGGCACAGATGTTCGACTCTCTGGCACGACTTGCGGCCTTACCCGAACAAACGCAAATCTACTGCGGGCACGAATATACTGAGGCCAACCTGCGCTTTGCGCTGGCCGTCGAGCCGGGCAACCGGCGCTTGCAAAAACGTGTTGATGAAGTGAGCGTTCTGCGCGCCAAAGGATTACCCGCTGTGCCCTCGACGCTGGCGCTGGAAAAAGCGACCAATCCTTTTCTGCGTTGCCATGTCCCGGAAGTTATTGCCTCGGCGCGTGCGCATGACGCCGTGAGCGACGATGTCATAGAAGTTTTCCGGGCGCTGCGTGAATGGAAAAATGCTTTTTAGGGTTTGTGAAAACGGTAAATGAATCAATTGCAATAAAACAAACGCGCGTTGAAGCTCCGGTTTATCCCCGCTTATGGATGGCACTGCTCGGTAAAATCGGAACTATCACCATATGATTATTGGTTTTGTTGATTGGTATGGCTTCTGCTAGAATCCAGCCCTGTCGGAGAGATGGATGAGTGGTTTAAGTCGCACGCCTGGAAAGCGTGTTCAGGGTAACACCCTGACGGGGGTTCGAATCCCCCTCTCTCCGCCAGAATAAAAATAAAAACATTACCCACAAGAAACGCCCAAATCCCAGGTAAATAACGGTTTCGGGCGATTTTTTATCCACGATTGCCAACACAGGCAACAAGAGAGGGGCAACACAAAAGAACCGTTCTACATGGCGAATCTGTAGGCACGATTGTAGGCGCGTGTGGCATGGGAATGACAGGATGCCTACAAATAACCTGACGAAATACTTACCCGTATCCGGCCAGTTATTAGGGAGCCGTTTGCAGAAGATGTATCGCTGATGATGCGTGTTTGGGCTTGCTCAGCCTCAGCCCAGTGGTAGAGGCGGTATGGG
>CALHZD010000072.1 GCA_938040985.1 uncultured Propionivibrio sp.
CCCCGAGCGCCTTTATTTACCGGCATTTCCGGGCATGCTCCCGGAAGTCCTTTATTCACGCGGGTTTCGGGGCATCTCTCCTACAGGGGGAAAATTAGAAAAACGCTGGGGTGGAAGCGCAGGCGCATCTCCAAAAAGATGTGGCCTGAAGCCCGCGTATTTAGAGCATCTCCAAGGGGGGTGCTCTGGAGCCCTTGTAAATAGGGCGTCTCCGAGGTGGCGCCCCGAGCGCCTTTATTTACCGGCATTTCCGGGCATGCTCCCGGAAGTCCTTTATCCACGCGGGTTTGCGAGGGGGCGCCTGGAAACGCCCAATTCACGCGGGTTCCAGAGGCGCCTGCCCGGAACTCCTTTATCCATAATGGTTTCAATGGCCCCCTCGGAAACGACTTATCCGCGCGAGTTCCAGATCTGCCTATCGGGAAAGCGTTTGGAACAATGGTTTTCAGCATTTTTTTGTTTATACCTGCTGAATCGCTGATCTGGTCTGCCGGGAAACAGTCTGCCACACAACAAGCATTCGGAACACATTCGGCCAAAGAAAAAGCCCGCCGGAGCGAGCTTTCATCATGAAATCAAACAACTTGTATTTGCAAACTACATGTATTTTTCTTACCAGAAGTGATCTGGTAGGGCGTATAGGGATCGAACCTATGACAAACGGATTAAGAGTCCGCTGCTCTACCAACTGAGCTAACGCCCCACTGTTTGCGCCATTTTACACCGACAGAATCCTTAGAAGGATCGCAAAGACGGCTAATGGTAGGTCGGGGGAGATTCGAACTCCCGACCAACGGATTAAAAGTCCGCTGCTCTACCAACTGAGCTACCGACCCAAAAACAAGCGTCGGATTGTAGAGACTCCGCCTATCGCTGTCAACGGATACCCCATTGACGCCGGATGCCAAACACCTCGCCAGCGTACTGGCGGTAAGCGGCATAGCTTTGCACGCTGACACAGATCAGTACCGAGAAATTCGTCAGTGCTGATAGATCGTCGGGTCGGCCACGCCTGCGGCGACAAACCCCTCATGGCGCAAGCAGCAGGCATCACAGCGGCCGCAGGCGCGCCCGGCGTCATCGGCCTGATAGCAGGAAACCGTCAACGCATAATCAATGCCGAGATCGATGCCACGGCGAATAATTTCCGCTTTTGAAAGATTGACCAGCGGCGCATGAATATGCAATTTGGCCCCTTCAACGGCGGCCTTGGTCGCCAGATTGGCCATGCGTTCAAAAGCATCAACAAATTCTGGCCGACAATCCGGATAGCCGGAATAGTCAACGGCATTGACCCCAATGAAAATATCCCGGCTACCCAGCACTTCGGCCCAGGCCAGCGCCAGCGAAAGCATGATGGTGTTGCGCGCGGGCACATAAGTCACCGGGATACCGGCTTGCACGCCGTCCGTCGGCACGGCAATAGCATGGTCGGTCAGCGCGGATCCGCCAAAACTGGCCAGATCGAGCCGCAAGGTACGATGCTCGCGTGCGCCAAAATACTTGGCTACCCGCCCGGCAGCTTCCAGTTCAGCGCGATGCCGCTGACCATAATCAAGCGACAGGCAATAACAGTCGTAGCCTTGATGCCGGGCGATGGCCAGAGACGTCGCAGAATCAAGGCCGCCGGAAAGTAGGATGACGGCCGGTAGCGGAAGGGATGGATTCATGGGTTTCGGTAATAGACAATGGTTGGGAAAGCGTAAAAATGTATTGTGACGAGTGGCGGTTTTTTCTACTTACCTGGCGCATCGCCCCACAGCAGGCGATGAAGCTGAACCTGCAAGCGCACGGGGAGCCGGTCGGCAAGAATCCACTCTGCCAGGGTTTGTGGTGACAGCGTATTCTGTACCGGAGAAAGCAGGATGGGGCAACAGCCGGCAAGCTGGCGTTCAACGATGATACGGCGCATCCAGTCGTAATCTGCGCGATCGGCAATGACGAATTTAAGCTCGTCGTCCGGCCTGAGCAGACGCAGATTTTCCCAACAAATTTTTGTGCTTTCTCCGGAAGAAGGCGGCTTAAGATCGACGATGCGGGAGACGCGCGCATCAACTTCACCCACAGGCAACGCCCCGGAAGTTTCTAGTGAAACATCGTAACCAGCATCGCACAAAGCGGTAAGCAGCTTCAGGCAATTCTTTTGTGCCAGTGGTTCGCCGCCCGTTACGCATACGTAGCGCGGCGCATAAACGGCAACTTGCGCTAGAATTTCTTCCAGCGATAGCGTTCTGCCGCCAGTAAATGCGTACGTGGTATCACACCAAGAACAGCGCAGCGGGCAACCCGTCAGACGCACAAAAACTGTCGGCAACCCGACACGCGTCGTTTCCCCTTGCAGAGAATAGAAGATCTCGCTGATTCTCAGCGTCAACGCCTTGCTGTGCCGCACTACAGAGCGCTAGGCTATTTTTTCAGGCTTTGTCTGGCCGTACCCGCTGCCGCACTGCTCGGATATCTGGCCACGAGGCTTTCAAGCGTTGCCCTGGCGCTTTTGGTATCGCCCAATTCCTGCTGGCAAGTCGCTACGCCCAACAATGAATCCGGCGCCTTTGCATGTTTTGGCCATTTCGCGGCAACTTGCTTATGCACCTCAATCGCTTTCCGGCAATTATGCAGCGTGTAGTAGGCATTGCCGAGCCAGTAACGCGCACTCGGCGCCAAAGCGCTATCTGGATATTTTTTGCCAAACGCTTCAAAAGCGTTGGCGGCTTCCTTAACCTTATTGGCGCGGAAATGATTCAGCGCGGCCTCATATTCGCGCGACTCGGCCACAGAATCGCCACCAGATTGCGCTCTTGTCCGTTCGCCGCCCGCAGGCGTACTGGCGCGCGGCGCAGCAGGGATTTCTTCTTCTGCCGGCGACCCCGGCACAGCGCCAGTCTCGCCGCCATCACCCGTGCCCTCGAATTTGCGCAGACGCCCATCCAGATCGACATAGAAATCCTGTTGGCGCTTCTTGGTCGCTTCCAGCTCATACGTCAACGTTTCAATTTCCCCGCGCAAGGCAGCATTTTCTTCGCGCAGCGCCTGGATCTGGTTGGCCAGCTCAATCTGCGCCTTGGACAGAACTTCGACGCGCTCATTGGTTTGAATTGACAGATCCTTGACTTGGCGACGCGCTTCGTCATCATCAAACAGGCCGGCATACGCCGGCTGCGCCAGCATGGCGGCCGCCATCAGGCAGCCCGCCAAACTGGCGCGCATGCGCCTTCTTGCCCGCGGATCAGAATGAGGCAAGCGCATCGGCATCTCAGAACTCACCGCTATAGAGCATGTCGCTCCGGCGGTTTTCTGCCCATGCCGCTTCGTCGTGCCCTTCGCTTCTCGGCTTCTCCTCGCCCAGGCTGACCGATTCGACCTGATCTTCACGAACGCCGAGCATCACCAGCATCCGCTTGACGGCATCAGCGCGCTTCTGGCCGAGCGCCAGATTGTATTCACGGCTGCCCCGCTCGTCGGTATTACCCTGAATGAGCATCTTAAACTGGCGGTTGTTGGACAGGAAGCGCGCATGCGCAGTCACCAATTCACGGTACTCGTCCTTGACATCGAATCTGTCATAGTCGAAGAAAACGCTGCGTCGCGACAAAATACTTTGCGGGTCGGTCAGCTCGCGCGGCAGTTTGGAGCCATTGACATTACCCGCTTCGACTGTCGCCACCCTGCCGCGGCCATCTTCGACCGGTGCATTGGCCTGATCCGCATCAGGTGTCGATGAGCAACCAGCAATGAGCAGCGCAAGCAGCGCAGGAATAACGAGTTGTTTCATAATGAAGTACTCCCTTTGCGTCAAAAAAACAAATCTGGGCCTATTTATTGAATGGCCCCCAAGCGGGTTCACGTACATCGCCCGCAGAAATCGACAGCCGCTGTTTGACCCGACCATCAATGGAAACCGCAGACAATACACCGCGCCCCCCCATTTCGGTTGCAATCAGAACCATCCGGCTATTGGGTGCAAAAGACGGCGATTCGTCCTTGCGCGAATCAGTCAGCACCTGAACCTGGCGACTGGCGAGATCCATGACGGCAAGACGAAACCCGCCGTCGCGTCGCGAAATAAAGGCCAGTGTCTTGCCATCCGGCGAGATACGCGGCGTCACGTTATAACTGCCTTCAAAAGTCACGCGCTGCGCATCGCCGCCATTGACGCCGGAACGGTAAATCTGCGGACTCCCCCCACGATCGGAGGTAAAGTAAATCGACTGTCCATCCGGCGAAAACACCGGCTCGGTATTAATACTGGCCCCTGAAGTCACGCGCCGCACGCCGGAACCATTGGCATTGACCATGAAGATTTGCGAGCCGCCATCTTTGGAAAGCACAACCGCCAGGCGCGAACCGTCAGGCGACCAGGCAGGCGCTGAATTCGACCCCTTAAAATTGGCAACGACCGTGCGTTGGCCGCTGGCCAGCGAATGCACGTAGATAATCGGCTTCTTGTTTTCAAACGAAACATAAGCCAGGCGCGAACCATCCGGCGACCAGACCGGCGAAATGATTGGCTCGCGCGAACGTAACGCGACCTGGGCATTCTGTCCGTCGACATCAGCGATGAACAGTTCGTAGCGATGCTTGCCGCTTCTGACCACATAGGCAATACGCGTAGCAAAAAATCCCGGTTCGCCCGTCAGCGCTTCATAAATGGCATCGGCAATGCGGTGTCCGGTCGCCCGCAGCATTGATGGCGAAGCGACAAACGCTGCGCCGGTCAGCGCCGATTCCTTATTGATGTCATACAAGCGGAAGCGCGCCTCCTGACGGCCATCCGCACTGCCGCCGATACTGCCCGCCGCCAAAGCGTCGGCGCCGCGACCCTTCCAGTCGGCAAAATTAGGCGGTGTCGTTTCAGTCATTGAAACGCCGCTTGCATTGATCATCTGGAATAGCCCGCAACGTTCCAGATCCGCTCTCACAACCCCCGTAAGCGTTTGCGACGCCCGCGCGTCACCCCCGAAATCGGCAATGGCAACGGGAATTTTATTGGCGCCGCCGCCGGTAATTTCAATACTCAACTGCGCCGAAGCCGGTACGTGAAAAGACAACACGGCGGCATAACACGCCATTGCCGCAACACGCCGGAGACGCGCACCAAATCTTTGCATCAAAAGCATAGTCAAGGATACGAAATAATGTGCAAAAAACTGAAAGATGGCCGATTATAGCTTTCTGGTATGACAAGTGTCCGTAACGAAGCGTAATCTTTGCGTACACTCCCCGATCCAAAGCCATGACAGCCGGCCAAAGCCTAATCGAGCGGCCGGAATCTGAGCTCCAGTTCGCGCTGGAACAGGCTTGGATCATCGGGCTTGGGCAGCGGCGAGGATTTTTTGATCGCACGCACAATGGCTTCATCGTAGGCCCTATGGCCGCTGGAGCGAACCATGCGCGGCTCACCGACAATATCGCCGCTCGGCAACTGCCTGACGATAAAAACGGCCTCCGGATTACCCGGAATATTCGGCGGCAGCACGATGTTGCCGCGGACTCTAATACGAACCTTGTCAATATAGCTCGCCATCCCGCGTGCGTTACCGTGCCCGCCGGCAGCCCCTCCTACCGCACCGCCAGAAGGCGAACCGTCATGAGCGCCCGACTCAGCGCCAAGCTGGGCCGCAATGCGGTCACTGGCCGCCGCGCGCGCATCCTGGGCAGCACGCTGCCGCGACCGTTGCTGGGACTGTTTAAGCTCGCGATTGGCTTCATCGAACATATTACGTGGTTTCAGCAGCGGCTCAGGTTTTTTAGGCTCTGGCTTAGGCTCCGGTTTCGGTTCTGGCTTGGGTTCCGGCTTCGGATCGGGTTTCTTCGGTTCCGGAACAGGCTTTTTCTCGTCCTTGACAGCAATATCCGGCTTCACCGGCTCGACCCTTGGCTCGGGTTTAGGTTCCGGCTTGGGTTCCGGTTTCGGCGCCGGCTTGGGTTCCGGTTTGGGCTCGGAGACGGGTTCAGGTTTTGGCGCAGGAGGCGCCGACTGCCGGGATCCCGACGTAGTGGCCGGCAGAGAACCGCCCCACAATTCCACAGCCACGGCTGACGGCGCCTGCCGCTTCCATTGCACGCCAAAAAACAGGGCGCCCGCCAGCAGAAGATGCACAAGAGCGGCCAGCGCCAGCGCTGCCGGGCTGAAACGTTCTTCTTCGGGACGGGAGAAATACATATCCACGGTGTCTCACCCGATGCAGTAGCTGGCCAAAATCATCGGCCCGTCGGCTGCACGAGCAGGCCGACACGCTTGACCTGCTGGCGTTGCAGTTCGTCCATCACGCTGAGCACGGCCTCGTATTTGACGCGCTTGTCACCGACGATCAGCACCGGCTGTTCCGGATTATCGCGCTGCACAGCGACGATGGCCTGCGTCAACTCCTGGCGGCTCATCGCCTGCTCGGATTTGCCCGGCAACGTCAGTGACAAGGCGCCATCCTCGCGGATATTTACCTGCACGGCTTTGTCCGGCGCCTGTGCGGCCTTGCCCACCGAAGGCACGTCGATGCTGGCAGTCGTCATCATCGGCGCCGTCACCATAAAAATGACGAGCAATACAAGCATCACGTCGATATACGGGACGACGTTGATTTCATTTTTCAGGCGGCGTTCGCGCATCGCGTGTACTCCTTAGCGCATCTGCCGTTGCAGAATATTGGAAAACTCTTCCATAAACGATTCGAAGCGCGTCGCCAAGCGATCAATCTCGTGTGAAAAGCGGTTATAAGCGACCACGGCCGGAATCGCGGCAAACAGGCCGATTGCCGTCGCCACAAGCGCTTCGGCAATGCCAGGCGCAACCGCCGACAGCGTGGCCTGTCCGACATTGGAAAGACCACGGAAAGCATGCATGATGCCCCACACCGTCCCGAACAGGCCGACGTAAGGGCTGACCGACCCCGCCGAAGCGAGAAAAGCCAGATGCGCGTCGATCGCGTCGACCTCGCGCTGGTAGGTAGCGCGCATGGCGCGGCGCGAACCGTCGATCACGTCTTTCGGGTCGAGATTTTTCTGGCTCCGGAGCTTGGTGAATTCGCGGAAGCCCGCTTCAAAGATGCGTTCCATACTGCCGATGTCATGCCGGTGATTGACGGCGCTCTGATACAGGGTATTGAGGTCGCCGCCGCTCCAGAAATCGCGCTCAAACTCCTCGGTCTGCACGCGCGCTTTTTTAACGGCGAACCATTTGCGGAAAATGTAGTACCAGGAAATAAAGGAAACCCCCGCCAGCAGTAGCATAACCGCCTGAACGACGGCACTGGCATTGAGGATCAGGTGGAGAATCGAGAGATCTTGCGAAACGTTCATTGGCAGGCTTCCAACTGGGCGCGCATCGGCGCGGGGATAGAGATGATCTTCATTTTTGCGGCATTGACACAGACAACTTGGGTTCTGGCAGTAAGTAACAACGCCCCGGACGCACTTGAATCTTCGGCCAGATCGTCCGGGTTACGCTGCGGGTCGATACGGTGGATGCGCTGGCGGAAGAACAGCTGGGCGCGCGTCACCTTTTCCAGCGCAAGGTCGACCGACAGGACATCGTCGAGCCGCGCTGGCTTCAGATAATCCAGGCTGACGCTGCGCACGACAAAGGCAATGCCCGGCGCGCGCAGCAGCGCGCTTTGATCGTAGCCGAGCGCGCGCAGCCACTCGGTACGGCAACGCTCAAGAAACTTCAGGTAGTTCGCGTAATAGACGACGCCACCGGCATCGGTATCCTCGTAATACACACGAACCGCCACGGAGAACCTCTCCGGAGCGGGCAGACCAGAAGACGGCGCGGAAAATGAGCGGGAAAGCGGCCCGGGAAGCGGTGTGGACAAGAGCTTCTCACCAGCAGACAACATCATGGGGGCGGATTTTATCGTACACCGCAGCGGCCTGCTGTTTGCCGCCCGTGCGCTTCATGCCGCAGCCATACGCCACGGACGGATTGTCGATTTGTGTTAGGCTTGCGCCATCGCTCACGCATTCTGCGCAGTCGCTACAAGGCTGCCGCAGAACAGAAAGGGGGATCTTGTGCCGCCACAGATATTTCCCGCCTGGCCGCCGGCAATCGACCCGCTCGCCGTCGTCGCCCTCTCGCTTCTGGGCGCCATTATCACCGGCGAACTGTTCGCCCGCTTCCTGTCGTTGCCGCGCATTACCGGCTATTCCCTGACCGGCCTTGTCTGCGGCCCTGCCCTGTTCGGCGGGATCAGCACGCGCGAACTTGCCGGCCTGCGCCTGCTGATTGACCTTGTGCTCGCCATGTTGCTGTTCGAAATCGGCATCCGCGTCAATCTGCGCTGGCTGCGCCATAACCCGCTGGTGCTGGTTAGCGGACTGCTCGAATCCCTGCTCGCTTTTGTCGCCGTATTGCTCGTCGTCCATTATCTCGGCTACACCCTGGAAACCGGCCTGGTTGCCGCGACCGTCGGGATGGCGACCTCGCCCGCCGTCGTAATGGCGATGATCGGACAGATCAAGGCGCGCGGCCAGGTGACGAATCGCCTGCTGATGCTGACCGCCCTCAATGTCACGCTGACCGTACTGACGGCCTACGCCGTGCTTGGTTTCATCCACCACAGTTATGGCAACGACTGGATCACCGCCGTCTGCCACCCGCTTTACCAGCTTTCCGGCTCGCTGCTGGTCGCCTACCTGCTCGCCAAAAGTTTTTACTGGCTGCGCCGTTGTTTCGATCCGGCGCGCGAGCAGTCCGCACTGATGCTGTTCATTTTTCTCGCCCTCGCCATGGCGCTGCTGCAAGCGCTCAAACTGCCCGCCCTGCTGGCGCCGCTGCTGGCCGGCATCATCGTCAAGCATAGCGACCCGCGCCCCCACCTCTGGCCGCTGCATTTCGGCTCGGTCGGCGGGGTCATGGTCATTTTGCTGTTCGTCATCATCGGCGCATCGCTCAACTGGCGTTCCCTTCAAACGGGCGCGTGGATCGCGCTGCTGCTGATTGCCGCACGCGGCGGCGCTCAGTTACTCGGCGTGCTGCTGACGGGCAAGCCCAGCGGGCTGTCGCTGCGCCAGTCGCTGGCATTGGGCATCAGCCTGGCGCCGATGTCGGGCGTGGCTTTCGTCCTCGCGGCCGATATCGGGCAGATTTTCCCCGCGCTCAACGACGAACTTGAACCTGTCGTCATGGGCATGATTTTTATTCTGGAGATTCTGGGGCCGATCCTCATGCAACGCAGCCTGCGCTGGATCGGCGAGGCGCAAAGTACGCGGCAACCGTGGAAACCCGGAGGATGACATGGAGCCTGCCGAATCCAAAAAACGACTCGGGGCGTTCGCCAATTCGCGCTCGCTGACGCTGGGCATCGAGCTGGAACTGCAAATCGTCAGCACGCATGATTACGACCTGATCGACGCTTCGCCCGACCTGCTGCGCAGCCTTGAAGGGCAAACGCTGCCCGGCGACATCAAGCCGGAAATCACCGCCAGCATGATCGAGCTGTCGACCGGCGTCTGCGCCGACTACCCGGAAGCGCTCGACCAGCTGCACACCTTGCGCGACGCGCTGGTTACCGCTGCCGACCGTCTCAACGTCGCGCTCTGCGGCGGCGGCACGCACCCTTTTCAGCACTGGGCAAACCAGCGCATTTCGGATGCCCCGCGCTATCAGTACCTCTCCGAAATCTACGGCTATCTCGCCAAACAATTCACCGTCTTTGGGCAGCATGTGCATATCGGCTGCGCCGGCCCCGACGAAGCGTTAAGCCTGAGCCATTGCCTGTCGCGCTACGTGCCGCATTGCATCGCGCTGGCCGCCGCCTCGCCCTACGTGCAGGGATTCGACACCGGTTTTTGTTCGGCGCGCATCAACTCCGTCGCCGCCTTTCCGATGAGCGGTCATCTCCCGTTTGTCGAAACCTGGGTGGAATTCGAGCGGTTTTTCGACAAAATGACCGATACCGGCGTCGTCAAAAGTATGAAGGATTTTTACTGGGATATCCGGCCAAAACCGGAATTCGGCACGATTGAAGTGCGCGTCATGGACACCCCGTTGACGATCGCCCGCGCCGCCGAACTGGCCGCCTTCATCCAGGCCGTTTCGCGCTGGTTTCTGATCGAACGGCCATTCCGTCCGGACGAAGACGACTACATGGTCTATACCTTCAACCGCTTTCAGGCAGCGCGTTTCGGCCTGCACGGCGTTTATGTCGACCCGCAGACGCACGCGCGCCGGACCTTGCAGGATGAAATCCTCGGCACGCTGGCGCGGATCGAGCACCACGCCGGCGAACTGCACGCCGAAGACATGATCCGCAGCCTGCGCCGCGTCGCCCAGCAGGGCGGCGACGCCGACTGGATTCGCGCAATGCAGACGCGCGAATCGCTGCTGCCCGAAGTCGTGCGGCTACAGTGCCTGCGCTGGCGCGGAGACTGAATGTGCCGGAACGTCGGCTACGCATCGGCCTTTCCGCGCGCCTGCTGCACGACCCGCCGCCGGAACTGGGCTTTCCGGGAAAAACGCTGCAATATCTGGAACAGTCGATCGCGCACTGGGTGCTGTCGCACGATGCGCTGGCCTATATGATTCCAACGCTCGGCGAGCAGTCGGAAGTTTCACGGCGCGCCGTTTCGGCGCGTGACTTTGTCGACACCCTCGACGGCCTGATCCTGCAAGGCGGCGCCGACGTCAGCCCGGAAAGCTATGGCGCGGCCGCCGAACGTCCGGACTGGGCGGGCGACCGCATCCGCGACCTGTACGAAATCGAACTCATCCGCGAATTCATGATGCAGGGCAAGCCGGTGCTCGGCGTCTGCCGCGGTTGCCAGCTAATTAATGTCGCCATGGGCGGCACGCTCTGCCAGGACATCGCCACACATATTCCACACGCCATCGCGCACCGCAACGAGGCGCTCTACGATGCGCATCGCCATCGCGTCCGCATCCAGCCCGGCAGCGGCCTAGCGGCCATTTATCCGGCGCAGGAAGAAGCGCTTGTCAGCAGCATCCACCATCAGTGCGTGGACAAACTGGGCAGCGACCTCGTCGTCGAAGCCATTTCGCCGCAGGACGGTATCGTCGAGGCCATCCGTCACGTCGGCCGCTATTACCTGGCCGGCGTGCAATGGCACCCGGAGTTCCATGTGCCGGGCGGCGCGCTGCTCGATAGCGGGCCGATCGTCGAAGAATTCCTCGTCGCCGCCAGAGCGCGCCTACAAGAACAGGGCGGCTGAATCGACACCGAATATTTTTGCCTCCTCCGGAGCCCGCGTAAACAGGGCGTTTCCGGGCACCCACCCCGGGAACCCGCGTGGATAAAGGATTCCCGAGCGACCTCTCTGGAGATGCCCGATTGACAAGGGCTGCCGGGTAGGCGCTTGGCGATGTCCGACCGGCGCGGGCTGGCGGACAGCTCCTCTGAAATGCTTGCGGATAAAGGTGGCGCCGGTAGAGTAGCTGACCGTCCTGAAGACCCTTCTGAAATGCCCGCGGATAAGGATCACCGGGCAACTATTCAGGGCGACTGAATCGACGCCAAATGACGCCGAATATTTCCCGCCTCCTCCGGAGCCCGCGTAAACAGGGCGTTTCCGGGCATCCCCTCTGAAATGCCCGCGGATAAAGGATCTCCGGGCAGCTGTTCAGGGCGTCTGCCACAGCGCCTGTTGCCCGCCGGATGCCGGCGCGTCGAGGCCAAGGTGACGGTACACCGAGGGCGTCGCAATGCGGCCGCGCGGCGTGCGTTGCAGAAAGCCTTGCTGGATGAGATAGGGTTCGAGCACATCTTCGATCGTGTCGCGCGCCTCCCCGATGGCGGCAGCCAGATTGTCGACGCCGACCGGCCCGCCGCCGAATTTTTCGATGACGGCAGAGAGCAGCTTGCGGTCCATGATGTCCAGACCGCCGTGATCGACATCGAGCATGCGCAAGGCCTGATCCGCGACCTCCCGATCAATGCGGCCAGCCGCCTTGACCTCGGCAAAATCACGCACGCGGCGCAGCAGGCGGTTGGCAATACGCGGCGTGCCGCGCGAACGGCGCGCGATCTCCAGCGCGCCTTCATGACCGGCCTGCACGCCGAGCAACTGCGCCGAGCGCGTAACGATATGCGTCAGCTCTTCCGGCGTATAAAACTCCAGCCGGGCGACGATGCCAAAGCGGTCGCGCAGCGGGTTGGTCAGCATACCGGCGCGCGTCGTGGCGCCGACCAGCGTAAACGGCGGCAAATCGAGTTTGACCGAACGGGCGGCCGGCCCTTCGCCAATCATGATGTCGATCTGAAAGTCTTCGAGCGCCGGATAAAGAATCTCCTCGACCACCGGCGAGAGCCGGTGAATTTCATCAATGAACAGCACATCGTGCGGCTCAAGGTTGGTCAGCATGGCGGCCAGATCGCCGGCGCGCTCGAGCACCGGCCCGGAGGTCTGGCGCAGGCCGACGCCCATTTCGGCGGCAATGATGTGCGCCAGCGTCGTCTTGCCCAACCCCGGCGGCCCGAAGAGCAGCACGTGGTCAAGCGCATCCTGGCGGCGGCGCGCCGCTTCGATGAAAATGGACAACTGCTCGCGGATTTTCGTCTGCCCGACGTACTCGGCCAAGCGTTTCGGACGCAAGGCGCGCTCAATCGCATCTTCCTGGGAAGACTGCGTGGCGGCGGAAATCAGCCGGTCGGAACCATCGCCCGCGGCCGTCAGGCGGTCGGTCTCGATCATGGAGCGCTATCCTCGCCGGCGAGCAGTATGTTTGCAGCAGGCTGCGTAACGCCATCGCCCGGATATTCCAGCCACTCACGGATCAGCATCTGCCCGAGCGCCAGCAAGGTCGGGCCAAGAAACAGGCCGATAAAACCGAAGACGAGCACGCCGCCAAACACGCCGACGACGATCAGCAGCAGCGGCAGGCTGGCCGTGCGCGAAATCAGAATCGGCTTGATGAAATTATCGACGCCGCTAATGCCGAACATGCCCCAGAGCAGCAGAAAAATCGCCCATCCCGTCTGCCCGGTATCGTACAGCCAGGCGGCGGCCGGCAGCCAGACGATCGTGGCGCCGACGACCGGCACCATCGAGAAAAAGAATGTGGCGACGCCGAGCAGAATGACGGTGGGAACGCCCGCAATGAAAAAGCCGATGATGGCGACCAGAGCCTGCGCCGCCGCCGTGCCGACGATGCCGACCATGACGCCGGTGACGGTGTTGCCGGTCATCTGGAACATGCGATCGCCCAGATCGCCGGCCAGCTTCCGGCTGGCCAGGCGCACGGCGTTCGCATAGGCTTCAGCGTCACGGAAAATGAAAAAAGCAAAGAAAATCACCAGCACCAACTGGAACAATCCCTGGCCGAAAACGGACACGGCCGCCAGGGCGAATTTGCGCGCCGGCGCAATCAGCTGGCGCAGCAGCTCATTCATTTCCTCGCGGCTGGCGAGCAACTGGTGCCAGTATTCATCCAGACTGGCGCCGACCATCGGCAAATTACGCAGCCATCCCGGCAGATCGGCGGGCAGACCGGACTCAAGGTGCGGCTTGACATAACCGATGGCCATCTCCACCGCATTGGCCAACGATCCGGACAACAGCGCCACCGGCAGCACGAACAGCACGACCAGCAGCAGGCAGAGCACGGAGGCGGTCAAAGTGCGGCGGCCCCGGCACACGCGCAGCAGCCGCGTGCGCAGCGGGGCGCTGGCGATGCAGATGACGATGGCCGACAGCAGCGTGCCGATAAACGGCATCAATACGGCGACGCAGCCGCCCAGCAACAATGCGATGATGGCCAACTGCAAGGTATGTTTGTGATTCGAGAGCAACGCTACACCTTCGAGAGTAATTTGAGCGCCTGCCGGATGCCGTCCGACGTGCCGGTTTCCGCAGGCAACTGTTTCATCGCCGCCAGCGCCTCGCGTTCATTGTACCCCAGCGCCAGCAGGGCATTGAGGATGTCGCTGCGGCTGTCGCCCGCCGCGCGCGAAGCCACGGGCAGGGCGTCGGCCAGCTTGCCCTTGAGTTCGAGCAGCAAACGCTCGGCGGTTTTCTTTCCGATCCCCGGCACCTTGACCAGGCGGCCGCTTTCCTGATGCGCTACGGCCTGCGCCAGATCGGCGACGGACAGGCCGGAGAGCACAGCGAGCGCCGTACGCGCACCGACGCCGGCAATGCGGATCAGCTGGCGGAAGGCAAAACGCTCGCCCTCACTGGCAAAGCCGTAGAGAAAATGCCCGTCCTCACGCACGGCAAAATGCGTCAGGAGCGTCGTCCGCTCGCCAATCGCCGGCAGATTGTAGAACGTGCTCATCGGCACATCGACCTCATAACCGACGCCTTGCGCCTCAATCAATACTTGCGGCGGATTTTTTTCGATCAGGATGCCCGTCAGACGGCCGATCATCGTTTCACCTCCGGTTTCCTTGTTTCCCTATTTCACGATGCGAGTCCGCAGGCGCGATACGCCCGTTGCGCACGTGCAGTTTTCTGCCTGCCAGCGCCCCCGAAGTCCCCAGCCCCTGCCCGCCATGCGCATGGGCCACCGCGCACGCCAGCGCGTCGGCAGCATCCGCGCCGGGGGCGCCAGACAAAGCCAGCAACCGGCGCACCATATGCTGCACCTGTTCCTTGGCCGCCTTGCCGTGCCCAACCACGGCCTGCTTGACCTGCAAAGCCGTGTACTCGCTCACCTCGACGCCGCCCGCCACCAAGGCGGAAATCGCCGCGCCGCGCGCCTGCCCGAGCAGCAGCGTCGATTGCGGGTTGGCGTTGACGAAGACAATTTCAACCACCGACTGATCCGGCCGGTACAGCGCCACCAATTCACGCACGCCGGCGTGAATCGTTCCCAGACGTTCGGGCAGCGAAGCGCCGGCATCCGTACGGATACAGCCGCTGGCCACATACGCCAGCCGGCTGCCGGTCTTTTCGATCACGCCGAAGCCGGTTGCGCGCAGGCCCGGGTCGATCCCCAGGATGCGTAGGGCGCGCACGGGCTTGGCGGCTTCAGGGACATCGGCAACGGGCATCGCCGGGGCGGAAAAATCGGCGGCGATATTCTGGTGGCTCGGATTCAAGGCGGCGGAATAATCGTCAGGAAAATAGGGAGAGTAATGGGAATAGCGCGTGCGGCAGAGGCAGTGGGAATGGTGGAAATGGTGAAAATGGCGGGAACCGGCGCGGCGATCAGTATATCGCCAAACGCGCCGCGCAGCTTTCCGTCCGGCGCGCAATGCGCTCCGGCCCGGCCTCGGTCGAGCGCCCGGCCCGGTCATTATCCGGTTCGGCCACCCGGGCCGCCACTCCGCCTACGATTCCCGCGCCCCTGACCATGCGCCGACATGCCACGCCCGCTGGGCAGCGGCCATCCCGCATCGTCCGACCGGGGCCGCGTCCGTTCATTGCGCCACAATCCAGCGCAGCATCGCGTCCATGGCCGGTTTGCCGGCCATGGATCTCGCATCGTTGATGAGGAAGACCAGAATCCAGCGGCGATTCTGGCTGTCGAGCACATACCCCGCCAACGCGCGCACGCCTTCCAGATAGCCGGTTTTCAGGTGACCTCGACCGCTTTGTGCGCTGCCGTTCATACGCTTTTTCAGCGTGCCATCGACGCCCAGGATCGGCAGGGACGCCATCAGTTCCGGCATCACCGGACTCTGCCAGGCCGCCCGCAGTAGCTGGCCCAGCGCATCGGCGGAAATCCGCTCGTCGCGTGACAGCCCGGAGCCGTTATCAAGCATGATGCCGGATACGTTCAGCCCCTTGCCGCCCAGCCAGCGCATCACCTGCTGCCGCGCGCCCTCCGGCGTCGCCGGGCGCACCGCATCCAGCGTCAAAAAAACCTGTCGCGCCATCACGTTGTTGCTGTATTTATTGACATCACGGACGATTTCAGCGAGCGAAGGCGACTCATGCGCGGCAATCAGCACCGCCGACGACGGCGTAGCTGCGGCGCGCACCCTGCCGCGCAATGTACCGCCCAGCTCGCGCCAGAGCGCGCGGAACAGCCCTTCTGCCTGTACATCCGCCGTCCAGGGCGCGAGAAACAGCGCCTTGTCGCCGCAGGATGCGGCATAACGCCCGGCCAGGCCGATCGTCGCGGGCGCATCAAGCGAGATCTGGAGATTTTCACGCCAGTCGCCGCACGCACCCTCGGCAAGGCGCAGGTGATTGACGATCTGAAGACCCGCGCTCGGCGTCTCGGGCAGGACGAGCACCCCGCCCCCGACCGTATCCGGCCGCAGCGTCAGGTGCAAGCTCCTGAAATTGATCAACAACGCGTCGGGGCCGACATTGTAAGGACGCAGCGGCTCGCCGTCGAAGGCCGCCGGATCGTGCGGCGGCAGGGCAAACGCGCTGCGGTCGAGGACGAGATCCCCGGTAATTTCGCCGACCCCGCGTGCGCGCAACTGCCGCAGGAGCAACCAGAACTGTTCAAGCGCCAAACGCGGATCACCGCTGCCGCGCAGGTAGAGATTGCCGGCAGCGTCCTCCAGCGCTTCCGTTTTCCAGACATACGACGGCCCCAGCAGTTCGAGCGCCGCATACGTCGTGACCAGCTTCATCACCGAAGCCGGATTCATCGCCTGGTCGGCATTGTGGCGAATCAGCGGCTGGGTGCTATCGACGCGCTGCACGACGACGCCTACATGGCGCGGCGAAATGCCGGCGCTCTTGAGGGCGGCGAGCACTTCCGCCGGCAACGTCGGTGACTCTGCGGCGCGCAAAGGTGGCGCGAGCATCAGCGCCAGCAGGCACAGCGCGCATCCAAACGCCGCCCGCAAACGGAAAAAACCCGGCACGCCGGCGCCACGCCCGCTACGGCGCTGAAATGCAAACAAAAAAAACATCGCGGCTCCCATCGCGGCTCCTTGTGAAGCTCAACTTAAAAAAACGGATTTTAAGGCATGGCTTTTCCCTGCCTGATAGCGAATCGGACAATACGACGCCCTTCCCCTCCTTGTACGCAATGGGCGCTTCCGCTCACAGCAACCGTCATTTGCCATTTGCCGATAGTTTTTTATCAAGCGCACGGTGCTCGCAAAATACAGCGTGGTCAGGCACCGGCAGTTCCCTATTCACACGGGCCGAACGCATTGGGCGGTTGCGGGCTTCTGCTATACTTTACCGGTCATTTTTGGCCAAATTTCATGACTCAAACATCCCCCCCTTTTTCTGACCCGGCGCTCAAGCTCGCCGAGCGCGTACTGCGCATCGAAGGTGAAGCCGTGCTCGCACTGATCGACCGGCTGGATGATTCTTTCCCGCGCGCACTCGATCTGATTCTCACCAGCGCAGGACGGGTCATCGTCAGCGGCATGGGCAAGTCGGGTCACATCGGCCGCAAGATCGCGGCGACGCTGGCCAGCACGGGTACGCCGGCGTTCTTTGTCCATCCCGCCGAGGCGGGGCACGGTGACCTGGGAATGATTACTGCCGCCGATGTCGTGCTCGCCATTTCCAACTCCGGCGAAAGCGAAGAGCTGCTCAATCTGCTGCCCTGGATCAAGCGCCAGGGCGCGCGTTTAATCGCTATGACCGGCAATCCCGCGTCGACGTTGGCGCGCGATGCCGACGTCCATCTCAATGCCGGCGTCGCACAGGAAGCCTGCCCGCTTAATCTGGCGCCTACGGCCAGCACGACGGCAGCGCTGGCGCTCGGCGATGCGCTGGCCATTGCCTTGCTTGACGCGCGCGGCTTCAGCGCCGAAGATTTTGCCCGTTCGCACCCCGGCGGTGCACTTGGCCGCCGCCGCCCACTGATGCGGGTGCGCGAAGTCATGCGCACGGGCGAAGCCGTGCCAGCCAGCGCGCCGGAGGCCAGCCTCGCCGAGGCGATCCGCGAAATCGCGCGCGGTACGATCGGCATGACGGTCATCGTTTCACCACAGCGACAGATTCTCGGCATTTTTACTGACGGCGACCTGCGCCGCGCCCTGCTCAAGCATGACGATCTGACACACCTGCGCGTAAGTGATGTGATGACGCCCCAACCGCGCACCATCCGGTCCGAGAAACTGGTCGACGAGGCCGTCGAGATGATGGAGCGTCACCATATCAACCAACTGCCGGTGGCGGACGAGCGCGGTTGCCTCGTCGGGGCGCTGAACATGCACGATCTTTTCCGAACTAAGGCGATATGAATTATTCCGATGACGCCCGCATACGCGCGGGATGCCTGAAGTTGATGGCTTTCGATGTGGACGGCGTGCTTTCCGAAGGTTCGCTGTTCTACACCGACGAAGGCGTTGAAATGAAAGCCTTCAACAGCCTCGACGGATTAGGCATGAATATGCTGCAACGCGCAGGGCTGACCGTCGCCGTCATCACCGGCCGCAGGGCGCGCTGCGTCGAGCTACGCATGCAAAATCTGGGCATCGACCTGCTCTACCAGGGCATTGGCGACAAACTGGCGACCCTGCACGAACTGCTTGCCAAACGGGGCTTGCGCCCAGAGGAAGCCGGTTATATGGGCGATGACATCGTCGACATCCGCATCATGGATGCCTGTGGTTTTTCTGCCGCGCCGGCCGATGCCCATTTTCTGGCCAAGAAGTACGCCCGTTTTGTTGCGTGCAAACCGGGCGGCAAGGGGGCGGTGCGCGAAGTCTGCGAGTTGATTCTCGATGCGCAAGGCAAGCTGAAGGCGGCGCTGGCGCCTTATCTACCGGCAGACGAGCAATGAAGCACTGGTCCGGCGCACTTTTTCCCCTGGTGCTGTTGCTGACGCTGACCAGTCTGACTTTCTGGCTGCGCTACGTCACCGACCAGCCGGAAACGCGCAACGACGGCAAGAACCGGCACGATCCTGACTACATCATGTATGACGCCACGCTGCGCAAGATCGGCGAGAACGCCCGTCTGGAATATACGCTCAAGGCCGACACCGTCACGCACTATCCGGACAACGATACGCTGGACGTGAGCAAACCGAACCTTATCCACGCCGGCAGAGGGGCGCAAGTGACTGTGACGGCCAACACGGCGCGCGTCAGCGAAGACAACGAACGCATCGACCTCAACGGCGATGTCATCATTCGGCGCGCCGCGACCCGGAAACACAAGGCGCTGACCGGCGCAACGCCGGCGCTGACCGTACTCCCCGATGCCGACAAGGCCTTTACAAAATCGCCGGTGCTGGTCACCCAGGGCGCGTCCTGGGCCAAGGGAATCGGCTTGCAAATGGATCTGCGCGCCGAAACCTACCGCATCGAATCACGGGTACGCGCGATGCTGGAAAGCCCGCGCGCCAGAAGGAAAACGCCATGAAACTGCCCGCACAGCCAATCGGCTTGTTGACCGCCAGCCTGCTGGCTGTCCTGACCTGCACGGCGCAGGCGGAAAAAGCCGACCACGAGAAGCCGATCAATATCATTGCCGACCGCGCCAGCGCCGACGAGATCAATAAAGTGCAGATTTTCGAGGGCAACGTCGTGCTGACACAAGGCACCATCATGTTGCGCACGGGCAAACTGGTCGTTACGCAGGACGCCGACGGTTTCCAGACCGGCGTGGCGACGGGCGGTGAAAAAGGGCTGTCCTACTTCCGGCAAAAACGCGAAGGCAAAGACGAGTATTTTGAAGGACAGGGTGAACGCATCGTCTACAACGCGCGCGAGGAAAAAACCGAGCTGTTCTCCCGCGCCTGGGTCAAGAGTGGCGCGGACGAAGTCCGCGGCCAGTACATTTCCTATAACGCGCTGACCGGGCAGTATTTTGCCACCAACGGCGCAGGCGAAACCAAGACGGCGGTTGGCGAAAAACAGGCGCGCGTGCGCGCCATCATCCAGCCCAAGAAAAAAGACGGCGCCCCCGCGCCCGACAGCGGCGCACCGCTGACGCTGCAACCTGCGAAAAACGTCAAAACGCCGGAGCAGTAGTCGGAGCAGAGCTGCGGCGATGCCGAACCGGCAGCCTACCAGCAAAATATCAAGCTCGGCATTCGGGGAAACAATGGGGAATGAACAACAAAACCGGCTGGCGGTGCTGATCGACGCGGACAACGCCTCCGCCTCGGTGGCGCGGGAACTGTTTGCGGAAATCGCCAAATACGGCATCGCCAGCGTCAAGCGGATTTACGGCGACTGGAGCAGCCCGACCCTCAATGCATGGCGAAAAATCCTGCTCAGGCACGCGCTGGTGCCGGTGCAGCAATTCGCCTACACCAAGGGCAAAGACGCCACCGACATGGGGCTGATCATCGACGCCATGGATCTGCTCTACAGCGGCACTTTCGACGGTTTCTGCCTGGTTTCCAGCGACAGCGACTTTACGCCGCTGGCCGCGCGCATCCGCGCCGCCGGGCTGACCGTGTATGGCTTCGGGCGGCAGAAAACGCCGGAAGCCTTTCGCCAGGCCTGCGACCGCTTTTTCTACGTGGAAAACCTCAAGCCTCCGGCGGACAGCGATAACGGCAACGCCGTACTTATCCCATCCGACACGCCCGACGCTTCCGACGAGCACGCGCTGGAAAACGGCCGCGACACCGGCAAGGGTACAGACAACAAGGACAAGCCGGCCGCCCCGCCGACGCGCCAGGCGCTAGACGCCAGCATCCGCAACACGCTCAACAAAGCTGTCAAGAACTGCACTGACGAAGCGACCGACTGGGCCTTCGTTGGGCAAATTGGCACTTACCTCAGCCAGACCCTACCCGACTTCGACACCCGCACCTACGGTTACAGCCAGCTCTCCAAAACGCTCAAGGCGCTCGGCGGTCTGCAATTCCGCTACGACGAAGCCAGCCGCATGTTCTGCCGCAAAATTCCCTACAACGAACTGATCAAGCTGCTGGCCAATGAAACGCTGCCGAAATTCCAGAACAAACAGGGTTGGGCGAAAATCCACGCGGTCGAAAAATATGTCACTCCGCGCTGGTCATTTGCAGAATACGGCTTCGACAGTTTTGCCGACCTGCTCGACCCCGTGCACGGCGTTGAGGTACACGACGACAGCCTGCGAATGCCCGCCATATCACCGGCGGAATAAGGCCGGTTCGGTCCCGGCACAACATTTTCCAGGATCTTCCGCCCCCCGACGAACGGGCGCATCACCGCCGCCTGCAGTCAGCATCGGCGGTACGACGCACATCCATCAATCAGATCGCCGAAATCGACCCCCTGCAACAGCGGCGCCCTGGCTACCAAAGTCGTCAAAGGCCTCCGGTCACGCCCAGCGCTTCCTCAATGCTGGTCACGCCGCGTGCGGCCTTCAGCAGCCCATCTTCCTTAAGCGTGCGGAACTCATCGCCCACTGCGGCCATCAGGCTGCCCAATGACGGTGACGGCTGGGCAAGCGCGCTGCGCAAGCGATCCGTCGAAGGCAGGAGTTCATAAATAGCGATGCGCCCACGGTAACCGGTATGAGCGCAACGGGCGCAACCAACCGGTTCACGCAGGTTCGCTGCATCAAGCACAACGCCCAGTTTGGCGAAAGCATCGCGCACATGCCGGGGAATCGCATCGCGATTGGCCAGCGGGTAGGCGCAGTGTTCACATAAACGCCGCACCAGACGCTGGGCCACAACGCCGCGTACCGTCGCTCCGACGAGAAAAGATTCCACTCCCATGTCGGACAGACGCAAAAAAGCCGTCGCCGTATCGTTGGTGTGCAATGTCGAAAACACACGGTGGCCGGTCAACGACGCCTGTACGGCAATACGCGCCGTTTCGACATCGCGTATTTCGCCGATCATGATCGTATCCGGGTCGTGACGAAGAATCGAACGCAGCGCAGCAGGGAAAGTAAAACCAATATCGGGATGCACCTGAAATTGCGTGACGCCGGGGATATGATACTCCACCGGGTCCTCGACGGTCAGCACACGCTCGTGCCGCGTATCGCACGCAACCAGCGTCGCATACAGCGTCGTGCTTTTGCCGGAACCGGTCGGCCCGGTCACCAGCACGATACCGTCCGGCTGCGCCATCCATTGCCGATAGAGCGCCAGGTGGTCGGCTTCGATACCGAGCGTTTCAAGGTCAAAGCGCGTGTTCTGCGTATTCGGCAATAACCGGAGAACCAGCGACTCGCCAAGCACGCCGGGAATGACAGAAACGCGCACATCGGTATCCACCCCCGACGAACGGATGGAAAAGCGGCCATCCTGCGGTAAACGCCGTTCGGAAATATCCAGTCCGGAGATGAGTTTGATCCGGCTGACCACCGCATCAAAACGCTCGCGCGGATACTGCTCGATCGACTGCAAGCGGCCATCAATGCGATAGCGGACGAAAAAGCCCACCTCTTCCGGCTCGATATGCACGTCAGACGCCCGCGTATCCGTTGCCCGCGCCATAACGCCATTCACCAACTCGACGACCGGCGCATCTTCCGCCAGTTTGCGCAAATCTTCATGCAGCTCGCCGCCCTGGCGCGGTTTGTTGATTTGAGCGTGTACACGCTCAATGTCGCGCGCAGCGGCCAGGTACATCGTATAAAGCTGACCAGGGCACAGCGTCTGCTGGACATATTCCAACAGGCCGGAATCGAGCACATCACGGGCAACAATAGCTACCGGCCCCGATTTCGCCGCACCTGCACCAGCCGCCGAAACCTCCGTATCGGACGCATCCGGCATTCCTTGCCTCTCCGCGTCCGGCAATTCGCGGAAGGCAAAAAAATTGAACTTCGCCGACAGCGCCGGCGTAATCGAATGTTCAGCATGAAACTGGATGATGGACGCCATTCGCGCAGTAATGTCCGCATCATCCAACACGGTCACGCCCAGTTGAGCGGACAGCGCCGCCAGCAGCGTTTGCTCGGAAATCAGCCCCAGGCGCACCAAAATCGCACCCAAACGCTCGCCCGGCATCGCCGCCTGACGCGCCAGCGCCATTTCCAATCCCTGCGGCCCAATCGCCCCTTTTGCCAGCAATAGTTCGCCCAGCAAACGCTGATCTGTTTCAGCGCCTGGCGTTACCCTTGCGGGCGCCGACGCTTGGGACAATGTTGCCGCCCGCTGCATTTCTTTCCCTCTTTCTGCCTCACGCATCTGCATTACACAATCCTTTTTACCAATAAGCGCCCTGCCCAGCCAGCCGGGCAAACGCCACAGCCGCAGCCTCACGTTATTACGTCAGGCAGGTTTCAATTCTTCGTCATGCTGCCACCTGGCCGCCCCACCATAAAACCATTTTGGCGGGCTCACAATCGGTTCTCTAGATTTTATCTATTCCGCAATATCTACGGGCATTCATGGCAAGGCCGAAAGGCCGCTCCTGCCCTGGGCAAAACCCGCCCGGCACCGCAGATATCCGGCAAGCTCATCCGGCGCATGGCTTCCGTGTTTCTTCTCCTTCCTATTGTTACCGATCAATTCCATAGGAAGGCATGGCATTCTTATTCTGGTTAGACTTCGGCGATTTCGACGCAGATCGGGCGTTCACCCGTGGCGCAGCGCTGGCCTGCCGTCAGGCAACCGCTGTCCGGGTCAACGGCATACACGGTCAGGTGATTGGAGATTTCACCCGCCGCCGCTAGCCAGCGACCCGAGGGGGCAATGTCCATACCGCGCGGCTGCTGCTCCGTCAGTATGCAGTCCCTATGTGACAGCAAACCGCTCACGCCATCTACGACAAAGGTGGAGATCGTGCTGCTACGCCGTTCCGTCGCATACAAAAAGCGGCCATCCGGCGATAGCCGCAGTTCGGCGGCCCACGGCTTGCCGACGAAACCCGCCGGCATCAGGCTGACGGTCTGAAGAAAGGTCAGTCCGCCATTCTGCGCATCAAAAGCGAGCGCATCGATACTGCCGTCCAGTTCATTGAGACAGTAGACAAAATGGTTATCCGCAGAAAAAAGCACATGGCGCGGACCACGCCCCGGCCGCATCAGCATGCCGGGCAAATCATTCGGCACCAAGCGAAAATCGTCGGTCAGGCGGAAAATATGGATAGTGTCGGTCGTCAGCGTCGGCACCAGCAGCCAGCGCCCGGTCTGGTCAAGCCGCGCCGAATGGGCGCGCGGTAAATCCTGGATGCGCTGACTGACGCTTTGTGGCTCGCCATGCGCATCAAGCGGAATCACCGCCAGATTATCATCGGCATATGAAGGGGAAAACAAAACGCGCAGCGCCGGATCGCTATACAGATACACCGGTGCACCAGGGACGCGCACCCTGTCCAGCGGGCTTAATTCTCCCGAGCCGGGCGCAATGGCAAATGCCTGCACAGCATGCTCATGGCGCAGTCCAACATAAAGGCGCGCGGCATCAGGCCGCACGCGCATCGGCGAAGGCGCGCCATCGGTAATCAGGTGTTGGCGGACGGCAAGTTCACCGGACTGGCTATCCAGCGCAAACACATCGATTTCCCGGCTGTCCTGACAGGAAACATAGATGACGGTCTGGCCCATCGTGATCCCCCTTTCTCTTGATAACCGACCGGTGTAGCGGCCTGCGCAAGCTGGCTGAACACAGCGCCGGGAAATCCGGCCTTCCATACAAGGCAGGTTTTCCCACAAGAAAAACCAGTCGACCGGTCATAAACATTATGAACGGAGAGAAACGGCGCGGCAATGACCGCCGATGCTTATCATTAGGACATTGTGATCTGGATCACGCACTGACTTATCATAACTACCCGCAGAAAATGGCGCACCGCCCGGAAAATACGGCGCAGTGTCGCAAACGGCAGCGCCGGCGAGCGCCATGCAACACTCACTCTCTTTTTTATTTAAAGAGTGCCCTTTAGTTTTCTCTTAAAACCACTTGCCGTTCGATGCATAAGGCCATGTGTCGCGTCACACACAAACTCGCCACGCCATGCGCCCACAGTAAAACTACCCATGTGCACGGCAAACAGGCAAAGAAAAACGTCCGCAACTGCTACGCGTGTTACGCGTCATTTTTGCGCAGCGCATCGAGCAGTGTATGTGCCTGCGCTTCGGAGGCGTAAGCCAGATGGAGCAGCAATTGCACCGTGTGCGGCAATTTGCGCCCGGATTCGTAACGCGAGCCGCCGGACTGCGTGACGCGGATGCGACTCCAGAAAACAGATTGGTTAATGCCCAGTTTTTTACGTAAGGCAGCCGCCTGCTCTCCGGATTGAATCAGCAATTCCGGTGCCCTGGAAACTTTGCTGGCTTGGGGTTTGGTCATCATGCCTGGTCTCCTGATCAATAAAAGTCTCTTGCCTTGCGGGAGAGGTCATTGCCGTCTTTGTTTGTACCTGTGGATTGCATAATAGCAAAGCTTTCTCCTGACATAATCATCCTATAAACATGTCGTTACAAAAATATTTATCCTGAATTAAATCATCTACTTAAAACCAACTTGCCTTATTCGGGCCGGAATATGAACATGAGGCGATGGAATAGTTCTGGAATTGGGAATTTTTTACATATTTTTAACAAAAAACCGATCCCTACTACGGCGAAGAAAGCCTGGGAATAGCGGGGCAGCGTTATTTAGACAACGCCGCGTCCATACAGGCAGTTTTCCACCACCCACATCAAGACGCCGCACCGCCACGCATTCCGCAGCCATTCCGTAACCGTTCCGCGGCCAACCCACAGCCTGCGTGGATTCATAGCTTTTAGACAGCCTGCGGGATATTCATTCTGAACTGCGTCCGGGCTACGGCACGCCAAGCCGCTCCCGGCCAATGTATTTGCCACCGGATACGCGCATACCGCGCAATTTTTATCTCTGGCCTCTGGCGGCTAACGCGCGAATCAAGCGAAAACACACAAGTACGCGGCGGATCAGCAGAGCTTTGCTGCATACTGACATCCATGCGGGGCCCAAGCGCTCCGCACCTCCTGCGCATTCCTTTGTACCTTACTCTGCCATTGTGCCCGTATCGCAGGCATCGCCTCTGAGTCAGCCGGCCTGACCGCGTTTCATTGAGCCGGACGCGACGCCGGCGCTGACGAACGGTGCGTCTGGAGTATCATTCGGAGCATTTCTGACAAACGCGCATAGAGACCATTCATGAAAATGCGTATTGCGGCAAGCCTTCTTTCCGGGTTGACGGCATTAATTCTGCCCGCCTGCGACGAATACAACTTTTCCCGGCTCAAGCCCGGAGAGTCCTCGATGGAAACCGTGCGCCAGGTCATGGGCGCTCCCGCCCGCGAGTGGCGCGATGCCGACGGATCGCAGACCTGGGAGTACCCGCGTACACCGGAAGGCGTAGTCAACTACATGCTCGACATCGCACCGGACGGCAAACTGAAAGCCATTCGCCAGGTATTGACCGAAGAAAATTTTGCGCGCGTCCGACCGGGCATGACGCGCGAACAAATTCGCCGCCTGCTCGGCCAGCCGGCGCGCGAACAGTACTTCCCGCTCAAGAATGAATACGTCTGGTACTGGAAAACCCCTGGCAACAGCGGCGCCGACACCTACTTCAACGTCAGTTTCGACGAGAGCGGCAAAGTCGTCCGCGCCTTCAACAGCGCGGAAAGCCGGAATTAAAGCGCGCGCCACAAAAACGCGCGTCGCGGCGCGCCGAAATTTCCGCTTTACCCTGTCAATCCCGCAACGTCCAGGCGATGCCACGCGACTCGATTTCCCGGCGGATTTCCGCCAGCGCCCGCTCGACCTGCGTTGCCTCGCCCTCGACCCCCAGTTCCAGATGACGGCGCCGCCCGTCCGCGTCGATCGACGGTAGGCTATACAGGCGCAGATCGGGATACGCGGCAACGATGTGTTCCATGAGATCGAGCAGGCCGCTCTCGTAAGCACGGTCGCCGGTCAGCAGATATGCCCTGTCGACTTTCGGCTGGCGATGAAAAAGATGGGAATAAAACGTATCGAGCGCCCACGCCGCCATCGGGTGCGCCATCTGCGTGAACCCGGGCAGAAAGTAGTGCTGCCGAATGGCGAAACCAGGAATACGGTTAAACGGGTTGGGGATAATTTCCGCGCCGCGTGGAAAAACACCGAGCAGGAGCCGCTGCGGCGTAATTTCGCAGCCAAAACGAGCGCGAATTTCGCGCTCGGCCTCCGGATGCAGGACGAGATCAACCCCCAGCGCCTCAGCCGCCGCCTGCCGTGTCCGGTCATCCGGCGTATTGCCGATGCCACCGAAGCTGAATACGACATCGCCCGCGGCAAAACTGCGCCGCAGCGCCTCGGCAATGCGCGCCTGATCGTCGCCCAGATACTGCACCCACGACAGACGCAGCCCCCGTTCATCCATCAGGCCGGCAAGCCGGGCAAAATGGGCATCCTGCCGCTTGCCCGAAAGGATTTCGTCGCCAAGAATCAACGCACCGAAATTCATGAAGTTTCTCCCGGCAAAGAGGCCTCTTCCGCGCACTCCAGGCGCAGATGACGCACGGCCTCCAAACAATAATGGCTATAGACCAGCGCCGTCAGCGAAGGCGCTAGCAGCCCGATGACCGGCACATAAGCCAGCAGCGCCATGAGCAAGCCGAGCAGAAACAGCGCGCCGGCGTGATGCTGGCGCAGCTTGTCCCACTCAGCTACCGTCGTGTGCAGCGAACAGGCTTCGTATGCAAAAGTCCGCCGGTTCAGCCAAGCCATCCAGAGCGTCGGCAAGGCCAGATTCAACCCGGGAACCAGCCACAAAGGCAAGGTCAGCAGCCAGCCCAGCATAAAAATCAGCGCCGACCAGATGCTATTCCAGACCGACGCCGTCAGGCTGCGCGCATCCCGCCGCGCAACGTCGGCATACTCGCCTTCGGCCAGATAATCGAGCAGCCAGGGCATGACGGCAACGGCAGCCAGCAGCACCGCCAAGACATAACTGAATAACAAAATTGCCAGCCAGCCCCCCAGAAACGCCAGTATCTGCGCCAGCCAGTGCAGATTCCAGGCATCCAGCCAGCTGATCGGCGGCAGGCTCATAAATAGTGCAGCCAGCGCTTTGAGCCACAGCAACGACAGGATGACGAGCAAAAGCAGCGCAACGAGCGCCGGCGTCAAAATATAGCGCCACGGACGCCCGTTAGAGAGCGTCGACAGGGTGCGCCGAAATGCTTGCAGAATGTCGCTCATGGGAATTCTCCGCTGCCGCACCGCCTGGCGCGGGATTGACACATTTTAACCATTGAACCGGCATTATCGCGAATCAGCCGGGTCATCGGGGTACGCCGTATGACGGCTTGCCGGTCGATACGCCGGACACCGCGCATCAGGTCGCCTGAATTGATTCCCACAGCCTTTGCAGCCGTTTGACCGAAACAGGCGCTGGCGTGCGCAATTCCTGCGCAAAAAGCTGCACGCGCAGTTCTTCAAGCTGCCAGCGGAACTGGTCGACGGCCGGGTTCGTCGCCCCCTGTCGGGCAAGCAGCTGGGCGCGCCGCTCGTAGGCCGTCCAGAGCGGTGAGAACTCAGCCAGCAGCCGCGCATCACGCAGCGCGCCGCTTTCTCCGCCACCGCTGCGCAGCTTGTCGAGACGCATGGTGATAGCCTGCAGATAACGGGGAAAATGCTGCAAACGCTCGAACGGCGTTTCGGCGACAAAGCGCTTCGTCATCAGACGGCCGAGCTGTTTCTCGACATCCTGCACAGTAGTGGTAAAGGCTTTGGCTCCCGCCAGTTTCTTCTGCACCGTCAGCCATTGGTCGAGAATCTGTCCGACGAGACGACACATTTCCTGCGCCAGCAGGCCCAGGCGCGGCCGGGCTTCCTGGCAGCGCTGCGCAAATGCTGCCGCATCGAGCGGCCAGGGTTCGGCCAAACAGGCGCGGCGCAGCGTCACCGCGATCAGTTGTTCGCGCAGCTCAGCCTGCGTACCGAGCGCCATGAACCGGATCGCCATCTGCGTCAGGTTCGGCAGATTCTTTTCAAGATATTTGATCTGTTCGCGGAAATGCAGGCGGAACAGCCGCAGCAGACCGCCGGCATGGACGGCCTGCGCCTCCTCAGGCGTATCGAAGACGCACAGCGAGGCCGAATCGCCATCGTCGCGCAGCGCCGGGTAGCCGATCACGCGCTGCCCGCCGACGGGAATTTCCATCAGTTCAGGCAGTTCGCCAAAGCGCCAGTCGGTCAGGCCGGTGTATTCCTCCGGCGTTTCATGCAGTTCAGAAAATTCCCGCCGCGCCTGCCCGCCCCATTCGGCGCGCAGTTCGGCAAGGTTGCGGCTCATCGCCAGTTGCCGGCCGTGTTCATCGACCAGCTTGAAGTTGAACGACAGATGCGCCGGCAAGGCGTCGGGGCGGAAGGCGTCCGGCGTAATTTCCCAGCCGCGCGCGTTCAGCCCCCGCGTTTTCAGGATGTACTGGATAAGCGCGGGAATCAGCCCCTGATTCATCCGCACTTCCGGCGCGGTTCCCGCGTGTGTGCCGACCTGGGCGGCAGCCTCCGCAAATTCCGCGGCAAAGGCAGGCAGTGGCACCAGCTTGGCGCGAATCCGCTGCGGCAGCGTCTTGGCAAGCTGGATGACCTTTTCCTTGAGCAGGCCCGGCACCAGCCATTCGCAGCGCTCGGCCGGAATCGGATTGAGCTGGGCCAGCGGCACGGTCATCGTCACCCCGTCGCGCGGCGAGCCCGGTTCAAAATGGTAAGACAGGTCGAAATCCACGCCGCCCAGACGGATGCGCGGCGGAAACGCCTCCGTCGTGACGCCCGCCGCCGCGTGGCGCATCAGGTCCTCGCGCTGCAAGTACAGCAATTTGGGCTGCTCGCGCTCGGCTCCCTTGCGCCAGTGCTCGAACGACGCACCATCGACGACGTTTTCCGGAATCATCCGGTCGTAAAAGGCGACGATCAGCTCGTCATCGACCAGCACATCCGGGCGGCGCGATTTGTGTTCGAGCATCTCGATATCGAGCAGCAGTCGCTGATTGTGCGTAAAGAACGCCCAGCGCCGCACGTATTCGTCGGCGATTTCTCCGCCCACCAGCCCTTGACGGATGAACAGATCGCGCGCTTCGGCTGGATTCATCGGCCCATAATTGACGCGCCGGCGCGGGTTGATGACGATGCCGTGGAGCGTCGAGCGCTCGAAGGCGACCGCCTGCATCGCCTTCTTCTCCCAGTGCGGGTCGAAGTAACTTCGCCGGATCAGATGCGCGCCCACCTGTTCCAGCCACTCCGGTTCGATACGGGCAACGCCGCGCGCGAAAAGCTTGCTCGTCTCGGCAATCTCGGCGGCAGCGATCCACTTACCCGCCTTTTTGACTAGCGGCGAGCCCGGATGAATCAGGAACTTGATGCCGCGCGCGCCCAAATAATGGCCGGATGCCTCCGACTTGCAGCCGATATTGCCGAGCAGACCGGCAAGCAGCGCACGGTGGATCGCCGCGTAATCCGCGGGCACCTCGTTCTCCCGCCATCCATGCTCGGTAATCAGTGCGCGCAGTTGGCCGTGGATGTCGCGCCACTCGCGCATACGCAGCGCCGAGAGAAAATTCGCCTGGCACGCCTGAACCAGCTTGCGCTGCGACTTTTTGTGTTCGAGCGCCTCCTCATACCAGCGCCACAGCTTGAGCCAGCCGAGAAATTCGGATTTTTCATCGGCAAACGCCTTGTGCGCCGCATCAGCCGCCCCCTGCTTTTCCTGTGGGCGTTCGCGCGGGTCCTGCACCGACAGCGCGGCGGCAATCACCAGCACCTCGCGCAGGCAGCCTTCATCGCGCGCAGCGACGATCATGCGCGCCACGCGCGGATCGAGCGGCAGGCGCGCCAGTTCCTGGCCGACGGGCGTCAGCGCCCGTGCGTCCGTCACCGCGCCCAGCTCCTGCAAAAGCTGGTAGCCGTCGGCAATCGCCTTGCCGGGCGGCGCTTCGAGGAAAGGGAAGGATTCGATGTCGCCCAGACGCAGCGCCTTCATGCGCAGGATGACGCCCGCCAGTGACGAGCGCAGGATTTCCGGATCGGCATAAAGCGGCCGTCGGGCAAAGTCCGCCTCATCGTAAAGGCGGATGCACACCCCGGCGGACACCCGCCCGCAGCGTCCGGCGCGCTGGTTGGCGGACGCCTGCGCAATCGGCTCGATCTGCAACTGTTCGACCTTGTTGCGGTAAGAATAGCGCTTGACCCGCGCCAGCCCAGTATCGACCACATAGCGGATGCCGGGCACGGTCAGCGAAGTTTCGGCCACATTGGTCGCCAGCACAATGCGCCGCCCCTGATGCGGGCGGAAAATGCGCGCCTGCTCCTCGGCCGACAGGCGGGCGAACAGGGGCAGAATTTCCGTCGACGTGTTGAAACCGCTGCGGCTGAAAGTGTGCTTGCGCAGCGCCTCGGCCGCCTCGCGGATTTCGCGCTCACCGGGCAGAAAAACCAGAATGTCGCCGGCGCCGATGCGATTGACCTCGTCACAGGCATCAACGATGGCTTCGTACAGATCACGCTCATCACGCGCATCGTGCTCTCCGCGCGCCCCGTCTTCCGGGGCTTCGGCGCCGGCCGGCGCTTCCGCCTGAACGGGGCGATAGCGTACCTCGACCGGAAACAGCCGCCCGGACACCTCGATTACCGGCGCGTCCCGCCCGCCAACGGCGAAATGCCGCGCAAAACGTTCGGCATCAATCGTCGCCGAAGTTACGATCAGCTTCAAGTCAGGGCGCTTCGGCAACAGCTGCTTCAGGTAGCCAAGCAGAAAATCAATATTCAGGCTGCGCTCGTGCGCCTCGTCGATGATCAGCGTGTCGTACTGCGCCAGCTGCGGATCGCCCTGCGTCTCAGCGAGCAAAATACCGTCGGTCATCAGCTTGATGTACGCGGCCGGCGAAGTACGGTCGGTAAAGCGAATCTTGTAGCCAACGTGGCGGCCCAGCTCACTGCCCAGCTCCTGGGCGATACGCGCGGCCGTTGCCCGCGCGGCGATGCGGCGCGGCTGCGTGTGGCCGATCAGCCCGGTTGCGCCGCGCCCCAGTTCCAGACAGATTTTCGGCAGCTGCGTTGTTTTGCCCGAGCCGGTTTCCCCGCAAACGATGACGACCTGATGGCGGGCGATCAGCGCTGCAATCTCCGCGCGCCGCGCATTGACCGGCAGCTCGTCGGAAAATGTCGGCCGCGGTATCCCCGCCCGCCGCGCCGCCACCGCTGCCCGCGACTTCTCGCGCAACGCATCGTATTCAGCCTGCAAGGCATCGCGCCGCGCCCCGTACAAATGGCGCAGATCGCGCGCCATCGCCCGCAAACGGCGCACATCCGCGGCCAGGCAGTCGGGCTGCGGCGCGCGCGGCGCTTGACGTGTATGGGGCGTCTTGGGCACGTTGGGCACATTGGCCGTGTGCGGAGGCTGGGACGTGATTACCTCACGGCGCACGTGGGACGCGCGTGGCGTACCCGGCGCAATGGGTAAATGATGAGAATCGGGGAATTCGGGGGATTCGGGCGCATCCCGCAGATCAGGCGAGACGGGGCGATTGAGCGCACTGGGCGCATCGGCCACACCCGGCAAATGGGATGCCCCGGAGGCGCTGACAGCGCGCCCGGCCCGGGAATCATCGTCGTGGGTAGTTTGGCGTTTCAAGGACAACAAATGCGGCGCAAAACCGCAGCAAGGAATTTTCGAACGTGCATTTTAGCAAATGGACAAGACTTCAATTATAGTAGATCGATGTTCTTGCTATAATAGAAATCAACTACATATCTATATCAGGCAATTAATACGTATCATTACTAATTAGTTTAATTTGATAAATTAGGTGTTTATATGAATAGCCATTGGGAAATAGAAGTGACTGCCATATCAACAAACCTGACAGAACTAATTAGTATTATTATTCAATTTGGAATAGAAGAAAAGGACATTAAAAAATTAGAAGATCAAGGTTTATCTATAAACCACCCTCAAATACATTCAAAAATGAAATACCAAGAAGCATATACTCTAGCACAAAACATAATCACCTCTATAAATTTTATTATTCAAAAATTTTATTCAAGACCTGATGAAATTATCTTTAAGGATTTAGTTTTAATCAGTTATGATGAAAAAGGTTGTAGACATTTGTCGTGCGAACTCAATGAGAGTATAACTTTTTCTTTCGATACAGAAATATACATTGACATTAACGGCAAGCCTGATGCTGAGATTCCTGCTAAGAATTTGACAAACACTATACTCAACAACCCATCTGTATTATCAGTTGTTAAATTATTAAGCCAAAAACCAGAATGGTCTAACTTTTACAAAGCAATTGAGATCATTGCAGAAGATATTGGCGGGTTAGATAAAATTTATCAATTTGGTTGGGCAACAAAACAATCTATAAAACGGTTTAAACATACCTCGAATAGCCCTTCTGCAATTGGTACCAGTGAGGCAAGGCATGGGATAGACCAAGGAAAACCACCTTTAGAGCCGATGACTTATGGAGAAGCAAAGGCATTAGTTGATACCATTTGTTGCCAATGGATTGAATATAAAAACTCATCAATCTGCCAAGGCACCGACACTACCGATTAATAATAACTAGTTTTTATCTAATTAAAAGCTAATATGGCGTAGCAACCCCTATGTATTGTTCTTATTTGCCCAACAGAGAATTTGGATAGCTGCGCGGTGTATTGCCCCGCAAGTTATTCGATATTTACCCTGCAGATTATGAGTTACTTCTTTCCAACCATTGCTTCTATCTGCTCAAGCCTGCCGTCGTGTGGCGAAAGCTGGTAGCATCGGTTCTCCCGGCAAGTAAGCACGGCGTGGGCATTTAGGAACCCGATTCGGCATTTTTGGCTGGCGGGCTGGTTCTGGTAGTGCATTTATCCGGCGTGCCAGCATGAGCTCTCCGCCACGGCGTTCATCTTGTTCCGGCTGATGCTGGTCTTTTCCTGACTTTCCGATTTTCTGACAGGTTTTCATCATGTTCCAACACGTTCCTCCCTATCCTGGCGATCCGATCCTCGGCCTGATGGCCGCTTTTCTTTCCGACACGCGCCCGCGCAAGGTCAATCTGGGCATCGGCATCTATTACGACGAATCAGGCAAGGTGCCGGTACTGCGCTGCGTGCAGGCGGCCGAGGCGCGTATTGCCGCAATGGCGCTGCCCAAGGCTTATCTGCCGATGGAGGGCCTGGAGGCGTACCGCGCAGCGGTACAGAAGCTCTTGTTTGGCGAGGATCATCCGTTACTCAAAGCCGGGCGCGTGGCGACCATCCAGACCATCGGCGGCTCAGGCGCTCTCAAGGTGGGGGCGGATTTTCTCAAGGCGACTTTTCCCGATTCGCAGGTCTGGGTCAGCGATCCGACCTGGGACAACCACCGCTCGATCTTTGCCGGCGCCGGGTTTATCGTCAATGATTACCCGTATTACGACGGCAAAAAGGGCGTCTTGAGCATCGAGGCCATGCTTGACTGCCTCAAATCGCTGCCGCGCCGCAGCATCGTCTTGTTGCACCCCTGCTGCCACAACCCGACCGGCCTCGACCCGAGCCGGACGGAATGGCTGCGCATTCTTGACGTGCTCAAAGCGGGCGAGCTGATTCCTTTTCTGGACATTGCCTATCAGGGCTTTGGCGACGGCTTCGAGGAAGATGCATTTTTTGTCCGCGCATTGGCGGACGCCGGCCTTAGCTTTGCCGTTTCCAATTCCTTTTCCAAGAATTTTTCGCTCTATGCCGAGCGCTGCGGCGGGCTGTCCATCATCTGCCCGGATGCGCAGCAGGCGGCGCAGGTATTTGGCCAGCTTAAATTCAACATCCGCCGCAACTATTCCAGCCCGCCCATGTACGGGGCGCTGGTCGTCTCGACGGTGCTGGGCGATCCCGCGCTGAAAGCCGAGTGGCAGGCCGAGGTCGGCGAAATGCGCACGCGCATCAAGGCCATGCGCCAGCGTCTTTTCGATGTGCTTTCAGCGAAAGCGCCGGGGCGCGACTTTGGCTACCTCATCACCCAGCGCGGCATGTTCAGCTACTCCGGCCTCTCGCCCGAGCAGGTCGACCGCCTGCGCGAAGAATTCGGCGTCTATCTCGTCCGCACCGGCCGCATGTGCATCGCCGGGCTGAATGAAGGCAACGTCGATTACGTGGCCGAATCCATCGCCGCCGTGCTGTAGGCTACGCACGGCGACGGGCGGGCAGCCTTTCCGCTTTCTGTTTTGCCGGAGGCCGAAAGGCGGCGCCCGCCACAGTCAATTCCATGCTCCGCCCGCGTTTCCCTACGCCACGCCACCGCGACCCATTCAGCCCAGCCCGCCAGCCTCTGTTCGGCGGTTTAAAATTGCTTTTCTCATCACCGTTTATTTCTCGATAAGGATTCCGCTATGCGTGTAATCAACAAATGCCTTTCCGTGCTTACCGTTTTATTTCTGCTGGCTGCCTGTTCGAGCAGCTCGCCGGAAAAAACGGCCAAAAAATTCATTGCCGAAAGCTACAGCGGCAATGCCGATGCGGTCATTGCGATGATTTATATGCCCGACGAGCGGAAAGAAAAGCCCGGCGAAAAAGAAATTGTCAGCGGCAAAGTCAAGGCAAGCGTAGCCAAACAAAAGAAATATGCCGAAGAACGCGGCGGCATTGACGAAATCACTGCTGAACCGGCCCGGTTTGATCCCGAAGACAACAGGCGGGCCAACGTCAGGGTCAAAATTCGCTTCAAGCTAGGAGATGCGCGGCAGGATTATGTAAGGCTGATCGACACCGGCACAGGTTGGAAAGTCCGGCTGTGACATTTTGGAAAAACCGCCCGCGCCGGCGGACGGTTTTATTATTTGCCGCTGTCCTCTCCTTACTGGCAGCCCTCTCGGTCGCCGCCTGGGTTGGCTTTGCGCATGACCGACGGCCGCCCGCAAAACCCCTGCCGGCGGCGCAAGCGCACGCATTGCTGCCCGACGCATCGCGCTTGCAGGCCGGCGACTGGATCTTCCGGAGCGGCGTTTCCGTCGACAGCCGCTTCATCAAGCGCATCAGCCACAGCCCGTATTCGCATATCGGCATGGTGGTGCAGACCCGCCCGCACATTGTTATCGCACACGCCACTACCGACGACAACCCCGCGTCGCCCAATCAGGTTCTGCTGACGCCACTGGCCGACTTCGCGGCGGCGGACAAGGCGGATGCGGTGGCCGTCGCCCGCCCGCGTTTTCTCAACGCCAGTCAGCGCCGGCAAAGCGCCGCCTACGCCGCCCGGCAGCAAGGCAAACCGTTCGTGCTGGACGAACGCAATCATCAGCCGTTTTACTGCACACACCTGGTGCTCGATGCCGTGCGCCGACACGCGCCCCAATTCAACCCGCAATGGCAATACCTGGACATCGCCGTATTTCGCGGCGAATACCTGTTCCCCGAAGCGTTCACCCATGAAGACATCGCCTGGATATACCGCTGAACCTTGCATGGCGGCCGCTCTTAACAGCTGTTCTCTTTGTAGAAACACCGCGTTGGCCTCGCCTTGCCTTTTATAGCGGCTTCCTTTGTCAAACTACGGCGTTGCTGTGTTGGCCTGGCCTTGTTGTACTAAATGGCCTGCCAGCAACTTGTCGCCTTGTCTTTGGCAAAATCGGGCCATAGCGACTCCCTTTGCCAAAATACCGCGTTGGCTCGCCTTGTCTTTTGGCAAAGTCGAGCCGCTATATTTTGGGCGTCTCAGATATGGGCTCCCTGAACCTCGCGTATTTAGGGCATCATCGAACACCCCGCCCCAAAATCCTTGCAAACAAGCCAGAAAACATAAAACGCCTTGAAACGCACTAAATACAAGGGCTCCAAAGCATCAAAAAACATAAGCTGGAACACTGCGCTCGGCCAACTTTTTGCAACCCGTATTTGTAGATAGGGCATCTCAGAGCATCCTGACGCCAGCCCATGTATTTCGGGCATTTCCAGAGTGGATGCTCTGAAGCCCTTGTAAACAGGGCATTTCAGAAGGGCTACCCGCCAGCCCTTTATTTATAAGGGCTCCAGAGGTGCCTGCCCGCAAACGCCCTATCCATGCGGGGTTCAAAAGTGTGCCCCGAAAGCCTCATAGCGGCTCGACTTTGCCAAAAGACAAGGCGGTAAGCCGCTGACAGTACAAGTAGTACGGCAAGGCGAGCCAACGCCGTATTTTGGTAAAGAAAGCCGCTATCAAGCGGGAACGCGCTTCAGGTCAGGTACGCGGCCAGCTCGTCCAGCGCAGCGATATGCGTGACCCGCTCGGTCAGGCGGACGGGCAGTCCGGCCGGCTCGTGCAGCGAAAAAACATGCATACCGGCGGCCAGCCCGGCTTCGATGCCCGGCAGGCTGTCTTCGACGACGGCGCAGTGTTCCGGCGCGACGCCCATGTGCTCGGCGGCGAGCAGAAAGAGGCGCGGGTCGGGCTTGAAAAAACCGCTTTCGTAGGCTGAAAAGACACGCTCGCCAAAAAAACGGTCGAGTCCGGTCAGCGCCAGCGTCAGATCGATCTTCCGGCGCGGGCCGTTCGTCGCCAGACAAAAAGGGATGCGCAGGCCGGCGAGCAAGGCTTCCGCACCCGGCATCGGCAGCAGCGATTGACGGAAACGCTCGGCCTGCCGTTCGCGCACATGGCGCGTAAAATCCGTCCAGTAAGCCTCGTCCCGCGCAGGCTGCGTTTCCGGCGAATTGGCCGCGATCCAGGCCACGCAGTCGGCCATGCGGCTGCCGCGGAAGCACCGGAACGCCTCTTCGCGCGAGCGGGTCAGCCCGATCCGCACAGCCTGTTCGTAGAGCACTTCCATGCCCGGTCCTTCGCTATCGATCAGCGTACCGTCGGCATCAAAAATCGCCGCCCTGATCGCCCTGCCCGGCGCAGCCGCCGCATGGCTCATCATTTTCCTGTCGTTCATTTTTCGTTCGCGATTCGTCACGATCCGCCCAACCTGACCGATCTGCCGTGTCCTGCCCGTATTCGGCGGCAGCAACGATACGACGCGGCGCCGGGGCGCGCAACGCCGTTGATTGGGCGGCAAACACCCGCTTTGCCGGACGCCGGTGAAATCTGCCGCAGCGCGTCGCCGGCCGTCACGGCAGCCGTCCGGCGAAAGGCAGACGCAGACCGAGCGGCCGGACGTCGATGCCGAAATTCAGCCCCAGCACGTTGGCTTCAAAGCCCTCTTCCGGCCCGACGCTCAGCCCAAGCATGCCCAGCAGCGAAACCTGTGCGCCACGGCCGCTGGGCGAGCGCCCGAACGGATGGGCAAGCGGCCGATAGTCCTTGCCAATGGCGTTGGCCGGCAGATCGAGCGCCAGCGCCGGCGTTTCGCGGCCGATGTGCGCGATGAAAGTGTTGCTGTTGGGGCCGGGATAACTGCGATATTCATGGGGATAGGGGTAACTGCGGACGGCCGCCTCAATGCGGTCGATCATCGCCTCGACACCCGCACCGCGGTGCTCGATGAGCAGGCGCGGTCGCTTGCCGGCCCAAAAGGCATCGGGCAGGTCGGCGTTGCGCTTGACGACGCTGCCGCCACCCCAGCCTATGACCTCGTAGCGGGTGAACGCCGTCTGCCCCGCCCGCTTGTAGATCAGCCACGGATGCACGGCCACGTAGCCCCGCCAGCCATAGGTGGGCGCGACGTACACCTGCACGATGGCCGTGTCGACGTGCTTTTTCGGGTCGGGCGCCAGTCCCGCCGAGCGGCGCGGCATCGTACGCCAGTCGAGGCGCCGGCCATCGTTGTGCCAGGCGGACAGCCCGCCGCCCAGCAGCAGCGCGACGCCAAAGCCCAGGGCAAAAATCACGCCCGCCCCCTTGAGCGTGCGCAAAAACATTTTTGCAAAGCGTTTCATGAAAAATTCACTGACCCATCATAATCGGGATTGTACGGTTTGGGCATCGGCCAGGAAACACAGCGCCTGCCGTACGGATTCAGCGGCCGCTGCCGAGGCGGCCTGCGGCGCACCGACCGTGACGGCAACCCGACGGAACGGGCGCAGCCGCGCCAGGCGCTGACCAAGGCGCAGACGGGCGGCGGCGAAGGCGCTGTCCTCCAGCCCATGCAGCGCCAGAGGAAGCACGGGCGTTGCCGGATGCCGCGCGCGCAACGCCTCGAGCAGCGCCGCAAACCACGGGCAGAAGGGGCGCACTTGCCCGTCGGCCTCAGTGCCGGTTTCGGGAAAAACAACTACGATTTCACCGGCAGCCAGCGCCGATTCGATGGCGGCTTGCGCCGTCTGCATGGCCACCGACAGCGCGCCATTTTTTGCGGTCTCGCCGGCCTGACCTGCCTCCCCAGGCAAAGGGATCGCCCGGCCTTCACGCAGCACGGCGCCGAGCAGCGGCCGCGCAAAGTGCCTCGGGTCGATGGCAAAACGCGGCGGGCGGACGCTGGCGGCCGTGATCAGAAGGACATCGGCAAGGCTGGTATGGTTGCTGACCAGCAGCGCGCCGCCGCTTTCCGGCACCTGTTCAATGCCCCGTTTCTCCAGCCGGTAGGCGGAATGAACGAGCAGCCAGACGACGAAGCGGATGAGGAACTCCGGCACCAGGCGGTAGATGTACGCCGCCACAACGATGTTGAACAGCGCCGTGGCCAGAAAGAGCTGCGGAATCGACAGCCCCAGCGCGAACAGCGCCATGGAAACGACGGCGGAAATCACCATGAACAGGGCGTTGAGAATATTGTTGGCGGCGATGATGCGCGACTGGTGGCTTTTCTCGCTGCGTGTCTGGATGAGGGCGTAGAGCGGCACGATGTAGAAGCCGCCAAACAGCCCCAGCAAGGCAATGTCCAGCAGCACGCGCCAGTGCGTGGCTTGCCCCAGTGCGCTCAGAAAGTCATAAGCGCCGTGGGCAAGTCCGGCGGACAGGCCGGCCGCGCCGGCGTTCAGGCTCGCCCAGTAGAGGTCGACGCCGAAAACCGTCAGGCCGATGGCGCCGAAAGGCACCAGGCCGATTTCCACCTTGCCGCCGGAGAGTTTTTCGCACAGCAGCGAACCGATGCCGATACCAAGCGAGAACACCGTCAGGAGCAGGATGAAAACGCTTTCATCGCCGTGCAGCACGTCTTTGGTGAAGGTGGGAAACTGCGCCAGAATCGTTGCCCCGTAAAACCAGAACCACGAAGTACCAAGCAGAGACAGCCAGACGGTGCGGTTGCCGTGCGCGAATTTCAGGTTGCGCCAGGTTTCGCTCACCGGATTCCAGTTGATGCGCAGCTGGGGGTCGGCGGCTGGCGAATGCGGCACGCCGCGGCTGACCCAGTACCCCGCAACGGCCACGGCGATAACCGTCGCCGACGTCAGCAGTGCGCCGTCATTAGCCATTGCCAGCCACGCGCCGAGAATCTCGCCGGCCAGGATGGCGACGAAGGTGCCCATTTCGACCATGCCGTTGCCGCCGATCAGTTCTTCCTCGCGCAGATGCTGCGGCAGGTAGGCGTACTTGACCGGGCCGAACAGCGTTGATTGCGCGCCCATCAGAAACAGCGCGGCGACGAGCGGCCAGAAGCTGCGGGTCATAAAACCCCAGGCGGCGAGCAGCATGATGCCGATTTCGAGAATCTTGGTCAGGCGCACCAGCATCGATTTTTCGTATTTGTCGGCGATCTGCCCGCTGGTCGCCGAAAAGAGGAAAAAGGGCAGGATAAACAAACCGGGCAGCAGGGTCGCCAGCATCTTGCCGTCCAGCGTGGTGAGCTGCCCGGCGCGGAAAGTGACCAGCGTGATCAGCGCCGTCTTGAACACGTTGTCGTTAAACGCGCCGAAAAACTGGGTAAAAAAGAAGGGACGGAAGCGCTGCTCGCGCATCAGTTGAAACTGGTTGCTCATGGTGATGATTTCTCCAGTGTGTTTGCTTAGGCGCCGGCGGAAGCCGCGTTCCGGGCGGACGGGCCGCTTTGTTTGTGTTGCCCATCTTTACCGTTTTCATTGGTCTCACCGCTCTCATCGCCGGCGTTCGCCTCGGCCATGCGCTTGAGCGTGACGTAATCGGTTTTGCCGGAGCCGAGCAGCGGAATGGCCACCACATGGCGGATGAGGCGCGGCACCGAGAGTTCCGGCGAGCCGGCGGCCTTGGCGGCGGCGAGCAGCTGCTCGCGCGTGAGCGCGGGCGCGGTGGTAAACAGCACCAGCGCCTCGCCCTTGGCCGCATCGCTGCGCGTCGAGGCGGCGTGGGTAAAGCCCGGCGCAGCGTCGGCCGCGTTTTTCTCGACGACTTCGAGCGAAATCATTTCGCCCGCGATCTTGGCAAAGCGCTTGATGCGCCCGCGAATGGTGACAAAACCTTCATCGTCGATCGTGACGATGTCGCCCGTTGCGTACCAGCCCGCGCCCTTGGCGGCCGGCGGCTGAATCACGCCGGGCTGGTCGTAGAGCAGGTAGCCTTTCATCACGTTCGGCCCCTTCACGTACAACGCGCCGCCGTCGTCGATGCCGGGCACCGGCTCCAGCGCCTGTTCGATGCCGGGCAGCAGCTGGCCGACCGTGCCAATCTTGCAGGCCATCGGCACATTGACGGCGACCACCGGCGCGCATTCGGTGACGCCGTAGCCTTCCAGAATGCGGATGCCGAACTTCTCAATCCATAGCCGGCGCACTTCTTCGGAGAGTTTTTCCGCGCCGGCGACGACGTAGCGCAGCCGCCCGAAATCGTAGGGGTGCGCGTACTTGCCGTAGTTGCCGAGGAAGGTGGACGTTCCGAACAGCACGGTGCAGTCGCGGTCGTAAACGATCTCCGGAATGATGCGGTAGTGCAGCGGGCTGGGGTAAAGAAACACCTTGCAGCCGGCCACCAGCGGCAGCAGCACGCCGCAGGTGAGGCCGAAGGAGTGGAACAGCGGCAGCGCCATCATGAACTTGTCGTGCGGCGTGAAGTCGGCCACGGCGCGAATCTGCGCCACGTTGGAAAGCAGCGAATTGTGCGAATGCACAACGCCCTTGGGCTTGCCCTCGGAGCCGGACGTAAACAGCACCACGGCGGGGTCATCAGGCGTTTGCGGCACGGCCGCGCCGGCGGGGAAACACATGCGCCAGAGCAGCCAAAGCTTGTCGGCCGAGGTGATCTGCGCGCGGAAATCTTCGATATAGACGACCCGGATCGCCCCCGCCTCGGCGAGCTGCGCGACCGTCGCCGTCAGCCGCGCTTTTTCGATAAAGCCGCGCGAAGCGATGACGGTTTTGATGCCAGCTGCGACGCAGGCCGAGCGCATGCCGTCGGCGCCGGCCGTGTAGTTAAGCAGCGCCGGCACGCGCCTGCCGATCGACAGCGCCAGAATCAGCCCCATGGCGGGTGCGGCGTTGGGCATGAGCAGGCCGACGATTTCGCCGGGCTGGCTCAGCCGGCCGGTAATGCGCGACAGGCCCAACGCCATTTTGAGCAGCGAACCGTAGGACTCTTCGACGAGGCGGATATCCTCGACCAGCTTGTACTGCGCGCCGAAAATCGACTTGCCTTCGAGAAACGCCTCGAACAGCGTGCGCTGCGGCCGCGTTGCCACCAGCATGTCAAGCAGGATGTGGCGCATCAGCTCGCCGGCGCGGCG
>CALHZD010000073.1 GCA_938040985.1 uncultured Propionivibrio sp.
CGTATATAAAGCGTTTTTCGGTACCCCTCCGAAACCCGCCTGGATTGGGCGTTTGCGGGCATACACTTTCAAAACCCGCATGGATAAAGGACTTCCGGATAGGCGCCCTTGGAACCCTTATAAATAAAGGGCTGGCGGGCAGCCCTTCTGAAACGCCCGTGGATAAAGGACTTCAGGGCGCCTCCTTGGAAACCCGCATGGGTAAGAGCGCTCCAGGCAGGTATTCTGAGATGCCCTGTTTATAAGGGCTTCAGAGCACGCCCTCCGAAATAGCGGCTTCCTTTGCAGGAATGCCGCGTTGGCCTGGCTTGCCGTACTGATGTGTACTGCCTGCGGCTCGCCGCCTTGTCTTTGGGCAAAGTTAAGCCGCAATTGGCGCTTTCGGAGCGTTTCCCGAAGCCCAAAAAATAGGGTAGAAAACATAAAATGCTTGGAAGTCCCCTAAATACAAGGGGCTCGGAGCATCACAAAACATAAACCGGAATATTGCGCCCGACGGTCGATCGCGTTTGTCGGGCATTCATGCCCGCCCGCTGAAACTCGGGTAAATAAAGGCGCTCCGGGCAGGCGCCTCTGAAACCCTTATCAATAAAGGGCTGGCCGGGCATTGGCGCTTACCGCCCGGCGGCGGTGTTTTTTGTCAGCGCGCCGGCGAATGCCGCGCCGAGCAGAAACACCAGGCTCGACCAGAAAATCCAGACCAGCAGCGCCGCGAAAGAACTGGCCGCGCCCAATGAGGAGCGCGTCACCGTCGTGGCGATGTAATAACTGATGGCGATACGCCCCGCCATGAACAACACGCCGCCGAGCGCCGCCCCCGCCAGCGTCGCCCGGAAAGGGAAGCGCCGGTCGGGCAGCCAGTGCATGACGACGTAGAACAGCGCCACGACCATCGTCCACGACCAGAACAGTTCCAGGCTTCTGACAATGCCGGCCAGCGCCGGCCACATGAACGTGACCCACTTGACGAAACCGATCGCCAGCGTCTGGAGCAGCATGGCCGCCGCCACCAGGCAGGCGCAGCCGAGGACTACGCCGATGACGACGATGCGCATGCGGACAAAGCGCTTCCAGGTAAAGCGTTGCGGCCGGCTTTGTTCGGCCATGGTTTGCAGTGCGGTGCGCAGTTCGATGAACATGCCGCTGGCGCCGATGAACGTTGTCGCCACGGCAAACAGGGTGCTGAGAATCGCCTTGTCGGCGGAGATGCTGGCCAGACCGCGATTGAGTATGCCGGCGAGCGTTTCCGCCTCGCGCTCGCCCAGTAGTTTGCGCAATGTGTCGAGGATCATCGCCCGCGCCGCCTGATCGCCCGCAACCTCGCCGCTCATGTTTGCCATGTCGCCCCAGATCCAGGCGGCGATGCTGGTCAGGATGACAAGCAGCGGCGCGACCGAAAAGGCGCCGTAAAAGGCCGTGGCGGCGCCGGCGCGGATGCCGTCGGCGTCGAGAAAAATCCGCAGCGTTCCGGCGATCGTCGCCCAGACGCGGCGACAAAAGCCAACGGGCGCAGGCGCTGTTTCCGTTTTCTGCGCCGCATGCGCTGCGCAAGCGGCATCCTGTTCATGGGAAAAATCAGGTTCGATCGGGGACATCTTGTTCAACCATCGTTCGTCATTGCTCGATTTCATCTACTTCGGTATGCCGTTCCTGCGGGTTGAAAGCGCCTTCTTCCGGGCGGTAGAATCCTTCCGGATAAGCGATCGCCCGGTTTTGTGCGCTTCCACGCGGATCGGCCGGATTTCTCGGATTTTTCAGATTTCCCGGATTTTCCCAAATTTCCCGACGCATACAAGACTCATCCAAGGTTCGCCCAAGAAACGCACACATCATCTTACGAGACGATTCGCTTATCCAAATCCCGCCCGTGCGCTGAAATACGCCCCGGCATCCGCCATCCATTCACACACGCCACCATCATGACCCAACCCACCCACACACTGTTCGACCTGCACCAACGACGCGCCCTGATTACCGGTTCGACGCAGGGCATCGGCCTGTCGCTTGCCTACGGACTGGCCGGCGCCGGCGCCTCCATCGTCCTCAACGGCCGCGACGAAACCCGCGTGCGCAATGCCGCCGGAAAAATGATCGCCGACGGCTTCAGCGCCGACGGCGTCGCCTTCGACGTGACCGATCCGGCTGCCGTCGCCGCCGGCATCGAGCGCATCGAACAGGATATCGGCCCCATCGACATCCTCGTCAATAACGCTGGCATTCAGCGCCGCGCGCCGCTGGAAAACTTCCCTGCCGATGACTGGCAGGCGATTCTCGATACGAATCTTTCCAGCATTTTCTACGTTTCGCAGGCCGTCGCCCGGCATATGATCGCACGCGGCGGCGGCAAGATCATCAATATCTGCTCGGTGCAAAGCCAGCTCGGCCGGCCGACCATCGCCCCCTACACGGCCGCCAAGGGCGGCGTCGCCAACCTGACCAAAGGCATGTGCGCCGACTGGGCAAAATACGGCATCCAGGCCAACGGGCTGGCGCCCGGTTACTTCGTGACGGAAATGAACAAAGCGCTGGTTGAAAACGAAGAATTCTCCGCCTGGCTGTGCCAGCGCACGCCCGCCAACCGCTGGGGCCGAATTGAGGAATTGCATGGCGCCGCCATCTTCCTGGCTTCTGAGGCTTCCAACTTCGTCAATGGGCAGATCATCTACGTCGACGGCGGCATCACCGCCTGCGTCTGATGCATGAGCGGTACGCTCCGCCCAGCCATCGAAAAAGGCGGCGCGCTTTCCCGTAAAAGTCTATGCGCGCCGATTTAATTTATGCAGGATATAGCTCGCGTATACCGCCCCTGTACGCCGGCGCTTGCGCATAATGTTTCTTAGCAAAGTCTTTGGCTGGTTTAGGCGCCGCCCTCCCGCACCGTTGCCGGATGCGCTATGGCGGGAAACCATCGCCGAACTCCCTTTTCTGACGTGGCTTGGCGGCGAGGAGAAACAGCGCCTGCGAATATTGACCGAAGCGTTTCTCGCTGAAAAAACGTTCTCCGCTGCGGGCGGACTGGCGCTGACTGACGCTATGTGCGTTGCGATCGCCGCGCAGGGTTGCCTGCCGATCCTCAACCTGGGTCTTGACTATTATCGCGGCTGGGTCGGCATCATTGTTTACCCTGACGAATTCGTCATTCCGCGCGTCATTGAGGATGAATCCGGTGTCGTCCATGAATACGATGAAGTCGCATCGGGCGAAGCGTGGGCAGACGGGCCGCTGCTGGTTTCGTGGCGCGACGTGCAGATGGCCGGCAACGGCTACAACGTCATCATCCATGAGTTTGTACACAAGCTGGATATGCTCGACGGCGTGATCGACGGGATTCCGCCGTTGCCGTCGAGTACATCCAAGCCCCTGAAACCATCGAACAAACCGGCCGCACCGAATATCTCGCGTCAGGAATGGCGTCAAATCCTGACCGCCGCTTACGCGGATTTTTGTGCATTGGCGGACGAAGCCGAAGCACACGGCGAGGAAACGCTGTTCGACCCGTATGCCGCAGAACATCCGGGGGAATTTTTCGCCGTCATGAGCGAAGCCTTCTTTGAAACGCCGGAAATTCTATACGCAGAATTTCCGGCGCTATACGGCACTTTTGCCCGATTTTACCGGCAAGACCCGCGCGCCCGGCAACTGGCGGTGCTCACAGAACCTTGCCCGGATTCATCAAGCCGAGCGGATCGAACGTCCGCTTGATCGCCCGCATCATTTCCATTTCCACCGCGCTCTTGTAGTGCGCCAGCTCGCCGCGTTTAAGCTGGCCGATGCCATGTTCGGCGCTGATACTGCCGCCCAGCGCATCGACGATGTCGTGTACGATGCGGTTAACGTCCGGCTGGGCGGCCATGAACTCGGCATTCTCGCCCGCTTCCGGTTTGGACTGGTTGTAATGCAGGTTGCCATCGCCGACATGGCCGAAAGCAACGATGCGGATGCCCGGATACGCGGCTTGCAGGGCAGCGCCGGCGCGCTCGACGAATTCGCCGATCCGCGATACGGGTACGGAAACATCGTGCTTGATGCTAAATCCTTCGATTTTCTGCGCCTCGCTGAGGCGTTCGCGCAGATCCCACAGCCGCGCCGCCTGTTCGCCGCTTTGCGCCAGTACGGCATCGTCAATCCAGCCCTTTTCCAGCGCTGCGGCCAGAAATTCCTCGCATGCCACGCGCAGATCGGTCTCTTCGCCCGTACCCGACAGTTCAATGAGCAGATGCCAGGGCGTACGCGAAGCGTGCGGATCATCCGGACTGACCGCCAGAGGCGGCTGCGCGCCCGGAATATGCTTGAGCACCAGGCCGAGCGAAATGTCAGAAATTAGCTCGCACGCGGTCAGCGCCGCGCCGAAACGCGCCTGTAATTTGCCGAGCAGACGCACAGCGGTTGCCGGCGAGTCGATGGACAGCCAGGCGGTTGCCACGGCGCCCGGCAGCGGGAACAGTTTGATGACGGCGGCGGTAATGATGCCCAGCGTACCTTCCGCGCCGATGAACAGCTGCTTGAGGTCGTAACCCGTATTGTCCTTGCGCAGGCCGCGTAGACCATGCCAGATTTCGCCTGAAGGCAGCACGACTTCCAGCCCGAGCGCCAGTTCGCGCGCATTGCCATAACGCAGCACCTGCACGCCGCCGGCATTGGTCGACAGATTGCCGCCAATCTGGCAACTGCCTTCGGCAGCGAGCGACAGTGGGAACAGGCGTCCGGCCGCCCGTGCCGCCGCCTGAATCGTTTGCAGCACGCAACCCGCTTCGACCGTCATCGTGTTGTTTGCGGCATCAACCTCCCGAATCCGGTTCATGCGCGAGAGGCTGACGATCACCGCCGTGCCGCTCGTATCCGGCACGCTAGCGCCGCAATGGCTGGTATTCCCGCCCTGCGGCACGATGGGAACGCCCGCCGCCAGGCACACACGCACGATGGCGGCGACCTCCTCAGCATTATCCGGACGCACGATGCAGCGCGCTGCGCCATGATAACGTCCGCGCCAATCGATAAGATAGGGCGCCATCGCCGCCGCGTCGGTCAGGACGTTTTCCGCACCGACGATGGCGCTCAGTCGTTCAACCAGTGTTGCAGTCATAGGCGCTTCGCCCTCATTCCTTTTCCATTTTTACCGTGACGCCCGTATCTCGGCGTACAGATCGTGCTCGCCCGCATCGACCACCTGCACGTCAAGGAAATCGCCCGGCGCAGCATCATAAAAACCATTGACAAACACCTGCCCGTCAATTTCCGGCGCATCTGCCGCAGAACGTGCGACGAGGCCATCTTCATCGATCTCGTCGACGATGACCCGGAGGAGGCGCCCGATCTTGGCCGCCAAACGCTCGACCGAAATATCCGCCTGCACGTCCATCAGACGGCGGCGTCGTTCCTCACGGACGGCATCCGGCAGCGCGCCCGGCAACGCGTTAGCCGCCGCCCCGGCCACCGGCGAATAGGCAAAACAGCCGACACGGTCGAGTCGGGCTTCCTCCAGAAAGGCTAAAAGTTCCTCAAATTCCGCTTCTGTCTCGCCGGGGAATCCCGTAATAAAAGTGCTGCGGATCGTCAGGTCCGGACAGACGGCGCGCCAGGCACGGATACGCGCCAGCGTATTTTCGCTGCTTGCCGGACGCTTCATTGCCTTGAGGATACGCGGGCTGGCGTGCTGAAACGGCACGTCGAGATACGGCAGGATTTTTCCCTCTGCCATCAGCGGTATCAGATCATCGATCGCCGGATACGGATAGACGTAATGCAGGCGCACCCAGACGCCGAATTCGGCCAGCGCCATGCATAACTCCTTTAAGCGCGTCTTGAGCGGCCGCCCTCCGAAAAAACCAGTACGATATTTCAGATCGACGCCATAGGCGCCCGTATCCTGCGAGATGACCAGCAGCTCACGCACGCCCGCGGCGGCGAGGCGCTCGGCCTCGCGCAGCACGTCACCGATCGGGCGGCTGACCAGCGGCCCGCGCAGCGAAGGAATAATGCAAAAGGTGCACTGGTGGTTGCAACCTTCGGAAATCTTCAGATAGGCATAGTGCTGCGGCGTCAGCCGGATGCCCTGCGGCGGCACCAGACTGGCAAACGGGTCGTGCGGCTGCGGCAGATACGTGCGAATGTGCTGCATGACCTCGTCGGCCGCATGCGGCCCGGTAATCGCCAGTACGCTGGGGTGCAAGTCACGGATCAGTTCTTCGCGCGCGCCCAGGCAGCCGGTCACGATTACCTTGCCATTTTCGGACAACGCTTCGCCGATCGCATCCAGCGATTCTTCGACGGCCGCATCGATGAAACCGCAGGTATTCACCACCACCAGATCCGCGCCTTCGTAGGACCCGGAGATAGCATATCCTTCGGCGCGCAAGCGGGTCAGAATCTGCTCCGAATCGACCAGCGCCTTGGGACAACCAAGACTGATGAAGCCGACATTCGGAACTTTTCTTCCGTCATTGACAGTGTTGAGCATCGTTTTTAGCCGTTTTTACCCACATTCATCCGGACGCATTCCTGCGCACGGCAAACCGCCATGGCGGAAAATCAGCAATATCATGGGACGTGACCGGCAACCGCCGAAATGCCTAAAAACACCGCAAAAGCGCCGGAGACAACCCGGAAGCGGTTCCCGGAAAAGAAAGCGGCGAGCCTGACCCCGGCACTCGCAGTTAATGGCTGTGGCTGCTTCCTTCCGGACCTGACCAGGTTCACCACGCTGCGATGCGGGGAGACCCGCCGAGGCGAATACTATCACAGCCCAACCGCCCATTAGCGGACATCGGCTTATATCAGCGCATTTTCCGTCGTGTTCATGAAAGGAATCAGGTCACCACAGCGATGAAGCCCGCCGCACGGCGCATACGATCAACATAAGCAAAAAGCCGAACCGGCCGGTTCGGCTTTCATTCATGCCACAGTTCCTGGACTATTGGACAGCGCAGCAGATTGTCGCCTGAAAACACAATTCATACGGATCGCATACGACTGTTCCTGAGGCTATGCGGAGTATATAGATTGTAGAACTTCTACCCTTTCCGCTTATTGCTTATTGCTTATTGCTTATTGTTTCTTGCCGCGCGGTTTTTACCGCCGTCATCATCAGCCTCTGCTTGGCTAGCGTGCGCTTCGGCATCCTTCATGCCCTGGAGGGATGATTTACAAAAATCCGCCTGCCGTCCGGCTGGCACGCCCGCCACCTGTTCCTTGATAATCTTCATCGCCGCCGCCGTATCGTTGCCATCTTTCTTCAGCGCGGCCTGCATTTCCTTGTAATACTGGGTACAAACGGCAGGCTCGGCAAACGCTAAGAGTGCAGAAAAAGCGCAATAGGCTCCGGCAACCAGGCTGACGTACAAAGTTTTCTTCATAGAAACATTCCTTTATTGAACCGCCCCATCAGGAACGAGCGCACGGATACTAGCATAATCCTTTCTATGCCCTACTTTTCTTCAGACTATGGCGCCCGTGGCATGCAGGCATTCCACGCTTCTCCCTACGTATAGCGTCGCCCTTTCTTCCAGCGTAATTAGGTCGTCTCACATCGCCCGTGGATAGAACGCTAACGTATAGGAACAAGTACGTAAAAATATACCGAGAGACTAAAGCAAATTCCCCTTAACCTTCTTGAATGAAGGGAAATTTAGGCATATGATGGCTTCGCGTTCAGGTGC
>CALHZD010000074.1 GCA_938040985.1 uncultured Propionivibrio sp.
GCGCACAGGCTCCCGCCGCGCCCGCCGCCGCATCCGGCACACCCAGCTGCTGGCGCAGACGCTGCGTCAGCAGCTGGCCGGGATTGGCCGCCCAGCGGCTATCCACGTATTCACGCCGCTTGAGCGGATCGTCGTAGGCCAGGCGATAGTCGATGCCAGGCGAATCGAACCACGGCGGCGTATGGACATCGACGGCCAGGCTCATCGCCTCGGCGCCGGCGCCGCCCTGCCCGGCCAGGGCGGACACGGGCAGGCCAAAATCATAGACGGTTGGTTGTACGGCGGACGGGCTTGCGGCGCAGCCGGCCAGCAGCGCGATCGCCAGGGCGCCGGCAGGAAGCGCCGCGCGGCGGATAGCATGGTGGATGGCGCGGTGCATGGATGGATACGCCCAGCGGCGGAAAATTGTCGGCAACATCGGGTTCCTCATGGTTTTTTCCTGTCTGCCGGCACAGTAAAGCCGGCTTCTCCCGGCCCAGGCGTCTGCTTGGGGCCGCCCAGAATCAGACTTTGCGGCCGGTCTTCGAGCATTTGCAGGACACGGTTGAGCTGCCGCGACGTAGCCGCCAGATCGCGGCCCAGTTCATTTAAGCGCGGCAGCGTAGCGGCGCCGGACTGACCGCCCAGCGCCACGTCGAGCTTATCGCTGACGCTTTGCAGGCGGGCAACCAGCCCGCGCGCTTCGGCGAAGAATGGGCCGACCTGACCGGCGGCGTACTCGGCGCGTTGCAGCGTCGTCTGCAAGGTGCGCAGATTCTGTCCGGACAGCGCCTGCCGAAGCTGCGTCGAGGCTTCGCGCGCATTATCCGAAGCGGTCGCAAGATTATCCAGCGTGCGCGTCACCGCCTTCCGGTTTTCCGGATTCAGAATCCGGTTGATATTCACAACCAGGCGGTGGATCTGTTTGAGCGTATCCGTACCCGTGTCGGTCAAGGCGTCTACGAGGGAATCTTCCATCGGAATGCGCGGCATGCCTCCCGACTCTGCCAGCAAAGGCGCGCGATCCGCATCGACGGGATGTCCCACGCCGTCTTCCTCCCGGTCATCAAGCTGGATATGGGCGATGCCGGTGACGCCCTGATAGCCCAGGCGGGCAACGGCGCCCTGCCTGACGGGCACATCGTCGCGGATACGGATGTGGATCAGGATATTGCGCGGATCGCGGCTGTCGAGGTCGATGTCCTCGACGCGGCCGACGCGAATGCCCCGGTAGCGCACCTGCGCCTGCGGGTTTAGTCCGCTGACGCTCTTGTCGGTGACGACCAGGTAATCGCTCATATGCTCGGTCTTGCCGCCAAACCACCATAAAGAAAGGATGGCGGCAATGCCGAGCAGTAAAGTAAAAATTCCGGTGATCAGGGCGTGGGAGCGGTTTTCCATGGTGGACTTTCTGCCTATTTCTTGGTCAAGGGGGCGGATAAGGCGGCCAGCGCGTGTTCGGAACAAAAAAAGTTGCGGATGAACGGATGATCGACTGCCAGCACCTCGGCCGGCGGGCCGCAGGCAATGATACGCTGGTCGGCCAACACCGCGATATGCGTGGCCAGGCCGGCCAGCGTATCGAGATCGTGCGTGACCATCACGACGGTGAAATTCAGTTCCTTCTGCAAAGCATTGATCAGTTTGACGAAACTGACCGCCAGATCGGGATCAAGGCCGGCGGTCGGCTCGTCCAGCACCAGGAGTTCCGGCTCCAGCGCCAGGGAACGCGCCAGCGCAACGCGCTTGATCATGCCGCCCGACAGCTCCGAGGGCATCAGATGGCCATGACGCGGTTCGAGTTCGACCATCGCCAGCTTGAGGCGAACCAGCTCGCCGATCAGTGCCTCGTCAAGCCGATGCAGCTCGCGCAGCGGGAAGGCGATATTGTCGAAAACCGACAGCGCGGAAAACAGCGCGCCCTGCTGGAACAGCATGCCGAAACGACGACGCAAGGCGCGCCGGCGAACGGGATCGGCATCGGCGATCGGCTCGCCGAACAGGCGCACCGTGCCGCGCTCCGGCGTCAGCAGGCCGATGATTTCGCGCAGCAGCGTCGTTTTGCCGCTGCCGGAACCGCCGACCAGCGCCATCACCTGTCCGGCAAAAACGTCCAGATCGAGATCGCGGTGGATGACCGTCTCGCCGAAGCGCGTCGATAAGCCGCGCACCTGCACGACAGGCGTCCGGGACGCTGCCCGGGGCGCAGGTTCATGCGCCGGAAGCGGTGTCATGTCCGTTTGTCTGTCCATGCTCAGATCCCCACATTGCGCGTCAGGATGGCGAACAGCGCATCGGTCAGAATGACCAGCGTAATCGCCGTGACGACGGCCGTCGTCGTGTTGCTCGACAGGCTTTCGGTATTCGGCCGCACCTTGAGGCCGAAATGACAGGACACCAGCGCAATCAGAAAGCCGAAAAACACGCCCTTACTCAGGCCAATCCATACATTGGCGACCGGCACGACACGCGGCAGCGCCGTGAGGAAATAGTGAAAAGACAGCCCCATCTCCATATTGGCCGACACCATGCCGCCAACCAGCGCCGCCGCCGAGCACCAAACGACCAGCAGCGGCATGGTCAGCGCCAGGGCGGTGACTTTCGGAAAAACCAGGCGCAGGCTGCGCGAAACGCCCATCGTCGCCAGCGCGTCGATTTCCTGCGTCACGCGCATCACACCGATCTGCGCCGTCATGGCCGAGCCAGAACGGCCGGCAACGAGGACAGCGACGAGCACCGGCCCCAGCTCGCGGATGATGCTAATGCCCAGCAGATTGACGATATAGATGTCCGCGCCGAAAGTACGCAGTTGCAGCGCGGAAAGAAAAGAGAGCACAACGCCGATGAGAAAACCGACGAGCGCCGTCACCGGCAACGCCTGCGCGCCGCTGCGGAAAATATTGGCCGAGAATTCACGTCCGGGAATATCGCGCGGATGAAAGAACAGATAACGCGCATCAAGCACCAGTTGCCCAAACAGGGCGACCAGCCCCGCCAGGTTACGCAAGCCGTTCAGCACAGCGCCGCCAATGAGCGACAAGCCGCCGGAAAGGCTCGCCGGGCGTTCCGGCCGGACGCTGTCTGCCGGAACGGCGGCGGCGCGTTCGATGATGGCGCGCAAAACGGGCGGAACGGCTACGTTTTTCGGCCACTGGCCGCCCCAGGCGCGCCACAGCGTCAAGGCGCCGACGCTGTCGAGGCGTGCAATGCCGTGCAGATCCCAGGCGGTTTCGGCCCCGACTTGCGCGCGCAGACCGGCTTCAAACGCCGCGATCGACGCGGGCAGCCTGGCCAGCGTCCAGTCGCCGGAGAGAACCAGCGTGCGCCGTCCATCGGCCGCCTCATGCAGAGAAAACGCCGCTTCCGACGCCGGCGCCACCATCGCCGCTTCCCTGTCAGATCCGCCTCGCACTACGTCCTCCCGCGCGCCGCCGACCGGCGTTTGATTGTCCAGCCGAATCCGGCGCGTTGCCAGATCGCCGCTTCATCCGCCAACGCCGAGGCGCTCAGCGGATTGGCCGCCAGCCAGCTAGCCGGAAACGAAACCGAAAAAACGCCATGTCCGCCTTCGGTGCCGTTTTTATCGCCCGAACCCCTTGCACGCGCGGTTTGCGATGCTTTTGTTCGGCCGGCGTATTCTCCACCCTGCAGGCTGACCCGGACATCCGGCGCCACCACAAGATTGTCGCGCGAACGATAGAGCAGCGCAGCCAAGCGCAGGCAGAACACCAGCACCCAGCAAAAATCGCCGTCCGGTAGGAATTTTTTCAACTTTTCCAGCTTGCCGCGCTGACCGAGAATCAGGGCGGAGAGGCGCTCTTGTTCCGTCTTTGAGAAACCTGGCATATCCGCGCAGCGCGTAATGTACGCGCCATGTTTGTGAAAATCGCCATGCGAAATCGAAATGCCGATTTCATGCAGCGACGACGCCCATGTCAGCAGGCGCGTTCCATATTCGCGCACCTGCGGGTCGAAACCGTCCGCCAGCTGCGCGAAAAAAGCCAGCGCCATGGTCTTGACCCGCGCGGCCTGCGACACGTCGATGTGGTAGCGGCGCATGAAACGGCGCACTGTCGTATCGCGCATGTCGCGCCGGTGAAAACGGCCAAGCAGGTCATAGAGCACCCCCAGACGCAGCGCGCCTTCGGAATAGATCATGCGCTCGATGCCCAGTTCTGCAAACACGGCGGACAGGATCGCAAAACCGCCGGCCAGTACGGGCGCGCGTTCGCCGCGCAGGCCGGACAGGCCGAGGTTTTCCATTGAGCCGGCGCGAATCAGCAGGCTGCGCAGTTTTTCCAGCCCGGCGCGGGTAATACCGTCACCGCCGCCGGGATTGAGCCGGTTCATTTCCAACAGATCGGCAATCGCCCGCGCCGTGCCGGAAGAGGCAACCGCCTCACTCCAGCCCAGTTGCCGATACGCCTGCGCAAAGCGCTGCACTTCGCGCGCTGCGGACAGTTCCGCCTTGATCAGGCGTTTGGCATCAACGCGCCCATCGGGGAAAAAGCGCAGCGAATAACTCACGCACCCCATGTACAGGGAATCCATAAGCATCGGCTCAATTTTTTTGCCGATGATGAGTTCGGTCGAACCGCCGCCAATATCGACGACCAGCCGCCGGTCGCGCGTCGGCGGCAGCGCATGGGCAACACCCAGGTAGATAAGGCGCGCCTCTTCGCGGCCGGCGATGATTTCAATGGGAAAACCGAGCGCCTGTTCGGCCTTGGGCAGAAATGCCGCCGCATTACGGGCGACACGCAGGGTATTGGTCGCCACCGCGCGCACCGAGCCAGGCTGGAAACCGCGCAGACGTTCGCCAAAGCGCGAAAGCGCCGCCAGCGCCCGCGTCTGCGAGGCCGTATCCAGCAGCTTGTCCGGCGTCAGGCCGGAGGCCAGGCGAACCGTCTCTTTGAGGGTATCGAGCGGGTAAATCTGGCTATAGACGAGGCGGCCAACTTCCAGGTGAAAACTGTTCGACCCGAGATCGACGGCGGCAATCTGTTCGTAGGGCATAGGGCGATCAAGACTTTCCGGCGGCCGATGACTCGGCGCATTTCAGCACATTCCGTATATCTTGCATATTGATATTGGAGCAGCCGGTTCCGGCAAGGCCGGGCACCGCCGCCTGAATCTGTACGGCGGGCGCCATTCTATCACCTCGCCCCCTTCGGTCATCGGGCCGCGCCCACATCACGGCCCGGTTTAATGTATTCGCGAGGCATTGGCCGGTCTGTGCATGACCCGCCGCAGGGCAAAGCGGGCCGGTTTTTTAGCGGTGAGGCGAGTAGCCGCGATATTCCCCGGCTGGTTTTTGTCGGCTTTTGTCGGTTTTCTGCCGCTTTTAAACGCTCTGTGTATCGCCTCTTTATTGCCGCCGTCACGCGCGCCTCTATTCATCCGAACTTCACCCGAACCGGCCGGATACGGCGAAGAGATTCAATCGGCCAGAAACATCAGGGGTTTGGCGATAGAATGGCCTCTGCCCGATCCGGCAATGATCCTCCACGTCTTCTTATCCTCATGCGCTTGTCCAAATCGCCCCACGCCTCCCACCTTCCCCTACTCTCCCACGCCCAGCCCCATTCCGCTGGAAAACCGGGGGATCACAGCAAATATCTCAACCGCGAACTCGGCTTGCTGGCCTTCAACCGGCGCGTGCTGGCGCAGGCGAGCGATCCGTCCGCACCGCTGCTCGAACGCCTGCGTTTTTTGTGCATCGTCAGCAGCAACCTCGACGGATTCTTTGAAATTCGCCTCGCCGGTCTTAAGGAGCAGATCAAGCTCAATTCGGGCGAAGTGTCGGCGGACGGACTGACGGCGCAGGCGGCCTATGATCGGGTCAGTCATGCGGCGCATGGATTGGTCGCCGAACAATACGCACTGCTCAACGGGCAGATTCTGCCGGCGCTGGCCGCGGAGGGCATCCGTTTTTTCCGGCGCAGCCAATGGAATGAGGCGCAGTTCGAATGGATTCGCGATTATTTTTTCCGCGAAGTCATGCCGGTGCTGACGCCGATCGGGCTGGATCCATCCCATCCTTTTCCGCGCGTCCTGAACAAGAGCCTGAACTTTGCCGTCGAGCTGGACGGCAAAGATGCTTTTGGCCGGCATTCCGGCACGGCCATCGTCCAGGCGCCGCGCGTGCTGCCGCGCCTCATCCGCCTGCCCGAAGCCCTGTGCGGCTGCCCGTACGGTTTCATTTTTTTGTCGTCGATACTGCACGCTTTTGTCAATGAACTGTTTGCGGGCATGACGGTGCTCGGCTGCTACCAGTTCCGCGTCACGCGCAACAGCGACCTGTTCGTCGATGAAGAAGAAGCCAAAAACCTGCGCATCGAAATCCAGGGCGAACTGCCCCAGCGCCACTTCGGCGACGCCGTGCGGCTGGAGGTTGCGGACAACTGCCCGGAGCATATGGCCGATTTTCTACTGACCCAGTTCAATCTCCGCCGCAGCGACCTGTACTGCGTTGCCGGCCCGGTCAATCTCGCCCGTCTTATCCAGATTCCCGACCAGGTCGACCGGCCGGATCTGAAGTTTCCGCCATTTACGCCGAGCCTGCCCAAGGCGCTCGACAAGGGGCGCGGCATTTTTGAGGCCTTGCGTAAAAGCGACATTCTGCTGCACCACCCTTACCAGAGTTTTCTGCCCGTCATTGCGCTCATTGACCAGGCCGCCGCCGATCCCCAGGTCGTTGCCATCAAGATGACCGTCTATCGCACCGGGACGGATTCCGTGCTGATGAAATCGCTGCTGCGCGCCGCACGCAACGGCAAGGAAGTCACCGTCGTCGTCGAACTCATGGCGCGCTTTGACGAGGAGGCCAATATCGGCTGGGCCACCCGGCTCGAAGAAGTCGGCGCTCATGTCGTTTACGGCGTCGTCGGCTACAAAACACACGCCAAGATGCTGATGATCGTGCGCCGGGAGAGCGACGCTTCCGGCAGCCGCCTGCGCCGTTACGCGCATCTGGGCACCGGCAACTACCATCCGCGCACCGCCCGCCTGTACACGGATTTCGGCCTGCTGACGAGCAACGAAGCCATTTGCGCCGATGTTAACGAAATCTTCAAGCAGCTCACCGGCCTGGGCCGCGCCAGCGCGCTTTGCCACCTCTGGCAGTCGCCGTTCTCGCTGCACCGCAACGTCGTCGCCGCCATCCAGGCCGAAACCGATGCGGCGCGCAACGGCAAACGCGCGCGCATCATCGCCAAAATGAATTCGCTGCTTGAACCGGGCGTTATCGATGCGCTGTACGCCGCGTCGCAGGCGGGCGTCAGGATCGACCTAATCGTGCGCGGCGTCTGCGCCCTGCGCCCCGGCCTCAAGGGATTGTCAGAAAATATCCGCGTGCGTTCGGTCATCGGCCGTTTTCTCGAACATCATCGCATTTTTTATTTTTACGCTGGCGGCGAAGAAAAGGTTCTGCTGTCAAGTGCCGACTGGATGGAGCGCAACTTTTTCCGCCGCATCGAACTGGCTTTTCCCATACTCGATAAAAAACTCAAACGCCGCGTCATTCACGAAGGTCTGCGTCTTTATCTTGCCGATAACCAGCAGGCTTGGGAAATGAACGCCCAAGGCGGCTACCGCCCGCGCCACGGCGCGCGCCGGGCAAAGACGCAGCGCAGCGCACAGCGCGAATTGCTGGAATTGCTGAAACGCTAAACTGCGGTGTCATTGTCATGGAGAAAAAAGTGTTTTTAGAACGCCATCTTGGCGAAAGAATCTTTTATAAGCCGCAACTGCCCCCCCTTTTTCAAGCATAAAAGCATGGCCGCCGGTGGCGGCATTTCAAACAAAAGCATTGAAGAAGACAGGCCGGAGATGCCCAATCCACGCGGGCTAGCGGGCAGCGGTTCAGAGATGCCCAAGCCAGAAAAACGTTCGTAAAAAACAAGCACGGCATGTGCTGTTTCAGGTCGGGCTTTTGTCCGCGGCGCGCAAGTGCTTGTGCGTGTAGCGTCAAATAGCTAAAAAATCATCACCGCGTTGCGCCACTTTTCCGTACGTCCTGTACTGTCTGCGGCGGCTGCCCGGAAGTCCGCGTCCTTTGGACATTTCAAACAGGGTAGTGCTGGAACCCGCGCCAATTGGGCGTTTGCAAGTAGGTGTCGCTAGAACCCACGTAGATTGGGCGTTTCAGACAGGACAGCGCTGGAACCCGCGTCAATTGGGCGTTTGCGGCCAGGCATCCCGGAAACTCTTATTCCACGCGGGATTCTATTCAGACTTCGAGCTTGCTCCGCCGCTGCCGGCATCTGCCTGCATTGCACGTTAAGCGCGGTAGCGGCGGCGTGCGGCAGGCTGAACGTCTGTGGCGTCCGAACGTCCGCGGCCGCGCCGGATTTTCAAAAACGCTTATCAAACGAAACGTAGTAATTCCGCCCGCGGCCAACGGACGTTGTCGTATCGTAGTTGCTGTAATGGATCCTCTTTTTATCGAGAACATTATTGACGCCGAAATTCAGCGTGAAATTCTTGTCGAAGAAACCCATGCCGCTATCCACCGGCTTCCAGCTGCCAAACAGGTCGACGATGGTAAACGCCTGGTTGATGTAGCGGTATTCGACACCGCGAATCCGCGTACTATAGGTGTTGCGCTTCGGCTTGAACCAGTGGGTTAACTTGACGCCGCCGGTCAGCTTCAATCCCGGATGGGTGTAGGAAGCATTGAAAGAGAGCTTATCCACCGAGGGCTGTTCCAGTTTGCCGGTCGCGCTATCGGTAATTTTCAGGTGATCGTATCCGCCGCCGAATTTCCAGTCGCGCCAGCGGTATTTCCCTTCGATTTCATACCCTCTGCGTTTGGCCGCGCTGACATTCCGGTATTGGGCATATTGGCGGGTTGTAACGCCATCGCCAATATCCGGGGGCGTACCGAGTTCGGGCGCCTCCTTCAGGGAGATCATGTCTTCGATTTTGCCGTCGAAATAGGTCGCCTTGAAGTAGAGTTCATCGTGGCCAAGTAAATTCTGCTTATCCACGGAAAAGCCGACCTCGTATTCCTTGGCCGTTTCCGGCTTCAGGTCAGCGTTCGGCACATACCAGTAATGAGGATTTAACGCACCGTCGGATGAGGTTTCGTGCGGCGTCGGGCCACGGAAGGTTTCCGCATAGCCGGCCAGGAGGTAAATGCCATCAAAGGCCTGGTACGCCAGACTGATTTTCGGCGACAGACGGCCGTCCTTGTATTCTTTCGCGCCGCCTTTATCGACGCCGCGCTGGAAGCTGTCGTAACGCGCGCCAAGGGTGAAATCCAGCCTGCCAAAGCTGGCGGTATTCTGCGCATAGATACCCAGATCCTTATAGTAATTGGGCATTGAGCCAAAAATAGAAGGCTCGCCATTGACGTTCATATAGGCATCTTCATTGCGGTCTTCGTAATCGACGCCGAGTACGAACTGGTTCTCCACCGCACCGAGCTTAAACTTCGCCCTATTTTTGATACCGATCCCCCAGCGTTCATCACTGTTTTTGTACTCGACCGGAGAATTACCGTCGCGGCTGCGGAAGTAGGAAGCATCGCTTTTATAGAATTTGGTTTCCAGATCGATCCAGTTATTGTCCAGCGGATCATATTGATAGCCGAGAATCCAATCACGCTGCTTAAGTTTTCCATGCACTGGATTGGTGCCTGGATCGAGGTGCCAGAGCGTTTGCCAAGTAGTCACCAGTTTTTCGTTATAGTCGAAATATGAAAAGTATAGCCGCTGTTCGGGGGTAAGGTTCCAGCCTAACTTGAGCATGCCGTTTTTAATATCTTCATCATTCGCGGCATGGGTAATCTGCGTTTTGCTGGAACTGGAAAATGCACCACCATCAGCCAGTTTAATGTTGCCGAAGTGCGCGCCACGCCCATAAACGACAAAATCGAACGGACTGTCTTTCGAATCGAAAGCAATAGCCGCATGTCCACTACGGCTGTTATTGGAATCATAGCGACCGCCGAGGGTAAAACCGAAATCCTTACCTTCAGAAATAAAATCCCTGGCGTCTTTCGTCCGCATGCTCACAATCCCGCCAATGGCGCCGCTGCCGTGCAGCACGGAAGAGCCGCCTTTGACGACTTCAACCTCTTTCAGCAGATACGGGTCCGTACGGAAAGAAGAAATATGGTTGGAGAACATACTCACCGAGCGCCGGACGCCATCCTGTTCGATGATCACCCGATTCTCCGACTGATAGCCGAAACCGCGAATCTTGAATTGCGAGCCGATCTGACGGCCATAATCATCTCCCGTCTCGAAGCCCGGCGTCTGGCTGAGACTTTCAACGACATTTTCACTGCCCTGCAAGTCTTCGCTTTCCAGCACGCTGACTTGCCCGGCATATGTCGCGGCGGAACTATCCATGCGGTTGGCGGTGACCGTCACCGGCGCGAGGCTCACTTCCGTACTTGCGGATTCAGAGGACGTACGGGGTGGTTTGGCGGAATCATTTTCCTGAGCGAACGCCGGTATGGAAAGGCATACGCCCAACAGCGCAATGCTGTTTGCCAGACAGGTTTTCTTCATCAAATCTTCTCCATGCATATTCGGGTAAATCACAAATCCAGGCCGGCGAACGACATGTTTCGGCATCTTTCACAAGACGTAAAGCATGAGTGCTTATGCACACACTCAAGCGCGATGCCGACGCTCCGCAACGTCTCTCAGCAGCAAAACAAAGCGCCTTCCAAAGCGTATTCACGTGTTCATCGGCTGGCTTGTTATTAAGCAACAGATGATAATAATCATCAACAATATTTTCATAGTTGCTATCAAAAATCACGCTGAGTACGGATTTCTCTTGCCATTACGCAACACATGTCCCTCATGCCATTCATGGTTTTCCACGATTCTCCGACAGAATCCGGCGATCCAATTTATCCATGACTTCTTCGGCAAAAAATATAAATGCGCCATAAAAAAAGCCGCAGTAGCTGCGGCCTTCGCTATATTTTTGATGTGATGTTGTAGAAAAAACTGCGCAATATTTCAGCAGAAGCTGCGCATTCTCCCTTCAGATCGGTTCCGCATTTATCGACGACCGCGCAGTTCAACCTTCCAGAAACGCCCAGCGCTCCAGCAAGGCCATAAGTTCCTCCTCAATCTCGGCGAGGCGCGTCGACAAACGCCGCGCTTCGTCGGGCTGCGCCTGATACAGCGTCGGATCTTCCAGCCGCAGCATGGCGGTTTTTTGTTCCGCTTCCAGCGCGGCAATGCGCCCTGGCAAAGCGTCGAGTTCGCGCGTTTCTTTGTAACCGAGCTTGCGCCGCCCTCCGGCAGGGCTTTTCTCTGAAAGAGATTCCGGCGATGCCGGCGCTGTCGTTGTCGGAGGCTTTGCCGGAACCGTACGATGCCCGCCGCCAGTGCGCTGCACGCTATGACGTTCTCTCTGACGCCCTTTCTGTTTCTGGTATTCCTGCCAGTCGCCGTAACCGCCGACCGACTCATACCAGCGGCCCTCGCCTTCCGGCGCGATGATCTGCGTCACGACATTGTCGAGAAAAGCGCGGTCGTGACTGACGAGAAACAGCGTGCCCGTGTAATCCTGGAGCAGCTGTTCTAGGAGTTCCAGCGTTTCAATATCCAGATCGTTGGTCGGCTCGTCGAGCACCAGCACATTGGCAGGCCGAGCAAACAGGCGCGCCAGCAGCAGCCGGTTGCGTTCGCCGCCGGACAGCGATTTAACCGGCGAGCGGGCGCGCTCCGGCGAAAACAGAAAATCGCCGAGATAGCCGATGACGTGTTTCCTCTCATTGCCGATTTCCACATAATCCGAGCCAGGAGAAATCACATCGACCAGCCTCGCTTCCTCATCGAGCTGCATCCGAAATTGATCGAAATAAGCAATCTGTAGGCGCGTCCCCAGGCGTACTTGGCCGGCATCCGGCGCCAATTCGCCGAGAATCAGGCGCAGCAGCGTCGTCTTGCCCGCGCCATTGGGGCCGATGATGCCGATGCGGTCGCCGCGCTGTAAGCGGCAAGAAAAGTTGCGCACCACGGCTTTATCGCCAAAGCTTTTCGATACATCAAACAATTCGGCCACCAGGCGGCCGCTTTTTTTGCCGGCGTCGATCGCCAGCTCGACGCGTCCCTGGCGCTCCCGCCGCGCCGCGCGTTCACGCCGCAACTGTTCAAGCCGGCGCACACGGCCTTCGTTGCGCGTTCGCCGCGCTTCGATGCCTTTACGAATCCAGACTTCTTCCTGCGCCAACAGTTTGTCAAAGCGGGCGTTAAGGCTTGCCTCGTCGTGCAGCGCTTTTTCCTTGATCGCCTGGTAATCGGCAAAGCAACCGGAAAACGATTGCAGGCGGCCTCGATCCAGCTCGACGATGCGCGTCGAAACACGGTCGAGAAAATGCCGATCGTGCGTGATGAAAACCATCGTTACGGCAGAGGTACGCAGCATGTCCTCCAACCATTCGATAGCCTCGATGTCAAGATGATTGGTCGGCTCGTCGAGCAGCAATACATCCGGCGGCGCCGCCAATGCCTGCGCCAGCGCCAGCCGCTTTTTCTGCCCGCCGGACAGCGTGCCGACGCGCGCGCCGGGATCGAGTGAACAACGCTGGATCGCCTGTTCCGCATGCGTTTCCAGCGACCACGCCTGACGCGCCTCGAGCGCGTTTTGCAGATGATGCAGGCGTTCAAGCAACAGCGCCTGTCGCTCCGGCGATACAGAAATCTCATGCGCAACGGCATGGTAGTCGGCGAGCAGTGACGAAACTTCGCCCATGCCGGCGACGACGGCTTCAAACACGCTCATATCCGGCGCAAACTGGGGTTCCTGCGGCACATAACCCAAATGCAGCCCCGGCTATCGCCACACGGTGCCATCGTCGAGCGCGCCCTGCCCCGCCAAGGCACGCAATAAAGAAGATTTACCACTGCCGTTGCGCCCGATCAGCGCCACGCGCTCACCCGGGTCGAGCTGAAAACTGGCGTGGTCGAGCAGCGGCACATGACCGTAAGCCAGCGAGGCATCGGAAAGCGTCAGATAGGGCATTTCAGTAGTTTTTTACGCTTTGCGAAATGACGAATCGGCAAATCATGAATAGGCGGCTCCCCGGCGGCGGCCAAAAACGCATCGAAGACATCAAACGTATCCATCCAAAATAAACGTCACAGCGGCAAGTGCATGAATCCGGGCGCTATCGAAGACGGGCAGCGGGCATTCTTCCGGCTGCAACAGCAAACCGATTTCCGTACAGCCGAAAATCACCGCTTGCGCACCGCTTGCCTGCAAACCGGCAATGACGCTCTGAAAAAATGCGCGCGCCTCGGCAGTCAGGCGATTGCGGCACAGCTCCTCGAAAATCACCCGATCGATTTCATCCTGCTGCGCCGCATCCGGAACAAGTGCATGCACGCCCCGCAGACGCAAGCGGTCGGTATAAAAACCGTCGCGCATGGTAAAGCGCGTCCCCAGTAAAGCGGCGGTATGCAGCCCCTCGATCCGGAGGGCATCGGCAACGGCATCGACGATGTGCAGCAGAGGAATATTGACCGCGTTCTGTACGGTATCGGCAACCTTGTGCATGGTGTTGGTCGCCAACACCAGCGCCTGCGCGCCGACGCTTTCCAGCCGGCGGGCACTCTGCGCGAGGACTTCTCCGGCCTGCGCCCAGTCGCCTGCCCGCTGCATCCGCACAATAGGCTCAAACTCCAGGCTATGCATCACGATGTCGGCGCTGTGATTGCCGCCTAGGCGGGCATTGATTTCGCGGTTGATGCACTGGTAGTAGGACACCGTGCTCTCCGGACTCATACCGCCGATGATACCCAGGGTTTTCAGTTTCATTCCGGTAAATCCTCGATCTGCCGCACCAGGCGCCCAGCGTGATCCCTGGCCTTGGCCTGCACGCTTTGTAAATCTTCCTCACGGCTGAGTCCGGCAATGTACATCATGCTGTTGGAAATGACCGGCTGCCCGAACTGCAAGCCGCACAACAACCCCGTCTGGCGTAAAGGCGGAATAAACGCCTCAATGGCGTAATTCATCGCCTGGCCTTCCGCATAGGCTTCGGCTGGCGAGCCGGTGGTAAAGGAAACGATCAGCCGCTTGCCGTTCAATTTGGCGCCTGATCCATAGGCAAAACCATGCGTAAACACATCGTCCAGCCATTTCTTAAGCAATGCGGGCAGGCTGTACCAGAAAAGCGGGAACTGCCAGACGATCACGTCGGCGACGAGCAGTGCCTGCTGTTCGGCGGCAATATCGATCTGGTAGTCGGGATATAGCGCGTCCAGACGGCGAATCTGCGCATGGGGCAGACGACCGGCAAGCTCATCGAGAATCGCCCGATTGGCGGTAGATTGTTGCAGGTTCGGATGGCCGGAAATAATCAGGATGTTTTTCATGGCAACTTCCTTTAAAAGGTTAGCGACACAATCAAGCCATCGGTAGGATCGCGTAAACAGGCGAAAGCAATCACACACCAAGGCAAAGGTGCAATATAAATATATCGAACCAGGAAAAAAAGCGCATGCAAGGGTAATCATTGCGCCTTCATCCTTAGTCCTGACGCGCCGGTAATCGCAATCTGCCGGATAGATCGTCAAGACGGTGAAAAGTGACTATCCTCCACGATGGCAGCGGTTATAACTTCAAGTTATTTCACCATGACGAAAAAATTTTTTCGCCCTCCATGCTTTCGGGGATAATGCCCAACTTCCACGCGATGCTTCATCGGTGTTTCATCGCATTACTTTTATTGCGCCGCCTTCTATGGATTTTGCTTATCTCAGCGAAGTTTTTCCGCAATACGTTGCCGCAACGGGAGAAACGCTACGCTTGTCATTGTGGAGTGTCGGCTTGTCGTTACTGTTCGGTCTGCTGATATGCATTGCAGTAGTCTACCGCTGCCCGGTACTCGCTCCATTCTGCCGGATGTATATCGAGCTATCACGCAACACACCGCTGCTGGTGCAATTATTTTTCCTTTATTACGGCCTGCCGAAACTAGGCGTCCATCTATCAGGCTTTGTCTGTGGGGTGATCGGACTGACTTTCCTGGGGGCATCGTATATGGCCGAAGCGTTCCGCGGCGGCATTGAGTCGGTAAACAAAATTCAGCAGGAGGCCGCGCTGAGCATTGGATTAACCCCTGTACAAACTTTTATTTATGTCGTATTCCCGCAATCACTTGCGGCATCCGTACCTGCGCTGGTTGCCAATACGCTGTTCCTGATCAAAGAGACCTCGGTTGTCGGCGTATTAGCGGTAGTGGAATTACTCAATCTGAGCAAAGAGTTAATCGGTCTGGATTACCAGACGAACGAGGCGCTGCTGATGCTGGTGCTCGGCTATGCAACGCTATTGCTCCCCGTAATCGCCCTGGCGCCGTGGATCGAGCGCCATGTGCGCAAAGCAAGCCATGGCTGAACCGATCGAATGGGGCGCATACGCCTGGCGGCTATTGCTTGGCATGAAGATGACATTCGCCATCTCCATAGTCTCGATGGCTATTTCAATTCTTGGCGGTGTGCTGTTCGGGATACTGATGATGCTGCCCAGCCGGTTGCTGCGTTTTTGCTGCCGCTGCTATCTGGAACTGATCCGTTTCATTCCGCTCCTGGTCTTGCTGTTCATTTTTTATTTCGGACTGGCCGGCTGGTTCGACTGGCACTGGGAGCCATATGTAGTCTGCACTTTCGTGTTCAGTCTATGGGGCATTGCCGAAATGGGGGACCTCGTGCGCGCAGCGCTCTCGTCGATCGACAGGCATCAGAGCGAAACAGCGTTGGCACTCGGTTTGAGCAAGGCCCAGACCTTCCGTTACGTGCTGCTGCCGCAGAGTATCCGCCGCGCCTTGCCCGGCATAGTCAACCTGCTAACGCGAATGGTCAAGACGACAGCGCTAGCGGCGCTGATCGGCGTTATCGAAGTCGTTAAGGTCGCACAACAGATTATCGAGTTGCACCCGGGCGCTTCATTCTGGATTTATGGAGCCGTATTTGTGCTGTACTTTATCGTCTGTTACCCACTTTCCCTGCTGGCAGCGCGTCTGGAACAACAGGGGCAGGAGTCATGAAGTCTGCGACCAACATAATGGCGCCACTGCTCAGCTTGCGCGGCATTGATAAATACTACGGCGACATTCATGCCCTGCACGATATCAATCTGGATATTGCCGCCGGCGAAGTTGTCGTTCTGCTCGGCCCTTCCGGTTGCGGGAAGAGCACATTGCTACGCTGCATCAACGGACTGGAGCCTACTCAGAACGGGCGAATCTTTCTCGACGGCTACGGCGCACTGGGAGAGGATATTGGCTGGCACGCCGCCCGTCAGCACATCGGCATGGTTTTCCAGAGCTATGAACTATTCAACCATCTCAACGTGCTAGACAACATCCTGCTGGGGCCGCTCAAGGCACAGAAGCGACAACGCGATGAAGTAGAAGCGCAAGCCGATCAGCTGTTGCAACGCATTGGGCTTTACGAGCGCAAGACAGCCTATCCGCGCGAACTGTCCGGCGGCCAGAAGCAGCGCATCGCCATCGTCCGCGCGCTCTGTCTGAATCCGAAACTTCTGCTGCTCGACGAAATCACCGCTGCGCTGGACCCGGAGATGGTGCGTGAAGTGCTTGACGTCGTTCTCGAACTGGCCGCCGAAGGTATGACGATGCTCATCGTCACGCATGAAATGAGCTTTGCGCGCAAAGTCGCCGATCGCATCGTTTTTATGGACGCCGGAAGAATCATCGAGCAGGCTGATCCGGAAACTTTTTTCACCGCCCCAGCCTCGCAACGGGCACAGGCATTCCTCAACCTTATGCATTATTGACGCATTTGAATTTTTCACCTGACCGAAAGGACCATCCAATGAAAAAGACCATTTTCCTGACCACATTGCTCGGCGCTCTATTTGCCCAGGTTTCAGCTTTTGCCGCCAGCCCTGAAGAACTCAAGGCCAAGGGGGAAGTTCGTATTGGCGTTTTTAGCGACAAGCCCCCATTCGGCTACGTCGACGCCAAAGGTCTCTCGCAAGGCTTCGATGTTGAGATCGGCCGTTATATCGCTAAAGACCTGCTTGGCGATGCAAACAAGGCCAAATTCGTACTGGTAGAGGCCGCCAACCGCGTCGAGTTCCTGCGATCTGGCAAGGTCGACATCATTCTTGCTAACTTCACTGTTACGCCGGAACGCGCCAAGGTTGTCGATTTTGCCAAACCTTACATGAAAGTCGCGCTCGGTGTCATATCCCCCAACAAGGCGGTAATCACCGACATCGCACAGCTCAAGGGAAAAACCCTGCTGCTCAACAAAGGCACGACCGCTGACCGTTACTTCAGCAAGGAGCACAAGGAAATCAAAAGCTTGAAGTTCGACCATAATACTGAAACCTTCAATGCTCTTGTCGATGGGCGCGGCGATGCATTGGCACACGACAATACCCTGCTGCTCGCCTGGGCAGAGGAACATCCAGGTTACGCCGTCGGTATCGCCCGTCTGGGCAACGACGACTTCATCGCCCCTGCCGTCGCCAAGGGTGATGACAAACTACGCGCCTATCTGGATGAAAAAATTGAGGAAATCAGCAAAAATGGCGTACTCAAAGCCGCTTACCAGAAAACGTTACGGCCCGTATTCGGCGACAAGGTGCCTGCTTCGGAAATTCTGGTCGGCGGCCTAAAATAAGGCTAGGCGGGCAACAGGTCAGTCGTAGAGAAACAAAATCTGGCTTACCACTCCCGGCGCAGACTCCATCGCGCCGCTTCGACCTTGATCCATAATCTTGATTTATGGGCGTCGGCTTATGGCCGTTGGTTCGTCGCATTGAAAGAAACGTTTTTAGAGAAGAGGTTGTGGCAGAAAGCGTACTTGTCGTCGATCTGGATGGCACGCTGATCTATACCGACATGCTGCACGAATCGGCCGTGCGTCTGCTGCGCGATCATCCGCTGGCTGCGCTTGGCCTTCCAGCGCTATTGACGTGGGACAAGGCGGCGCTCAAGCAACAGCTCGCCGCACGTACGACCTTTGACCCCGAAACGCTTCCATACAACAAGGCGCTGCTGGCGTGGCTGGAAAGCCAGCGTGCCGAAGGGCGTCGGTTAGTGCTATGCACCGCTTCGGATCGATCGATTGCCGAATCGATTGCCGCACATCTAGGCATTTTTGATGAAGTCATCGCCAGCGATGGCAGATCGAACGTCGCCGGAGAAAACAAGGCCAGGATACTGGTCGAACACTTCGGTCGGGAGGGCTTCGACTATGCCGGAAATTCCAGCCACGATCTTCCGGTGTGGGCATGTGCACGGTGCGCCATCATCGTTAATGGCTCACGACGCCTGGTAAGCCAGGCCGAGGGCGTATGTACTGTCACCCGAATTTTTCCGCCGCTTGAGCGCAGTGTGAGCACATGGGTAAAAGTCCTGCGTATCCATCAATGGCTGAAGAATCTGCTGTTATTTATTCCTCTGCTGGCGGCGCATGAGTTTTCCAATGCTGACGCATGGCTTTCACTGCTGCTGGCATTTTTTGCTTTCAGCATCTGCGCCTCCTCCGTCTATATTGCCAACGACCTGCTTGACCTGGATAGCGACCGGAGGCATCCGCGCAAGAAGAACCGGCCGTTTGCCGCCGGATGCGTTTCCATCCGGGCGGGCGCCCTGCTGGCGCCGCTGTTATTCGTACTCAGCCTGGGATTGGCCTTACCGGTCGGCAAACCTTTTCTGGTCTGGTTACTCGTCTATTTCATCTTGACCTGCGCCTATTCACTGCTGCTCAAACGCCTGATGCTGATCGACTGTCTGACCCTGGCGCTGCTGCACACACTGCGCATCATCGCTGGCGGCGCAGCTTCGGACAATACGCCGTCCTTCTGGCTGCTGTCATTTTCCATTTTTCTATTCTTGTCGCTCGCCTTCATCAAGCGCTATACCGAAATGGATGTCCAGCAGCGCAATGGGCAGGAAAAGATCCACGGGCGCGGCTACCACACCGCCGACGCACCGCTGATCCGCGTCATGGGCATCATCGCCGGCTATCTTTCCACGCTGGTGTTGGCGCTCTACCTCAACAGCGCCACCGTCATGATGCTGTACCGCGCACCCCGCCTGATCTGGGGCTGCGTTCCCGTCATGCTCTTCTGGATTAGCTGGATGTGGTTGCAGGCACATCGCGGAGAAATGCACGACGACCCGGTTGTTTTCGCCGTCCGGAATCGCATCAGTCTGGCGACAGGTGTGGTGTTCGGCACCATCCTGCTGGTCGGAATGGTGGGCCTGCCATCGTTTTCGTAACCACCGCTGGCCGCTGTGCAAGCGGCTATGTCCCCGGCGTCTGTGTCCCGGCAGTGCGGCAAATCCAGCGCGCCAGCGGCGGCGCGGTCAAGATCACAATGAACAGCCGCAGAGTCTGCGTTGCCGCGACAAACGGTATATCCGTTTTTGCGCCGCTATCCATTGCCAGCAGAATGATTGCGTCCAGCCCGCCGGGCGTTGTGGCCAGATAAGCGGTGAGCAGATCACTACCGGCAAAACGATGCAGCATCCAGGCAAAAAGCGCGCACAGCCCGATAAGCATGAAGGCCGAAAAAAAGAGCCAGTGCATCTTGCGCAGACTTGCGTATAACAGCGTGCGGTTGAAGCCCAGTCCAACGAACCAGCCGATGACCATCGAAGCGGCTATCTGAAAAACCGGCGGTAGGCGGAAATCCATCCAGTCCGCCGCATTGATGACTGCGCCGGTCAGCATCGTCACCAGCAAAGCGCCGGCAGGGATGCGCAAACGCCAGGCAATAAAACCGCAAACCGCCATAATCACCAGCGTTAGCGCCATTTGCACCGGATCGCCCTGGAAAAAAGCAGATAGCGAAAACTGCGCATCCGCCGCGACATCAACGGGATGCGGCACGGATAACCGATGCACGGCCAGCGAGGCCAGCAGAACGACAAGCAGCATGCGCAGATACTGCATCATCGCCACCATATGCACATCCGACCCATAGGCTTCGGCCAGCGCAATCATCGCGCTCGCGCCGCCGGGCGAAGCACCCCAAGCCGCCGTATTACCCGGCAACACCCGCCACCGGCTCAGAAACCAGCTTACCAGCCCGCCGGCAACCACCGAACTCAAAACCATGGCGCCGAGTACTTGCCAGTTTTCGCTCAGCGCCCCCAATACCGACGGCGTCATACTCTTGGCCGCCGCACAGCCCACCAGCGCCTGCGCATAAATAAAGCAAGGACGCGGCAATTTCAGCCTCGCGCCTAAAAGCCGGAAACTCATCCCACACAGCACCGAAGCGAGAAAAAATGCTGCGGGCACGCCCAACCAGGCCAGAATGCCTCCCACGGCAATCGAAAACAGGAGCAATGCGATCCACTGCATATTTTGGCAAGGCACGGATTGCCCGTGCAAAATTGTGGACATATCGTTGCGGCGGCCGGATCAAACGAGGGAGCGGGCATGATACTGCGACTCGCACAAGAACGATTAAAAGAGAGAAAAAAGCGCTTCGACGCTCCCTGCCACAAGGTTAGCCGGAAAGACCAGAGACAGCGGAAGCAGAAAAAAGAACCCGCCTATCAGCGAGCCGGGAAGGAAAAACGGAGGATGACTACCAATGACCACTTACAACACAGCCGCACGCCTAAGGCA
>CALHZD010000075.1 GCA_938040985.1 uncultured Propionivibrio sp.
TGGTCAGCATTGCCAAAGTTGTACCGCCGGAGATTATTTCCGACAAACTTTCAGATGATGGCACACGCAAATTTCTCTTTGATGTCGGCGGCGGTAACGCGATCGAGACGGTATTTATTCCTGAAGACGGTCGCGGCACACTGTGCTTGTCGACTCAGGCCGGGTGTGCGCTGGATTGCGCATTTTGTTCGACGGGAAAACAAGGGTTCAACCGCAATTTGACGGCGGGCGAAATCATTGGCCAGCTCTGGCAAGCCAATTGCCTACTTGGCGCCGATCCCAGAGACGAGCGCATCATCAGTAATGTGGTGTTGATGGGAATGGGGGAACCATTGGCCAACTTCGACAATACGGTGATCGCGCTGCGGCTGATGTTGGATGACCATGCCTATGGGCTGTCACGGCGGCGCGTAACCGTATCGACCTCCGGGCTGACGCCGATGATGGACCGCTTGGCGGACGAATGCGCCGTTGCCTTGGCAGTTTCGCTGCATGCCGCGGATGACGCCTTGCGCGATAAACTCGTGCCGATTAACCAAAAGTACCCGCTGCGGGCGCTGATGGCGGCTTGTCAGCGTTATCTGAATAAAGCGCCGCGCGACTTCATTACTTTTGAATATGTGATGCTTGATGGCGTTAACGATAGCGAGGCGGATGCCTACCACCTGCTTGCATTGGTACGTGATGTTCCGTGTAAATTCAATTTGATTCCATTCAACTATTTTCCCGGATCCCCTTATCATTGCTCTCCGACGCATCGTATCCGGCGTTTTGCCGATATTCTGATGCGTGCTGGCGTAGTCACGACAACACGCAAGACACGCGGCGATGACATTGATGCCGCCTGCGGCCAGCTTGCCGGGCAGGTCAGAGATAAAACACGGCGCAGTCAGCGCCGTATCATTCAATTTCGTGAGGCTAGATTATGATGATTTCCATGAGTCGGCGTATCGTAGTTCGCTTGCTGACAGCGCTTTGCCTGACGTTGCTGGGGACCGCTTTGCCGGCAATGGCGCAGGAGAATGAATCTTCTCAGTCGTCTAATGTATTTGGTACGCCAGCCAGACCCAAAGACGCCTTGACGCGGGCCAAGGCGCATACCGAATTGGCCTCTCTCTATTTCCAGAACGGAAACCTGATCGTTGCGCTTGAAGAACTGACGCTGGCGACTTCGATCGACCCCGACTATGCACCCGCTTTTGGCATGCGTGGTTTGGTGCTGTTTTACATTAAAGAATACGATTCTGCGGAAAAAGACTTTAACCGTGCTTTGAGCCTAAATGACAGAGATCCGGAACTGAACAACAACTATGGCTGGTATTTGTGTCAGACGGGGAAAGTGAGCGAATCGATCGCCTATTTCCAGAAAGCGATCAACAATCCTCTGTATCAGACGCCCGAAATCGCCCACCTCAATGCGGGCGCATGTTATGCAAAACTTGGCGAACTCGATCAGGCTCAGGAATATATCCAGCGCGTGCTGCGATTTGACCCGGACAATCTCCAGGCCAAATTCCAGATGGCTGAAATTAATTATCGGCGCGGGAACTATGATGCCGTGCGTACGCAAATGAGCGATCTGGTGCGCCAGACGGAGCCAACTGCTGAAATGTTATGGTTACTGCTGCGTACCGAGCGGCGCCTGGGCAACCGTTCAGAGGAAGAAAGCCTGACTGCGCAGTTGCGCCGCCAATATCCGGAATCTCCGGAGTATCAGGCTTTGCTGAAAGGAAACTACGAATGAGTCCATCCTCAGAGATTCAACCGGTCGCCTCGGATCGGGCGAATGCCTTCGATCAGGCCGTGGAGGAATCAGATGGAATGCAGGACGCCGCGCCCAGTGCCGGTCAGCGTTTACGGGAAGCACGCGAGGTCAGGGGGCTGACGATTGACGAAGTCGCCACCCGGCTTAAGCTGAGTCCGGATCAGGTTGTCGCCTTGGAGAGTGATGAATTTTCCCGCATGCACTGCAATACCATTGCTCGCGGTTTCATTCGCAATTATGCCCGCCTGCTTGGGCTGGATGCGACAGAGCTGATGGATGCGCTTGGTCGAAGCGTGACTTTGCGGCAAAACGTTCTTGCCGTACCCGGCAGCACCAATATCCCGATTCTCGTGGGCGGCCGGCTCGTCAGTCGCCGCAATCACATATGGATTGCCGCCGGCTTCGGCTTGCTCTTTGCGATGTTGCTTATCTATCTGTTGCTGCCCGCAGATTTTATTCGGACGATGACCTCGTCGATCAAAGGCGTATTTGGCGCTACGGCCGCCCAAACGGAAACCGCGCAGACGCCCTCTATGCCGGAGGCGTCCTCGTCTTCAACTGCACCGGCAACATCCGCCGTTTCGGCAAGTGAATCGACCATTAGCCCGCCTGTGATTATTGCACCCGGCGTCGCGCCGTCTGCTCCCACGGCGCCCGTGGATGGCGGCGATGCGACTCCGGTTGCGCTGGTTCCCAGCGTAGCCGCCAATGTGGAAGACAATGTGCTCAGGTTCTCATTTACCCAGTCATCCTGGGTAGAGGTCAAGGACCGGAGCGGAAAGGTCATTTTTTCTCAGCTCAATCCCCCCAACAGCCAGCGTGAAGTCAGCGGTCAACCGCCGTTTTCACTGTTGATCGGCAACGCTGGTAGTGTCAGCCTGAGTTACCGGGGCAAGCCGGTTGATCTTTCCAAACGCAGCAAGGATGACGTGGCCAGGGTAACGCTGGAATGAGTTCAGCGCGCGTAATTCGCCTCATCCGCCGCCGGTTGACGCGCGCAGTCAACGTCGGCGGCATTATCGTCGGCGGCGATGCGCCCATTGTCGTACAGTCAATGACCAACGCCGATACGGCTGATGTGTCGCGCACTGCGGCGCAGTGCGCCGAATTGGCGCGCGCCGGGTCGGAGCTTGTCCGTATTACCGTCAACACGCCGGAGGCTGCGGCCGCCGTGCCGGCAATTCGCGCGCGGCTTGATGAGCTAGGTGTCAACGTTCCCCTGATTGGCGACTTTCATTTTAACGGTCACCGTTTATTGTCCGAATTTCCCGACTGCGCGGTCGCTCTGGCCAAGTACCGGATTAATCCAGGCAATGTCGGCCGCGGCAAAAAGCACGACGAACAGTTCGCACAGATGATCGAGGTTGCCTGCAAATATGAAAAACCGATTCGCATCGGCGTCAATTGGGGCAGTCTCGATCCGGACATAATGACGCGCCTGATGGATGAGAACGCCCGTCGCCCGCAGCCGCGCGATACGGCGATCATCATGCGCGAGGCGATGGTTGCCTCGGCGCTCGAATCGGCCGCCAAGGCCGAAGCGTACGGCCTGCCGGGCGATCGCATCATCCTTTCCTGCAAGGTTTCCGGCGTGCAGGACCTGATTGCCGTCTATCGTGAATTGTCGCGCCGCGCCGACTACCCGTTGCATCTCGGGCTGACCGAGGCTGGGATCGGTTCAAAAGGCATCGTCGCTTCGACGGCGGCGATGGCTGTTCTGCTTCAGGAAGGTATCGGCGACACCATTCGCGTATCGCTGACGCCGGAGCCTGGCGGCGCGCGTACGCAGGAAGTCGTTGTTGCGCAGGAAATGCTGCAAACCATGGGGCTGCGCGCTTTTACTCCCATGGTGACGGCATGTCCGGGCTGCGGACGCACGACCAGTACCTTTTTCCAGGATCTGGCGTTCACTGTCCAGAACCATGTGCGCGAGCGCATGCCGCGCTGGCGCGAGATGTTCGAAGGAGTGGAAAACATGACGCTGGCGGTCATGGGCTGCGTCGTCAATGGTCCTGGCGAAAGTAAGCATGCCAACATCGGCATCAGCCTGCCGGGCAACGGTGAGGCGCCCGCCGCTCCTGTATTCGAGGACGGCGTGAAGACCGTGACCCTGCGCGGCGAAAACATTGCCGCAGAATTCGTCGCCATCGTCGATCGTTACGTAGCGCGCACTTATCCTAAAAAGCATCAGGCAACTTCATAGGCAAGCTCATGAGCAAAGCTATCCAGTCCGTTCGCGGGATGAACGACATCCTGCCCGGCGAATCTGAATTGTGGGAACTGTTCGAGGAAACGACCCGTTCCTGGCTGAAGCGCTACGGCTACCGGCCGATCCGTATGCCCATCATCGAGCCGACGCCTCTGTTTCGGCGCGCTATCGGCGAAGTAACCGACATCGTTGAGAAGGAAATGTATTCCTTTGAAGACACGCTTAACGGCGAGAATCTGACGCTGCGTCCGGAAGGCACGGCCGGTTGCGTGCGCGCCCTGATTCAGCACAATCTTGCGGCGCAACGCCCCCAGCGCCTTTACTACATGGGGCCGATGTTTCGCCATGAACGCCCGCAGAAAGGGCGTTACCGCCAGTTCAACCAGGTCGGTGTCGAAGCCTTCGGTTTCTCTGGGCCGGATATCGATGCCGAACTCATCCTCATGGGCGCGCGCCTGTGGGATGACCTTGGGCTGGATGGCATCCGTCTCGAAATCAATTCGCTCGGCCAAAGCAAAGAACGCGCGCAGTATCGCGCCAATCTGATCGCCTATTTCGAGAAATACCGCGATGCGCTGGATGAAGATGCCACGCGCAGACTCTATACCAACCCGTTACGCATACTCGACAGCAAAAATCCGGACATGCAAGCGCTGATCGCCGAAGCGCCGAAACTTATGGCACATCTGGGGGAAGAATCCATGGCGCATTTTGAAGGCGTGCAGCAGACGCTGCGCGACGTCGGCGTGCCTTATACGGTCAATCCCCGGCTGGTGCGCGGTCTGGATTACTACAATCTGACCGTATTCGAGTGGGTGACGGACAGGCTGGGGGCGCAAGGTACGGTCTGCGCCGGCGGACGTTACGATGGTCTGGTCGAACAACTCGGTGGTAAGCCGACGCCAGGCTGCGGCTATGCGATGGGCGTCGAGCGGTTGATCGCGCTGATCCGCGAGACGGGCGGCGACCCCGCACCGGCGGGCGTCGACGTGTATTTTGTTTACCAGGGTGAGGCTGCTTCGCGGTTGGCGCCGCGCGTGGCCGAGCGTCTGCGTGACCAAAGCATCGACGTACTTTTTCACTGCGGCGGCGGCAGTTTCAAATCACAGATGAAAAAAGCCGACGCGTCCGGCGCGCATTTTGCGGTCATTATCGGCGACGACGAAGCCGCCGCCGGTGAAGTGACGTTGAAATACCTGCGCGAAACCTTGGCGAACGGTGAAACAGGGCGGCAGCGGCGCGTTGCTGTCGATCGCTTAGGCGAAGCAATCATGAATGCACTTTTTGATGAAGGAGAGGAAACGGATGGCAGCTTATGATCTTGAAGAACAGGAACAGATTGCCGAATTTAAGGCCTGGTGGAAACAGTACGGCTCGCTGCTGACTTTTGTAATCATGGCTGCGGCGGTTGTCGTGCTCGCCTGGCGGGGGTGGAACTGGTACCAGCGTAATCAAGCTGAGCAGGCTTCCAATATCTATCAGGCGCTCCAGCAGGCGGTGCAAAGCGGAGATACGCAGCGTGTCAAGGCGGCCAGCGGCGAGCTGACCGAGAAATTCAGCGGTACTCGCTACGCGGCGCTTGGCGCGCTGGTGGCGGCTAAAGCCACGAAGGATGCGGGAGATGCCAGAACGGCCAAGGCCCAATTACAATGGGCCGTCGATAACGGCAAGGACGAAATCCGCGATCTGGCGCGTTTGCATCTGGTGACGCTGTTGATCGACGAGAAGGCTTACGACGAAGCGCTCAAATTGCTTGAGGGCGGCGTGACGCCGGCGTTCTCGGCGCGTTTCATCGATAGCCGCGGCGATGTTCTCAGCGTACAGGACAAGAAGGATGAAGCGCGCAAAGCCTATCAGTCGGCATTGGAGACGCTGGCGGGGCAGGACCGCCAAAATGATGGCGCCAACTCGCAAAGCTGGCAGCTACAGTCCGGCGCCGTGTATCGTGAAATCATCCAGCAGAAACTCGACGCACTGGGCGTAAAGGCATAAACATGAAGATGCGTGTACTTGTTACTGCGCTTGCGCTTACCGTGCTGTCAGGGTGTTCGACGCTGAGTGCGCTCAATCCGTTCTCGTCAGACGAAAAACCACCCAAACTGCAGCCGATTACGGCGTCGGCCACCGCCCGTGTTCTCTGGCAGGAAAATGTTGGCAAGGCCGGCCTGTATGTCTTTACCCCGGCGGTCGTTGGCTCGACGGTTTATGTTGCCGCTGGCAACGGCAACATCATGCGCATTGATGCCGGCAGGGTGGCGTGGAAGATTAATGCCGACCAACTCTTGTCCGGCGGCGTTGGCGCCGATGACGATCTGGTCGTCGTCGGCACGCCCAAGGGTGAGGTTCTGGCGTTTGCCGCTGCCGATGGAGCGCTGCGCTGGAAGGCGCAGGCTACGAGCGCGGTTCTGGCCCCGCCGGCTTTGGGCGATGGTCTTGTGGTCGTGCGCAGCGCCGACAATCGCCTGACGGCTTATGATGCCGCCGACGGCAAGCGTAAATGGATTTACCAGCGGCCGATGCCCGCTCTGGCGCTGCGTTCAACGGCCGGGGTGTTGATCGACGGATCGTATGTCTTTGCCGGTTTCCCGGGTGGCAAACTAGTAGCCGTCAGCACCAGCAATGGCGCTGCCGTCTGGGAAGGCACGGTGGCGGTGCCCAAGGGCGTGACCGAGCTTGACCGTATCGCCGATATCACCAGTCTGCCCGTGATCTCCAACGGTACGGTGTGCGCCGTTGCTTTCCAGGGACGCGTTGCCTGTTTTGAACTCGGTAACGGCTCACAGATGTGGACGCGCGATGTCTCCAGTGCGGTAGGGCTGACGATCGATGACCGCCAGCTTTACGTCACCGACGATAAAGATGCCGTGCATGCCTTCGATTTGAGCAGCGGCGCCAGTCTCTGGAAACAGAGCCGGCTGGCCAGGCGTCGCCTTTCGGCGCCTATTGCACGTGGCGACAAGGTGGCCGTGGCCGATGTGGAGGGCGTCGTACATTTCCTCTCGCGGGCGGATGGCGCGTTTGCGGCGCGCCTCACGACGGACGGCAGTGCGGTCATTGCCGCGCCGCAGGCGCTAGGCGCAAATATGCTGGTGCAGACCCGCAGCGGCGGCGTATTTGCCGTTGAGGTCGAATGAAGCCGACGCTCGTACTTGTTGGCCGTCCCAATGTCGGCAAGTCGACACTGTTCAACCGTATGACGCGGACGCGCGATGCCCTCGTTGCCGATATGCCGGGGCTGACGCGGGATCGTCACTATGGTCACGGCAAGCTTGGCGATCGCCCGTATCTTGTCGTCGATACCGGCGGCTTCGAACCGCTTGCCAAGGACGGCATCCTGCATGAAATGGCGCGCCAGACCGAGCAGGCTGTTGCCGAAGCGGATACAATCGTTTTCATGGTCGACGGACGCGCCGGCATTACGCCGCAGGATAAGGAAATCGCTAAAAAACTGCGCAAAAACCCGCGCCCGGTCGTTGTTGCTGTCAACAAGGCCGAGGGCATGGAAGGGGGGATGGCTGCAGCCGAATTCCATGCGCTGGGGCTGGGGGAACCGCTGGCGATTTCCGCCGCGCATGGCGACGGCGTGCGCGCGCTGCTCGAACGGGCGCTGGCGCATTTCCCTGAAGAGGCGGCCGTGGAGGCGGAGAATGAACGGGATCTTTCACTCAAAGTAGCGATCGTCGGCCGAACGAATGTTGGTAAAAGCACGATGATCAATGCTCTGCTGGGCGAAGAGCGCATGATTGCCTTCGATCAGCCTGGGACGACGCGCGATGCCATCGGCGTCGATTTCGAACGCGGCGGCCGGCGTTATACGCTGATCGATACCGCCGGATTGCGGCGCAAGGGGCGTGTTTTTGAAGCCGTTGAAAAATTCTCCGTCATCAAGACGCTACAGTCGATCGAAGGCGCCAATGTCGTCGTGCTCGTACTGGATGCCCGTCAGGATATTTCCGATCAGGATGCGCATATTGCGGGTTTCGTCATTGAATCAGGACGCGCGCTCGTTGTCGCCGTGAATAAATGGGATGGGCTGGATGCCTACCGGCGCAGCCAGATCAAGTCGGTGCTCGAAACTCGGCTGCGTTTTCTGGACTTTGCTGATTTCCACTATGTTTCAGCGCTCAAAGGGCAGGGGCTGAACCTGGTTTTTCGCTCGGTCGATGCCGCCTATCGGGCAGCGACGGCCGATCTGTCGACACCGCGTCTGACACGGGTGCTGATTGATGCGGCAGCGCGCCAAACACCGCCGCGCAACGGCATCTTCCGCCCCAAGCTGCGCTATGCCCATCAGGGCGGACGCAATCCGCCGGTGATCGTCATTCACGGCAATGCGCTTGATAAGCTCTCTGACGCTTATTCGCGCTATCTGGAACGCGCTTTCCGCGATGCATTCCGGCTTAAGGGAACTCCTTTGCGCATCCAGTACAACACGTCCGACAACCCGTTTGCCGAGCGCAAACCGGCGGAGCGCCTGCGTCGGCGTCCACGGGCTGATGCGGCGCGCGGAGCGGTTGGGCGGCAGGGAGTGTCAAAGACGAACAGCGCGAAGACGGGAAAAACGGTAAAAGCGGCCGCTGCTGAATCCGGAAAATTCGCAAAATCGCCAGAATCCGGCGCCAGAAAACCGCGGCGGACACATAGATAGTGTGCCCGTGACGGCCAGATTACAAGGCTTCTATTCAAAAGGTTTGAAGGCGGTTTGCCGGATAGTTGTTCGGAATAATTTTTCGTTTTCTGGAAAATCACTGAGAAATCCATTAAGCTAAAGCATCCCAAAACCAACAACGAGATGTGGAGTTAGACCATGAGCACTAATAAAGGGCAACAGTTACAAGACCCGTTCCTGAACGTTCTGCGCCGAGAACACGTACCCGTGTCGATCTATCTGGTCAATGGCATCAAGCTGCAAGGCCAGATTGAATCATTTGATCAGTACGTTGTTCTGTTGCGCAATACCGTGACTCAGATGGTCTATAAGCATGCGATTTCGACCGTTGTTCCGTCGCGTCCGGTCAATTTTCATTTTCATTCGGAAGGCGACAACGGCTTCTGATCCATTGCATACCTACCCGTTCGCACAAGACCCGTTCTCAGTTGCGGCCCATCTTTTGACCGCAGCATTCTTTCTGCCCATGCTTTCTATCCGCTTCTACCTGCGGCACACCGATGTTTGAGCGTCCTGCGGCCGGGGGTGAGCGCACCGTCATCGTCCAACTCGATTTCGGTTCCGGCGATTTCGCCGATAGGCTGGAAGAAATTCGTTTGCTGGCCGAGTCGGCGGGCGCGCGTCTGTGTGCCGAAGTAAAGGGTAAACGCCATAGTCCGGATGCCGCTACCTTCGCTGGCAAGGGCAAGGTACAGGAGATTGGCGCGGAAGTTGTCGCACACCAGGCCGATCTGGTCATTTTCAACCACGACCTTTCGCCGGCGCAGGAACGCAACCTCGAACGCCTGCTGCAATGCCGCGTCATTGATCGCACCAGCCTGATTCTTGATATTTTTGCCCTGCGCGCACAAAGTTCGGAAGGCAAGTTACAGGTTGAATTGGCGCAGCTCGACCACCTGGCAACGCGGCTGGTGCGCGGCTGGACGCACCTTGAGCGGCAAAAAGGCGGGATCGGCCTGCGCGGCCCGGGAGAAACCCAGCTGGAAACCGACCGCCGTCTGCTGGGCAAGCGGGTGCGGCTGCTGCGCGAGCGGCTTGGCCGTCTGGGGCGGCAGCGGGGCGTGCAGCGGCGGGCGCGGATGCGCGGCGATGTATTCAATATTTCACTCGTCGGTTATACGAATGCTGGAAAATCGACGCTGTTCAATGCGCTGACGCATGCCAGCTCGTATGCCGCCGACCAGCTTTTCGCAACGCTCGATACCACCTCGCGCAAACTTTGGCTGCCGGAGGCCGGTAACATCGTTTTGTCGGATACGGTTGGCTTTATCAGCGACCTGCCGCATGCGCTGGTTGCCGCTTTTCATGCGACGCTAGAAGCGACAGCGCAAGCCGATCTGCTGCTGCATGTCGTCGATTCCGCCAGCCCGGCGCGCGACCGTCAAATCGCCGAAGTCGACAAAGTGCTGGCTGAAATCGGCGCCGGTCAGGTCCGCCGGCTGGTCATCCTGAACAAGCTGGATCTGACGGGGCTGCCACCGTCTGTCGAGCGGGATGAGTATGATAGAATCGACCGCGTTCGGGTCAGCGCAAAATGTGGCGCGGGCCTGGATTTGCTGCGCCGCGCACTGGCTGAAATTGCGCTTGAGAAACCCCGAACGCCGGTGCGGATCGGAGCGCAGGCAGAAGGGGCGCTCGCTACGGGTTTGCATACGGGTCGATCATAAAAAGGACCGCGCTGCCATTCCTGCGGTTCATGCCCCGATGACAACAGATATAAATGATACCAACACGGATGCTTCTGCATGATTTCATCCACAATCGGACTTCTCATGTCGCTGAATGACCCGCAATGGGGCAAGCGCGGTAATAATGAAAATGAACAGGGCGGTGAAGGGCATCAGAACCCGCACCAAAATTCAGGTCCTCCTGATCTCGAAGACCTGTGGCGCGATTTCAATCGCCGCCTGAACAATGCACTAGGCAAACGGAATTCGCGCAGTAATAACGGCCAGGGCGGTGGCAATGGCGGCAGTAATGGCGGTGGCCGCCCACCGGTTGAAATCAGCCCGCGCTTTCTCGGCGGCGGCATTACGCTGTTGCTGGCGCTTGGCGTACTAGTCTGGCTGGCCAGCGGGTTTTATATCGTCGATGCTTCGCAGCGCGGCATCCTGCTCCAGTTCGGTCGCTACAAGGAAAGCACAGAACCGGGGCTTCGCTGGCGTTTGCCCTATCCGATCCAGTCGCACGAACTGGTCAACGTCTCCGGCGTACGCACGGTAGAAGTCGGCTATCGCGGTAGCGAACGCAACAAGGAGCTGCGCGAGGCGCTGATGCTGACCGACGATGAGAACATCATCAACATCCAGTTTGCCGTGCAATATATTCTCAAGGATCCGGCCGATTATGTGTTTAACAACCGTAATCCCGATGAAACGGTGAAGCAGGCGGCGGAAACGGCGATTCGCGAGATCGTCGGTAAAAGCCGCATGGATTTCGTCCTGTATGAAGGGCGTGAACAGATTGCCGTTAACGCGTCAAATCTGATGCAGAATATTCTCGATCGTTATAAGACCGGCATCCTGATTTCCAAGGTGACGATGCAGAATGCGCAGCCGCCGGAGCAGGTGCAGGCGGCGTTTGACGATGCGGTGAAGGCCAGCCAGGATCGAGAGCGCCAGAAAAACGAAGGTCAGGCCTACGCCAATGACGTGATTCCACGTGCACGCGGCACAGCGGCGCGGCTGGCGCAAGAGGCGGAAGGCTACCGGCAGCGCCTGATTGCCACGGCAGAAGGCGACGCCAGCCGTTTCCAGCAAATCCTCAGCGAATACGCCAAGGCGCCGGCGGTGACGCGCCAACGCATTTATCTGGAGACCATGCAGCAGGTTTACGCCAATACAGGGAAAGTGCTGCTGGACGCCAAGGGGCAGGGCAATTTATTGTATCTGCCGCTCGACAAGCTGATGCAGGCCGCAGGCGCAACATCCGGCGGGTCGGCGGATGAGACGGCAAATGCGGCCGCATTGCCGGTTGAACCCGCTTCTCAGCCTGCACCGTTACCGCGCCTTACGCGTAGCGCCAATAGCGGAAACAGTGCCGGAAATTATTCTGCGTCGCGTGACCGCGATGCCTTGCGCCTGCGCGATCGGGAGGGTAGATAATGCGCCAGGGGATCAATGCTGTTGCCAGTATTCTGGTTGTTGTGCTGGTGGTCGCCGCGTCGATGATTTTTACGGTCGATCAGCGTCAATATGCTATCGTTTTCCAGCTTGGCGAAGTCAAGAAAGTGATCGCCGATCCGGGGCTGTATTTCAAGTGGCCGCTGATCCAGAATGTACGTTTTTTCGACAAGCGCATTCTGACGCTTGATTCGCCCGAGCCTGAGCGTTTTATCACGTCGGAGAAAAAGAACGTTCTCGTCGACTCCTTCGTCAAATGGAAAATTGTCGATCCCAAGCTGTACTACGTGTCCGTGGGCGATGAGGCAGGCGCCAGAACGCGGTTGTCGCAGACGGTCAACGCCGGCCTGCGCGAGGAATTCGGCAAACGCACGGTGCATGAGGTCGTTTCCGGCGAGCGCGACAAGATTATGGAAGAAATGCGCGACAAGGCGGACCTTGATGCCCGCAAGATCGGCGTTCAGATTGTCGATGTCCGCCTCAAGCGCGTCGATCTGCCAACCGAAGTCAGCGAGTCCGTTTATCGCCGTATGGAAGCGGAGCGCAAGCGTGTTGCCAATGAACTGCGTTCGGAAGGTGCGGCCGAGGCCGAAAAAATTCGTGCGGATGCTGACAGGCAACGCGAGGTGATTGTCGCCGAAGCTTATCGCGACGCACAGAAAGTCAAGGGGGAAGGCGATGCCCGGGCGGCAGCGATTTATGCGCAGGCATTTAGCCAGTCGCCGGAGTTTTACGCATTCTATCGAAGCATGGAAGCGTATCGCAGCAGCTTTGGAAATAAGAGTGATGTGATCGTCGTTGAGCCGAATTCCGAGTTCTTCAAATACATGAAGAATGCCGGAGGTGCGGTGAAAAATCCTGCCAATGACCGATAGTCTGCTCACTGCCTGCGCCCTGATGTTGGTGCTCGAGGGCATCCTGCCGTTTCTTGCGCCGGCAACCTGGCGCGAGATGTTTCGCCAGCTGACCCAGATGCGTGACGGACAGATTCGTTTTATTGGCCTGACCTCCATGCTGATTGGCATTGTTTTGCTGATGGTATTGCAATGAACTGGTTGCTTCCCGATTACATTGCCGACGCGCTGCCCAATGAAGCGGCCGCGATTGAGCGGCTGCGCCGCGCGCTTTTTGATCTATTCCGCGGACACGGTTATGAGCTGGTGCAACCCCCCTTGCTTGAATACCTTGATTCACTGCTGACCGGCACGGGGTCCGATCTCCGTCTGCGCACTTTCAAGCTCGTTGATCAGCTTTCCGGGCGTACATTGGGACTGCGTGCCGATATGACACCGCAAATGGCGCGTATCGATGCGCATTTGCTTAACCGGCAGGGCGTTACCCGGCTGTGTTATTGCGGCAGTGTCTTGCATACCTTGCCGGCATCGCAGGCAGCCAGTCGTGAGGTGATCCAGCTCGGCGCCGAGCTGTTCGGTTACGCCGGGATTGAGGCTGATCTGGAAATCATTCGCCTGCTCGACGCGGCGCTGGCCGCTGCCGGGATTGCCGGGCCGCATATTGACATCGGCCATGTCGGCGTTTTCCAGGCGCTGGCGGAAGCGGCACACGTCGATCCTGTTGCCGAGCATACATTGCTGCATCTGCTGCAAGCCAAAGATGTTCCTGGCCTGCACGATTATTGCGCACAGTTTGCCGAACCCTGGCGGTCGGCATTGATTCGCCTGCCCGAGCTTTACGGTGGCGATGAATTGCTTGATCAAGCAGCCGGGCAGCTGCCGCCACTGCCTGCGATCGGCGAGGCGCTGGCAACATTAAAGCGGCTTCGCGCCGCATTGCCGTCGTTGGCGCTTTCGTTCGATCTCGCTGAGCTGCACGGCTACTATTATCACAACGGAATTGTGTTTACCGTATATGCCCCCGCACACGCCGAAGTCATCGCGCGCGGCGGTCGGTACGACGGTGTTGGCGCGAGTTTCGGGCGCGTCCGGCCGGCAACCGGATTTTCGCTCGATCTGCGTCGGATTGCCCAGCTTTCCGATGCGCCGCGGCAGGCCGAACCGGCGATTCTCGCTCCCTGGAGGCCGACCGATGCGGCGCTGGCGGCCAGCATTGCCGCCTTACGGGCGCAAGGCGAGGTCGTCATCGAATTATTGCCGGGCGAGCACGCTGGTGAAGGCCGCCCATGCGATCGTCGGCTGGTCGAACACGCCGGCGAGTGGGCGGTAGTAGGGCTGTAGTAAAGTGTTAGTGAAAAAGCGTGGACAGCATGGTTCGGACGGTGGGTGGCCGCACTGGGCAAATGACTCATCAGGCACAACGTAAGGCTTACGAATGGCGAGGAATGACATGGCAAAAAATGTAGTGGTCGTCGGTACTCAGTGGGGCGATGAAGGCAAGGGAAAAATTGTCGACTGGTTGACTGATCATGCCAGTGGTGTTGTACGCTTCCAGGGCGGGCACAATGCGGGTCATACCCTGGTTGTCGGCGACAAGGTGTACAAGCTCAATCTTGTACCCTCCGGCATCGTTCATGCAGGCATCACCTGTTATATCGGCAATGGCGTCGTTCTCGATACCCATCATTTGCTCAGTGAAATTGCCCAGTTGGAGGAAGGCGGCATCGAAGTGCGCTCGCGCCTGAAAATCAGCCCGGGATGTCCGCTGGTGTTGCCATATCACATCGCGCTCGATCGGGTGCGCGAGGCCGCCAGTTGTGCCGACAAAAAAATCGGCACGACCGGCAAAGGCATCGGCCCCACGTTTGAGGACAAGGTTGCGCGGCGCGCATTGCGCGTATACGACCTTTTCCATCCTGAACGCTTTGCCGAAAAACTCAAAGAAAACCTTGATTATTACAACTTTGTTCTGACGCGCTATCTGCATGCAGAAGCCGTTGATGGTCAAACCGTCCTTAGACAAGCCATGCTCGACGCCGAGCAGATTCGCCCTATAGTCACTGACGTATCGGCTGTACTGAATGCCGCTTACAAGGCGGGGCGCAACATGCTGTTCGAAGGAGCGCAGGGGTCTCTGCTCGACATCGACCACGGCACCTATCCTTTCGTCACCTCGTCTAACTGTGTCGCCGGTCAGGCGGCGGCGGGCGCAGGCATTGGACCGGGCATGCTCAATTACATTCTCGGCATTACCAAAGCCTACTGTACGCGCGTGGGCGGCGGCCCGTTTCCAAGCGAGCTTGATATCGATACGGAAGGCGCGCCGGGTTGGCAAATGTCGACCAAAGGGATGGAATTTGGCACCGTGACCGGGCGCAAGCGTCGCTGCGGCTGGTTTGACGTGCCGGCGCTGCGGCGCTCGGTTCAGATCAACGGTGTGACGGGGTTGTGCATCACCAAACTCGATGTACTCGATGGCCTGACGGAACTGAAGATCTGTACCGGCTACCGGAAGGATGGCCAGGCGCTTGATATGCTGCCGATAGGTTCCGATGAAGTGGCGGGGTGCGAGCCGATATTCGAAACGCTGCCCGGCTGGCGCGAATCGACGTTTGGACTGACCTCATACGCTGCGTTACCGACTGCGGCGCAAGCTTATCTGGCGCGCATCGAGGCTCTGTGTGAAATTCCGATTGATATCATCTCGACGGGGGCGGAGCGCAGCGAAACCATTCTGCGCCGCCACCCATTCGACTGAGGTAGAGCGGCTTTCTTTACCGGCCTATCTGCGCTCCGCCGCCTTAGCTTTTGGCAAAGTCGAGCCGCTATTGAAGCTTTCGGAGCTTCGGAGCGCCCCTCTGAAATTCGCCCTCATCGACCCATCTCTCTGCGGGAATGGTTGCAAATACAGTGCAGGGGAGAGAGCAATAAGGATGCTCCAAACCCACGCACACTGTTGTTCATCTAATTATTTTTTGGATGCAATATTTTGGCTTATGTTTTTTGATGCCCTGAAGTCCTTTATTCACGGGGGGATCCGGGCGATTTATATTTTCTGTCCTGTTTGTCCAGTTGTTTACACGGATTTCTGAGTATCCATTTTTTGAATCAATTCTGATGAGCGCATTGAGTTGGTTGAAAGGGTTTTTGCAGCTGCCGGACGAATCCCGCGCTGATGACGCTCATGATGAGCAGCTGGCGCGCAATGTCGCAAAAGCAGTGGATTTTGCCATTGCGCAGACCAACCCTCGCCTAAGATCAGTGGAAGCTTATCGTGACCGACTGGCTGCGCCAGTACGGCAGGCCGTCGATTATCTGCATGCGCAGATGCGTTTTCTTCCTGCCTGTATTGACGTGGTCGCAGCCGATTGGGCGGAAACGCCGCTATTGCGTGCATTTTTTGCGACGGCCGAGGATATTTCGCGCGCGCTAGGTGCTTCGGGCAGCCTGCGTATCTTATTCGACAAACACCCGGATCTGGATGCAGCCTGTTTCGCGCTCGGCGTGAGCTATCGGGAGCGCAGCGCTGAAGGCATGTCGCCGCGCGGCTTGGAAGCGCAGGCCGACCTTTCTCGCCGGATTGCCTGTTTTGATTCGCCATGGGTGATGACTTGCGGAACCGACGAACATGAGGTACGGCAGCAGTTGTACAACGAATGGCTGAATTATCTGATTGCACAATCGATGGCTAAAATTGGCGAACAGCGAAAAACGCGGCAGGCACTGGAAGAGCGGCACGCCTTGCTGCGTGAGCATCTGAAGCGCCGGCACAGCCAGCAGGCAGACGATACCGATTCTGCGACGGAAAGCGTGTCGGACACTGCGCTGACGGCGCAATTTCAGGAAAGCGAGCGGCAGCTTGCAGGTTTGGGTGATGCACAAGTACAACTGGAAGCGGAGCTGGCCTGTCTGTGCGAGGCGTTTTCTTCGGTGCAAAGCTACCTGGATTTTGAGCATAAGCATCTGCGTTTGAGCCACCTCAATGAAATTCTGGCTGAAGACAGCCTAACGGTTGGCTACAAAGTCGCCTTCACGCAGGTGACTTTTAACGGCGTCCCCAATGCTTCGCGCGCTTTCTTTATTGGCCGCATCGCGCGTTCGGAACTGCCCGCAACGAGAATTGATTTTTCAGGCGCAGAACGCTTGCTATAAATCTGCCGCGCTGCTTGGGAAGGCTTTGTTGCCGGCGGATTTGTGGTTTAATTCATCTCATGAATGCCAGCGCTATTTTTCCTCCGCACGGTGTGCGGACGATCGCCCTGATCGGCAAATACAACAGCCGGGATATCAGTAATTCCCTGTGTTTACTCGCTAATGATCTGCAACGGCGAGGTATGAGCGTACTGGTTGAAAAAGCGACGGCGGAAAATTCCGGCAGCCCGCAGATTTCGGCCTGGGCCTGCGGCGATTTCATCGCCATTGGCGAGCGCGCCGATCTGGCTATCGTACTGGGCGGCGATGGTACGATGCTTAATGCGGCTCGCCAGTTGGCGCGCTTCGGCGTGCCGTTGGTTGGCGTCAATCAGGGACGGCTCGGCTTTATGACCGATATTGCGCGCAGCGATATGCTGGCAGCGCTGGATGATCTGCTGGCAGGTCATTTCGTCCCGGAAAGCCGCCTGCTGCTCGCAGCCGGAATTTTCCGGAATAGGCAGAAACTCAGCGAACATCTGGCGCTCAACGAAGTTGTCATCGATAAAGGCGCATTTGGCCGGCTGATCGAACTGCAGCTTTTCATCGACGGTGAATTTGTCTTTAACCTGCGTGCAGACGGATTGATCGTATCCACGCCGACCGGCTCGACCGCCTATTCGCTTTCGGCTAACGGGCCGATTCAGCATCCGCAGGTTTCCAGCATTGCGTTGGTGCCGCTGTGTCCGCATGCACTGTCTAACCGCCCCATCGTAGTGGGCGATGCCAGCCAGATCGAAGTTCGCATCCTGCGCGCTGTTGACTCTCGGGCGCATTGCGATGGGCAGATGGCCGTTGACCTACGCGTTGGCGACATCATACGCATCCGCCGTGCGGAATTTTCTGCCTGTTTGCTGCATCCGCCCGGCTATAGCTACTTCGCCATGTTGCGCGAAAAACTGCACTGGAGCGCGCAGCCCGACGCGCTGCCGCCGACCTCAGTTGAGGGGCAGGACGGTCTGATGGGCGAAGCGGACTGTCCCGGCTGATCATGCTAAATCGTTTGAGTATCCGGAATTTCGTCCTGGTCGATCGTCTCGAACTGGATTTTCAGCCTGGTTTCAGCGTGCTGACGGGGGAAACGGGGGCCGGCAAGTCGATTCTCGTCGATGCGCTGGCCTGCGTGCTGGGCGAACGTGCGGACAGCGGGCTGGTGCGTGCCGGTTGTGATCGCGCCGAAGTCAGCGCCGAATTTTCCATACCGCAAGCGGAACTTCTCGACTGGCTGCGCGAACATGATATTGCCGTCGAGGCGGAGGAGGGGCTCCTGCTGCGGCGCGTCGTCGAAGCTAGCGGCCGTTCACGCGCCTACCTCAACGGTTCGCCAGTAACGCTCCAGCAATTGCGCCGAGTGGCCGAATCGCTCGTTGATATTCACGGTCAGCATGCCCACCAGTCGTTGCTGCGCGGCGATGCGCAGCGCGATCTGCTCGATGCGCATGCGCGCCTGCGTCCATTGGCCGATGAAGTGGCCGCCTGTTGGCGAGCCTGGCGTAAAGCGCAGGAGCGGCTGGAGGCCGCGCAACATGGCGCGCAAAGCGCGGCGCAGGAGCGCGATCTGCTCGCCTTGCAAATCGGCGAACTCGATATGCTGGCCTTTTCCGCGGGTGAGTGGGATGCGCTTAATCACGAGCATCAACGCCTGACGCACGCCGCCCGCCTAATCGAAGGCGCGCGCCAGATTGTCGACCTGCTGGCCGAAGGCGATTCGGCCTGTTCGGCGCAGCTCGGCGCGGCAGCGCATACGCTCGACGAACTGACCGGTTATGACTCTGCGCTGATCGAAACGGCGGCGCTCATTGCCTCGGCACGAGCCGATTTGGACGAAGCGGCATCCGCGCTACGCCGTTATGCCGAGCGGATCGACCTTGATCCGCAGCGCTTATCCGAAGCGGAAAAGCGGCTTGAGGCCATTTTCAGTTGCGCCCGCAAGTTCCGGACATCGCCGGAAGCATTGCCCGGACTGCTTGCCGACTGGCGGCGGCGCTTCGATGAAATTGCCGCCGATGCCGATATCGACGCACTGCGCATGCAGGCGGAGGCCGCCAGGGCGGCCTATCTGGAAACGGCAAAACGCCTGTCGGCGAAGCGCGCCAAAGCGGCCAAGACGTTGACCGGTGAGGTGAGCCGGCTTATGGGGCAGCTGGCGCTTGGCGGTGGGCGCTTTGAGATCGGTTTAATACCGCTTGAGGTCGATACGGCGCATGGTCTGCATGGTCTTGAACAGGTCGAGTTTCGCGTTTCCGGGCTGGCAGGTCACGAAACACGGCCGCTTGCCAAGGTCGTTTCCGGCGGCGAACTCTCGCGTATCAGTCTAGCCATTCAGGTTGTGACCAGCCAGGCGGCAAGCGTGCCGACGCTGATTTTTGATGAGGTGGATGTCGGCATCGGCGGCGGTGTTGCCGAAGTCGTCGGGCGCCTGCTGCACGGACTCGGGCGCGAGCGGCAGGTGCTGTGTGTAACCCATTTGCCGCAGGTAGCGGCCTGCGCCGAATGGCAATGGCAGGTGACCAAGCATTTTGAGGGCAATAGCGTCCGCAGCAGTGTTGATGCGCTTGACGCGGACGCGCGTGTCGAGGAAATCGCCCGTATGCTTGGCGGCGTGGAGATTACCGATATCACGCGCCGGCACGCCAGAGAAATGCTCGCTGGCGGCTGAAAACTGCCGCCACTTACTTCCGCCATTCCCGCCGCCAGAACCCGCGTGGATAGGACATCTCCGGACAGACGCTCCGGAACCCGCATGGATAAAGGGCTGGCGGGCAGGCACCGTTGGAACCCTTATAAATAAAGGGCTGGCGGGCAGGCGTCCAAGTCACGCGTGGACGAGTAGGGAAGGGGAAAAGGCGCAGGGAAGGAGCGGTTGGCCTCCTCGACAGGAATCGAACCTGTATCGCACGCTTAGGAGGCGTGTGCACTATCCGTTATGCTACGAGGAGATGTCAGACTGGCTGGAAGGCGTCGTATTGCGGGCGCTATTCTAGCCTGATTGAGTTGTGGATGGACGTGGAATCAGGCGAATCATCGCGCGGTTTCGTTTATGCAGTCCGGTTTTTGTCGTTCTCGATCATGGCGTAGGCCGAGTGATTGTGAATCGACTCGAAATTTTCCGATTCGACGGTATAGGCATAAATGCGCGGCTCGGCGTTGAGGCGGGCGGCAACGTCGCGCACCATGTCTTCGACGAATTTGGGATTGTCGTAGGCGTGTTCAGTCACATATTTTTCATCCGGCCGCTTGAGCAGGCTGTAGAGTTCGCAGGAAGCGACTTCTTCGACGAGCCGAACGATTTCCTCAATCCAGACCAGTTGGCGGATGCTGGCGGTCACGGTCACATGCGAGCGTTGGTTATGGGCGCCGCGTTCGGAAATTTTTTTGGAACAGGGACATAGGCTGGTGACGGGAACAACGACCTTGACCTGTGAGACGATCTTGCCCTGACTGATCTCGCCGATCAGCGTGACATCGTAATCCATCAGGCTCTGAACGCCGGAAACCGGCGCCGCTTTGCGGATGAAATACGGAAAATTCATTTCGATGTGCCCCGTCTCGGCTTCCAGCTTTTCCGCCATTTGATGCAGCATCGTTGGAAAGTTCTCGATGGAAATCTCGCGTTCATTAGCGTTGAGAATCTCGACGAAACGCGACATGTGCGTGCCTTTAAAATTGTGCGGCAGGTTGACGTACATGTTGAAGACGGCCACCGTATGCTGCACGCCGCCCGAACGGTCGCGTACGCGCACGGGATGGCGGATGGATTTGATGCCGACGCGGTTGATGGCGATATGCCGCGTATCGGCGAGATTCTGTACATCGGCGATCTTGTCTTTATTTTGTGCTGCGTTCATTGCGTGTCCTATTATTGGGAAGGTTG
>CALHZD010000076.1 GCA_938040985.1 uncultured Propionivibrio sp.
GGTGGCCTGAAGCCCGCGTATTTAGGGCATCTCTAAGGGGGGATGCTCTAAAGCCCTTGCAAATAGGGCATTTCAGAAGGGCTGCCTGTCAGCCCTTTATTTATAAGGGCTCCAGAGGTGCCTGCCCGGAAACGCCCAATCTACGCGGGCTCCAGAGGACACGCAGGGAGCGGGCGCGGCGGCATAAAAGTTGATCGGGAATCGGCAATTTTGCGGCAAGGGTTTGACCTGGCCGATAGCGGCACGGATAATTCCTTTTTTCCGGTGCATTGATGTTCCGTTTGCCGTACGGGATTCTGGCGCCGGTTTTGCCGTGTTGTGCGCCCGAATCGTCCTGTTTTACCCGCGATTTTGCACCGCACATTTTGTATTCCGAGATTGCAATCATGACTGATAAGCTGCCGTCTTCACCCGTCGATCCGTATTACGACGGCGTTCCCGATTACATGGTCAAAGTTTATGACTGGGCGTATGTCGATCCTAAATGGGTGCGCGCGCTCGATCACAACTGGGTGGTCCGTGTCTTGTTGTTTTTCAATGACCAGCGCTTGATGCGCATGTATCTGAACGAAATCGAACCGGGTATGCGCGTCTGGCAGGTGGCGCATGTTTATGGCGATCTGGTTCGGCGCGCTGCTGAAAAGGTCGGCCCGCAGGGGGCGTTCTTCCTGACCGATGTCACGCCGGTGCAGATCGAACATGCCACGCAGAAACTGGCCAATGCGCCGTGGGCGAAAGTCATGCGCGCCGATGCGGCCTCGTTTGACGGCCAGGGCCAGCGCTATGACCTGATTTGCAGCTTTTTCCTGCTGCACGAGGTGCCGGATGAAAAAAAATACGAAATTGTGAACAATATGCTGCGGCAGATGCCTGAGGACGGCAAACTGGTTTTCGTCGATTACGCCAATCCGGCGAAATGGCAGCCGATTCGCTATATCCTCAAGGTTGTCAATCACCTGCTGGAGCCGTTCGCAGAGGCGATGTGGCATCACGAAATCAGTCACTATGCCGAGCATCCCGAGCGCTATGTCTGGGAAAAGCGGAGCATTTTCGCAGGCGTCTATCAGTGTGTCGTCGTCCGGCACAAGAAATAAAAGTAAACCTCACCAATCAGGGGGAATCATGAGTTTTTGCGGTCATATTTTCCGTGCCGTGCGCGCGTGCCTCGTAGGCGGAATCGGCCTGTACGGCGGCTTTTTTGCCATGCCGTCATGGGCGGCGGATGTCGGTCTGGTCGGCATTTTTCCCGGCAAGGCGCTGCTGACCATTAACGGCGGCGCGCCGCGCACAGTGGCCGTCGGCGGTAAAACGGCCGATGGGGTCAAGGTGCTGGCGGCGGGCGGCGATACGGCAACGATCGAGGTCGACGGCAAAAAACGGGTCTTGCGCATCGGGCAAAACGTGACCGTGCGCGCCGCGGCGGGCGGGCGGACGACGACCGTGCTGACCGCGGACGGGCGCGGTCATTTCCTGACGACGGGCAGTATCAACGGCGCGAGTATGCGCTTCCTGGTCGATACCGGCGCGTCGACGGTCGCCATGGGAGCCTCCGATGCGCGCCGCGCGGGGGTC
>CALHZD010000077.1 GCA_938040985.1 uncultured Propionivibrio sp.
AGCGGGGCGCGCTGCCGCACAGCGCAACGGCATCAAAAGAAGTTTCGTCAGTGGAAGTCAGCGCGCAGGCCTTAGTAACTACTGTACTTAAAGTATCTCAGAACTCCTGTCCTGAAGTCCTTTATCCACGCGGGTTTCGGGGCATCTCCCCGACAGGGGGAGAATTGGAAAAACGCGGGGGCGGAAGCGCAGGCGCATCCCAAAAAGAGGTGGCCTGAAGCCCGCGTATTTAGGGCATTTCAGAGGGGACGCCCTGAACCCCACGTAAACAGGGCTTCTCCGGTATCCATGCCCTGAAGCCCTTTATTTATAAGGGTTCCAGAAGCGTCTGCACGAAAATAACCTATCCATAAGGGTTTCAGAGGAGACTGGGAAAATGCCCTGTCCACGCGGGTTTCCGGGGCGCTTCTTTGCAGGCGTTTTCTGCCTGCCCAGACGGCCGGAGCGGATGACTGGAGTACAATGGCGCTCCCTCGATTCATCCTTTCCGGCATTCTAGTGACGCAGCATAAGAATTGGCAAAACTCCCCGCCCGCGAGAGGCCTCTGATGCCGCGCGGGTTCGTCCATTCCCTTCAGCAGCGGCTGGCCGGCGCTTTTCCCTGGATGGCGCGTCTGCGGGCATCGACGGCGGTCAGGCGGTTTGGGCGCGCGCTGTGGTGGACGTTCTGGATTGTCTATTTCAGCTTTGTCGCGCTCGTGCTGGCGCTGCGCTACAGCATTCTGCCCAATATCGAGGCGTATCGCCCGTCCATCGAGCGGCTCGCCGGCCGGGCGCTCGGCCAGACGGTCAGCATCGGGCGCATCGAGGCAAGCTGGGACGGCATCAATCCCGATTTCGACCTGTTCGACGTGCGTGTGCTCGACGCCGAAGGCCGGCCGGCGCTGGCTTTCTCGCGCGTCGAGGCGGTCGTGTCCTGGCTGTCCGTGCCCAGCGGCACGCTCAAGCTGCGCCTGCTGCGTATCGATCAGCCGACGTTGAATCTGCGCCGCGCCGCCGACGGTCGCTTTTTTATTGCCGGGATCGCGCTGGCCGATGATGAGGCGAGCGGTTCGGCATTTTCTGACTGGGTGTTTGCCCAGCGCCGCATCCGTATCCATAACGCCACGCTGATCTGGGAAGATGCCCTGCGGCAGGCGCCGGCGCTGCGCCTGGAAGCGCTGAATTTCGGCCTCGACAATTTCGGCAGGCGGCGGCGTTTCGGCCTGACGGCGCAGCCGCCTGCGGCGCTGGCTTCGCACATCGATATTCGCGGCGATTTTTCCGGCAGCGATATCGATCGCCTCGATGACTGGAAAGGTCATATTTTTACCGAAATCGATTATGTCGATCTGGCGGCCTGGCGGCAGTGGATCGACTATCCGCTGACGCTCTCGCGCGGTCAGGGCGCCTTGCGTCTCTGGGCGGGAATCGAACGCGGCGCGCTGCGTGAGATGACCGCCGATCTGCTGCTGCGCGATGTCGCCATGCAGCTGCATACGGAGTTGCCGATGCTCGCGCTGACCGAGGCCTCCGGCCGGGTGAGCGTGCAGCGGACGGATCGCGGCATCGTTGCGAGCGGCAGCAAGCTGGCGTTGATGACTGCATCCCAGCCAACGCCGGCCGCCGAGGCGGCGGCGTCTGAAGCCGCAGACGCCGGCACGGATGCTGCCGCCGGCGTCCACATCGCCCCGATGGATTTCCGGCTTGCCTGGAATACGGATGCGCAGGGGAACAATGCCTCGGGCAGCCTGACGGCCAACCAGGTCGACCTGGGCGCTTTGAGTCAACTGACGGCGTATCTGCCGCTGGCTGCGGATGTCCGCCGATTCCTTGCCACATACCATCCGCGCGGGCAGCTCTCCGGTCTCGATGCCCGCTGGCAGGGCGACGCCGTTGCCGGCAATCTGAAAACGTATGCGCTGGAGAGCCGCTTCCAGCGCCTGGCGCTCAACGCCCAAGGCGATTTGCCGGGGTTTGCCGGCCTGTCGGGGGAGGCGTCGGTCAATGAAAAGGGCGGCCACCTCACGCTGGACAGCACACGCGCCAGCATCGATTTACCGGGGGTCTTTCCGGTTGCGCGGACGGAGCTGGAGCGCCTGGATGCGCAGGCTCGCTGGACTCTCGGCGAGGCGGGGCTGGATGTCGATTTGACGCGGCTTGCCTTTGCCAATACGGAAGCGGCCGGCTCGGCTGCCGGCGTGTACCGCAAACAGGGAGAGGGGCCGGGGTACATCGACCTCAAGGCCACGCTGACGCACGCCGATGCGCGCGCCGTCTGGCGCTACATCCCGCATACCGTTGGCGATGCGACGCGGAACTGGCTGCGTGATTCGCTGATTTCCGGAAAGGCCGGCGAGGCCAGGCTGACGCTCAGGGGCAATCTGGCGGATTTTCCCTTTCTCGATCCGGCCAAAGGGCAGTTTCTCGTGACGGTCAAGGCCGAGGATGTCGTGCTCGATTACGCCAACGGCTGGCCGCGCATCGAACATATTTACGGCAATCTGCGTTTTGCCGGCGCCGGCATGGTCGTCGATGCGCAGCGCGGGACGATTCTCGGCGCCAAGCTCGGCGCCACGCGCGCGGAAATTCCCGATCTCGATCTGGATACGCCGGTCATCGAGATCACGGGGCAGGCCGAGGGGCCGACCGCCGAGTTCCTTAAATTCATCGATCAGAGTCCGGTGGCTGAACGGATCGACCGCTTTACCGAAGGCATGCGCGCGAGCGGCAACGGGCATCTGGACATTGCGCTGAAGATTCCGCTCGATGAGCAGCAGCTCAATGAAGCAAAGATCAAGGGCGAATATCGCTTCCAGAACAATACCGTGTCCGTCGATACGGCGCTGCCGCCTTTGCGGCAGGTCAACGGCAGCATCCGGTTTTCAGGCAGCGAACTGAATCTGCCGGAAATCCGCGCCAGCCTGTTCGGCGGGCCATTGAGCATCAAGGGCGGCCTGCAAAAGGATGGGCGCGTGCTGATCACGCTCAACGGCACGGCCAACGTCGATCAGCTGCGCCAGCCAAGCGGCGCCGGCGCGCCGGTCAAGCGGCCGGGCAGACAAAATAAAGCGCAGGGCGAAGCCGCCGAGTCCCAGGACGGACAGGGCGCGGAGGGCTTTCCGCTACTGGCGCATCTGTCCGGTTCGGCCGCCTATCGTGGCGAGGTGCGCATCAATAAACGCGACGCCGATCTGGTCATCAACTCCTCTCTGACCGGGTTGCGTTCGACCCTGCCCGAGCCGTTTGGCAAAGCGGCGAACGAATCGCTGCCGCTGCGTTTTGAAAAGCGCATCCTGACGGCCGATGCGGCAGGTGCGATGCGCGATCAGTTGCTGGCTTCGCTCGGGCAGAAACTGTCTTTCCAGGCCATTCGCCGCCGGCAGGGCGGCAGCTTCGTCGTTGAACGGGCGGCGCTCGGCATTGGTCGTGCGCAGGCCTTGCCGGATAAGGGATTCATCGTCGGCGTATCGGCCCCGCGCATCGACCTCGACCTCTGGCGCACGCTGTTTCAGACAGACTTCGGGGGCAATGCCCAAAGCGGGCAGGCAGCCGCCGGTTTGATGCCCAATGCCGTCAGCCTCGCCACCCCGGAGCTGCGCGCTTTTGGCCGTCTTCTGAACGACGTGTCGCTGAATGCCGAGGCGGCGTCCGGACAGTGGCGGCTGCATCTCGATTCGCGCCAGGCCGGCGGCGAGATTCGTTGGGACGGCGCTGGTCGCGGCAAGCTGACGGCACGCCTGAAGCAATTGATCATCGATCCGGAAGAAAGTGAAAACGCAGTGACGGACGAGGAAAAGGAGGCGATGAAGGAATTGCCGGCGCTCGACGTCGTGGCCGAGGATTTCCGTTTTGGCAAGCGCCGCTTTGGCCGGCTCGAACTGCAGGCGGTCAATGCCGGAGAAGCTTGGGACCTCAATAAGGTGCAGATGAATGCGCCGCATGGCATCCTGACGGGCAAAGGGCAGTGGCGGATGACGCCGGGGCTGGGGCGGACGCATCTGAATTTCACGCTCAATAGCGATGATGTCGGCAAACTGCTCGACCAGCTCGGCTATGTCGGCATGATCAGCGGCGGCACGGCGAAGCTGGCGGGGCGGCTGGACTGGCCCGGCGCGCCGACGGGGTTCGAGCTGGCCGCTCTCGACGGCGCCTTGTCGCTGGAAGCCGGACGCGGCCAGTTTCTCAAGGTCAAGCCGGGCGCCGGGCGCCTGCTCGGGTTGATCAGCCTGCAAAGCTTGCCGCGCCGCATCTCGCTCGATTTCCGCGATGTCTTCAGCGCCGGTTTTGCCTTTGACAGCATCGCCGGCGATCTCGCCCTGAAGGGCGGCGTCATGCGCACCGAGCGTTTGCAGATCGACGGGCCGGCGGCGCGTGTGCTCATGCGCGGCGAGACTGACCTCAAGCGCGAGACGCAGCGCCTGTTCGTGACTGTACAGCCGGAACTGGGGACGACGGCGGCGCTGGGCGTGGCGCTGGTCAATCCGGTGGCGGGGGTGGCGACGTTGCTGGCGAACAAACTGTTGCAGGATCCGCTGAACCAGATGTTCGGTTTTGATTATCTGGTGACGGGCAGCTGGGACGACCCCAAGGTCGAAAAGCTGGGGCGGCAGGCGGCCAATGCGACGAACAAGGATGCCGTCGGAGAAAAGCACGGGCATGAGAACGCAGCGGCCGCCAATGGCGGGGCGGCCGGTCATGCGGTTCATGAGGCCGTTGATGGCGCGGCTGCACCGGCGCCCCTCACTGATTCGGCACAACCTGCATCCAATCCTGCTGCCCACGACACGGAGACGAAAGACGATGCTGCACATGAATGAGGGGGCGGATGCCGCCACAACAGAGGCTGCCGTAAAGTTCCGCCTGGCGGCCATCCAGATGGTGTCTACGCCGCGGGTTGACGAAAATCTGGCGGTGGCTGATCGCTTGCTCGCCGAGGCGGCGGCGCAAGGCGCGCGGCTGGCGGTTCTGCCGGAATACTTTGCCGTCATGGGCATGCGCGAGCGCGACAAGCTCGCACTACGGGAGCCGGACGGCCGGGGGGCGATCCAGGACTTTCTGCGCGAAGCCGCACGCCGCCACGGTCTCTGGCTGGTTGGCGGCTCGCTGCCGCTGGCCGCTTCGCATCCGGATAAGGTGCTCAATACCTGTCTGGTGTTTAATCCGCAAGGCGAGCGGGTGGCGCGCTACGACAAGATTCATCTGTTCGGTTTTGAGCAAAACGGCGAACGTTACGATGAAAGCGCTTCGATCGAGGCCGGCCGGCAGCCGGTGGCTTTCGAGGCGCCGTGCGGTCGTGTCGGATTGAGCATCTGTTACGACCTTCGTTTCCCCGAGCTGTATCGGCGTTTGGGCGTCGTCAGCCTGATCGTGGTGCCGTCAGCCTTTACCGAAACGACCGGCCGGGCGCACTGGGAAGTGCTGCTGCGCGCCCGCGCCATCGAAAACCAGTGTTATGTACTGGCCGCTGCGCAGGGCGGGCAGCATGAAAACGGGCGCGAAACGCACGGCAACAGCCTGCTGATCGATCCGTGGGGCGTGACGCTGGCGCGGCGCGACAAGGGAGAAGGCGTCGTGATCGGCGATCTTGACCCGGTGCGTCTGGCCGATGTGCGCGCCAGCCTGCCGGCGCTCCAGCACCGGGTGATGTAACTGGCGGCAATCCGTGTCGGCGGATTGAGAAATAGACAGAGAGAAGACAGAAAGACTGGATAACGAGGAAGGTAATGAGTGCGAAGAATGCAAAGCGCGCGCCGGACGGGCAAACGCAAATTCTGGCCGAGGAAACGTCGCTGCTGACGCAGGCCGGGCAAACCCTGCTGACACCGTATGGGCTGGACGATAGCGCGCTGGCGGAGGTGTTCGGCAAGATCATGACGCATGCCGTCGATTACGCCGACCTCTATTTTCAGTACAGCCGTTCCGAGGCCTGGAGCCTGGAGGAAGGCATCGTCAAGTCTGGCGGTTTCAATATTGATGAAGGCGTTGGCGTGCGGGCGGTGGCGGGCGAAAAGACGGCCTTCGCCTATTCCGATGATATTGGCCATGGCGCGCTGGGTGATGCCGCCCGCGCCGTGCGTTCGATTGCCGATGCCGGCCAGCAGCGGCGGGCAAAAATCGCTCCCGCGCGCGCATACAAAATGCCGGTGGCGCGCAGCCTGTATCTGCCCGACGATCCGCTGGTTTCGCTTGACGCCGGTACGAAAGTCGGCCTGCTCGAACGGCTGGAATCCTATGCCCGCGCCGAAGACCCGCGCGTCGTTCAGGTGATGGCCTCTCTTACTGGCGAATACGATGTCGTCCTCATTGCCGGCAGCGACGGCCGGCTGGCCGCCGACATCCGCCCGTTGGTGCGCGTATCGCTGACGGTCATTGTCGATGATGGCAAGGGGCGGCGTGAACAAGGTTCGGCGGGTGGTGGTGGCCGCAGTGATTATGCCTGTTTCACCGATGCGCTGCTGCGCGAATATGCGCGCGCGGCCGTGCATCAGGCGCTGGTCAATCTTGACGCGCGCCCGGCGCCGGCGGGCATCATGCCGGTCGTGCTGGGCGCGGGATGGCCGGGCATTTTGTTGCACGAGGCCGTCGGGCATGGGCTGGAAGGCGACTTCAACCGCAAGGGGAGTTCAACCTTTGCCGGCCGTATCGGCCAGCGCGTCGCCGCCCGGGGCGTGACCGTGATCGATGACGGAACGCTTCCCGGCCGGCGCGGTTCGCTCAATATCGACGACGAGGGCAATCCGACGCAATGCACGGTATTGATCGAGGACGGTATTCTGAAAGGCTATATGCAGGATAGCCTCAACGCCCGTCTGATGGGCACCCGCTCAACTGGCAACGGCCGCCGCGAATCCTTCGCTTATCTGCCGCTGCCGCGTATGACCAATACGATGATGCTCAACGGCGACAAGCATGTCGAGGAGATCATCCGTTCCGTGAAAAGAGGAATTTACGCCGTCAATTTCGGCGGCGGGCAGGTCGATATCACCAACGGCAAGTTTGTTTTTTCGATGTCCGAGGCGTATATGATCGAAAACGGTCAAGTCACTTATCCGGTCAAGGGGGCGACGCTGATCGGCAGCGGGCCGGAAGCGATGCAGCAGGTGTCGATGGTGGCCGACGATCTGGCGCTCGACACAGGCGTCGGTACCTGCGGCAAAGACGGTCAGAGTGTGCCGGTCGGGGTCGGCCAGCCGACGCTGCGCATCGACGGCCTGACGGTCGGGGGGACGGCGTAAGGCGTAAGACGTAAAAGCCGGTCAGAGTGCCGGCAGATGGCAGATGGTCGCTGATGGGTTGGTGTTGACGGTGCTGCGCCAGGCGGTCTCCGCTGGCGCAGCTTGCCTGGCAGGAAGGCGCTGATGAATTACGAACTCTTGTTTGATGCTGCGGCCGGAAAAACGGTGGCGCTGGCGATCATCGGTGTGGCCGGTTTTAACCACTCGCTTTTTTATTACGCCGCGCGGAGCGACAGGTTGAGCATTCGCGTGCTGTGCGGGCGGGATACGCACAAGTGCGTGGCGGCTTACCGTGCGCTCGGCATTGCGGAAAACCGGATTGCCGTGTGCGAGAGCTATGCAGCCGGGATGAAGGCGTATCAGGCCGGGTTTTTTCTGGTCTTCGGCGATGCGTTGCTTGCCATGCGCATGCCCTTCGATGTGGTGATTGAAGGCACCGGCAAGCCGGAAGCGGCGGCAGCGCACGTCCTGGCCGCCATTGAAAACGGTAAGCATGTGGTCATGGTGACCAAGGAATCCGACTCGGTGGCGGGGCCGCTGTTCGCCCGCAAGGCGCGGGAAAAAGGCGTCGTCTACTCGCTGGCCGAAGGAGACCAGCCATCGCTGCTGATTGGTTTGTACACCTGGGCGCGCACAGCCGGGCTGACGGTGTTGAGCATCGGCAAGGCGAGTGAATACGATTTCATCTACGATCCGAAGACCGGCTCGATATGCGTCAATGGCCAGGAAATCGCCGTGCCGGATTTTGATGCCGTCTGGGCGCTGGGCGAGGATTGCCGTGCGACACTGGCGCGGCGGAGTCAGATGCTGTCCGCGGTCAGGCAGCGGGCGATCCCCGACCTGACCGAGATGGGCATCGTGCTCAACCATCTGGAGGGCTTTGCGCCGGATGTGCCGGCCTTTTACTGCCCGATCGCGCGTGCCGTCGAAATTCCCGATCTCATGTGCGCTGAACGCGATGGCGGGATTTTTGCGGATAACGGGCGCATCGACGTCGTCAACCTGCTCCGCCGCGAGGACGAACAGAGCCTGTGCGGCGGTGTGTATGTGGTCGTGGCGTGTGATGATGAGGCCTCCTGGCGGGTGCTGAAGGAAAAAGGCGTTCCCGTCAGCCGCAACGGTAAGACCGCGCTGGTTTATTACCCGGCGCATTATCTTGGCTTTGAGGCAATCTTCAGTATCCTGTCCTGTGCGCTGCTCGGTATGCCGACCAGTACCCGTCATCCGCGGCCGCGTTACGACGTCGTTGCGCGCGTGACGGCGCCGCTCCGGCGGGGAACGGTGTTCGCGGCGCAAGGGCATCATCATGAAATTGCCGGCCTGGAAGGTATTTTGCTGCCGGCCGAGCCGATCGCCGGAAATCGCCAGCTGCCGTTCTACCTTGCCGATGGCGCGCGGCTCAAATGTGACGCTCGGCCCGGGCAACTGCTAACGGCTGACATGCTGGAAATACCAGGCGACCCGTTGCTCTGGAGACTGCGCAGGGAACAGGATGCGCTCTTTTTTGCGTGTGAATTTGAGGGAGCACGCGGGCCGAATTTCCCGTAAAACGAGGACGTCACCTGCAACAATCTGCCGCGCAGTTGATGGTGCCCAAGATCCACGCGCCCATTGACGGGGCGCTGGATCACTTCAATGCCTGCGGAGCAAGGTGCCGGAGGTATGTCTGGCGTGGCATTGCGCTTGCGGCGGGCAGGGCAAAAATGCCTTCTCCGTGCATCGCGCAATGCGTGTCGTCGCAAGCCACGCGTTAACCGGGGTTGCAGACCGTGGCATGCAAGCCAGCAGCGGGTTCTCATGCGGCGAATAATGCGGGTTCGGAATGTGCCTTTCCGGCTTTCTGGACGGATGGCGCATGAAAAATTTGTCCGCTTCCGCACGCATTTTCTGACCCTAAAGTAAAGATCAGGTGTAAGTGCGCTGGATGGCGTTGGGCCGCATGTCTGTAATTTACAAATACAAGTGTTTACGTTTGAATTTTTTTGTTTTATATTTGATGCAAAATTATCTGAATTAAAGACTAATGAGGACAAATATGGCGCAGATGCAGACACTTTCAATTCGATTGCCGGATGAGGATTTTCAGTGGTTATTGTCGGCACGTCCGGAAACGGGTAAAACGCCGAGTGAAAAGCTGCGTGCTTTGGTTGCCGGCAGTCGTCAACAGGATGCGGAACGCGCTGATCCGGAGATGTGCGCTGAATCGATGAAAGGATTGGTGCAGGCGCTGGCAAATTCGGTGGCCGTCTGGGAGCGCCGTAGTATGCGGCATTCGGAACTGGTCGGTGCGGCGCTGGAAACCGTGCCGCAGCTGATGGCGATTCTGGCTTCGTCGATGCCTGTCAGCGAAACGGCGGAGGCGGGCAAAACGATGGCAAAAGAACTGGAGGCGGCGCTCGCCCAGCAATGCTTCCGCCTGCTGACGCGGATTTTGCGCGCGGCGGTGACTTCTGCGCCGGAAGTTTACGAGCGGGAATCCATCGAACGCTATCTGCCGGGCATCGTCGAAATTATGGAAATCATTGCAACCCGTAGAGAGAAGGAGCGTAAAAATGGCTGACAGCATTACAACCCGTATTTCCCGTCTGATTGCCGGCAGTGCGCATGCCTTGCTTGATCGTGCCGAGAATCTGGCGCCGGAAGCGTCGATGATGCAATCGATACGCGAAATCGAACAGGTTGCCGATGAGGTTCGCGGCGATTTGGGTCGGGCTGAAGCCGGAAAACACCTGGCATTGAGCCAGATGGCGCGCCTGAACGCCGAACATGAAACACTCTCAGCCCAGATTGACGCCGCCTTGGCAAACGGCCGTGAAGATCTGGCGCGGACGGCGATTGGTCGCCAGGCGGATATTGAAGATTTGCTGCCTGTGTTGCAGAAAAATTTCGATGAGCAGTCTGACCAGGCAAAAGAGCTGGAGAGTTATGTCGTTGCGCTGCTTGCCAAAAAACGTGAATTGGAACAACTGCTTGCCGATTATCATGCGCGTCTGGGCCGTGCGCCTTCAGCGGCGGATGTTGCGGAAACCCATGATGACGGATACGGGCGTCAGATGCGCGCGGACGGCGCGGCGGCTTCATTTGGCCGGGTATTGGCGCGTCAGACGGGAGCGACCGGGCTGACCTCCGGGCTGGTGGGCGATGCGGGCAGACTCAAGGAAATTGCCGAACTGCAACGTGAGCACCGAATCAGTGAGCGTCTGGCAACGATCAAGGCGGCCAAGGCGCTGCCGGATGCGTCTGTGCCGGATTGACCTGACCGGAAGTTGCGATGGAACTCTTTTTTGTACCGCAATCCTGGCCTTTTCTGCTGGCGCTCATGTTGTTGATTGCCCTGGCAGTGATCGAGGGGCTGGCGCTATTGCTTGGCTTCAGCCTTTCGGGCTGGCTCGACGAGCTGATCCCCGATCCATCGGTGGGTGAGAGCGCCGGCTTTTTCGACGCATGGCTTGGCTGGCTGCATGTTGGCAAGGTGCCGGTGTTAATTATTTTCGCCATCTTGCTGACGGCATTCTCGGTACTTGGTTTTGTGCTCAATGGCCTCGTTCAGGCATTGTTTGGCTTCTATTTGCCGAGTTTCGTCGCGGCGGTCGCCGCCTTTTGCGGCGCCCTGCCGGTTGTGCGGATTTCTGCCGCAGCCATTGCCCGCCTCGTCCCCTACGACGAAAGTAGCGCCGAGCCGCTGGAAAATCTGGTCGGGCATGTGGCGGTCATCATCAACGGCACGGCGCGCAAAGGGTATCCTGCGCAGGCGCGGGTCAAAAATGCACACGGCCGGACGCTCTATGTCCATGTCGAGCCGGATGGCGAAGATGTTTCGCTCAATTCCGGTGAATCGGTGCTGCTGGTCAAACAGATTTCCGGTTCGCGTTTTCTGGCGATTGCCAATCCGCATCCGGAGTTGTTGTAAAACCACTGATGCAGGGAAATTTGCATTGATTTCATAACCAGTTTTTAAGGGAGCTATGATGAATCTCGTTACGATCGTTGTCCTGGCCGTCTCCATTCTCGTCGGTCTGCTGCTTGTCGGTTTAGTGCTTTCGCGCCTTTATCAGCGTGCTTCGAAGGAGCTGGCTTTTGTGCGGACGGGGCTGGGCGGACAAAAGGTCGTCATGGACGGCGGCGCCATTGTGCTTCCGGTCTTCCATGAGATCGTGCACATCAATATGAATACCCTCAAGCTCGAAGCGTCCCGCGCCGGAGCGGACAGCCTGATTACGCTTGATCGTCTGCGTGTCGACGCCGTTGCCGCCTTCTTCGTGCGTGTCATCCCCAGTTCGGAAGGCGTTGCCAATGCAGCGCAAACGCTGGGGCAACGAACCATGGCGCCCAATTCGCTGAAGGAGCTGGTCGAAGACAAGTTTGTCGATGCGCTGCGCGCCGCGGCGGTTTCAATGAGCATGCACCAGTTGCTCGACAAGCGCGCCGATTTCATTCAGGCGGTGCAGAATGCCGTCTCCGAGGATTTGCTGAAAAATGGCCTGGAACTTGAATCGGTCAGCCTGACACGTCTTGATCAGACACCGATCAAATTCTTTGATGCCCAGAACGCTTTTGATGCCGAAGGCCTGACCAAGCTGACGCAACAGACGCAGCAACGTGCCAAGGAGCGCAACGAAATCGAACAGGATACGTCGGTGGCGATCGCCCAGAAAAACTACGAGGCGACCCAGCTCAAGCTCAATATCGAAAAAGAAGAGACGTTTGCCACCTTGCAGCAGCAACAAGAGGTGGCAGAGCGCCATGCCCAGCAGGCGGCTGAAGTGGCGGCGGTGACGGCGCAGCGCGAGCGCGAGGCGAAGCAGGCCAAGATCGACGCCGAGCGTTTGGTGCAGGAGGCGGAGGTCGAAAAGGATCGTGCGGTTCAGCAGCGCCAGATCGAGGCCGACCGCGAAGTGAAGGTGGCGAAGATCGAACAGGAAAAGCGGACGACGCTTGCCGATCAGGACAAACTGATTTCTATCGCCGAGAAATCGAAGGCGCAGTCTGAGGCCGAAAAGCAGGCCAATGAAGCGCGCGCTTTGGCCGCGCGCGCCGAGGAAGAGGTTAAGACGGCGCGCGAAGTGGCGATTGCCGAGCGCGAAAGGCAGATTGCTATCGTTGCCGCCGAGCAGACGGCGCAACAGGGCGCCATCGGCATTCGCATTGCAGCCGAGGCGGAAAAAGATGCCGCAGAAAATCATGCCGAGGCGGTCAAGATCAAAGCCGAAGCGCAGCAGGTTCAGTATCAGGTCGAGGCCAACGGCATCGAAATGCGCAATGCCGCACTGAATACGCTGGCGGCCGAGCAGATTGCCATGCAAATCAAGATGAAGCTACTCGATGCCTTGCCCGGAATCATTATGGCGTCGGTGAAGCCGATGGAAAAAATCGACGGTATCAAGATTGTCCAGGTCGACGGCCTGAATCGTGGCGGCCGTGGCGCGGCGGGCGAGGCGGCTTCTACCGGCAGCGGCAATCTTGCCGAGCAGGCGGTTTCGGCGGCGTTGGCTTATCGTGCGCAGCAGCCGATTCTCGATGCCGTATTAGGCGAGATCGGCATGAAAGGCGGCGATCTCAATGGTCTGGTTGAGGCGGTGCGCCAAGAGATTGCACCATCGCCCAAGGAAGACAATTCACCGTCAAAGAAACGCTAGAAGCAATGTAGGCTCGGATAGGATGTCCATGCTGTCCGGCGAAATTGCAGAAACTTTGCGCCCACGCCGTTTTTTCCGGCGTGTTTGCCGAAATATCGCCGGCAATCGCCAAGCTGGCCGACCGTTGAATGAAGAAAGCTAAAGCAATCACTTTTTTTGGTGCGCCGTGGTACGGGCTGGCTGGTTTGCTGGCTTTCCGCCTGTGGTTTTCGGCCGTGTTGCCGATGACAGGCGACGAGGCGTATTTCGTGCTCTGGGGGGAGCATCCAGCGGGCGGATATTATGATCATCCGCCCATGGTCGGCTGGTGGATGAGCGCTTTGCTGGCGCTGTCGCGCGCAGAGTGGGCGCTGCGCCTGCCTTCGGCGCTGCTGCCCGTGCTGCTGGCCTGGGGAGGCTGGCATCTGGCGCGCCCGTGGGGCGATGCGCGGGCAAATCTTGCCGCCTGGCTGGTATTGCTGCAACCGGCGAATGTCTGGAACGTACTGATAACCACCGACACGCCGGTCGTTCTGTTCTCGCTGCTGTCGATGCTGGCGTATGTTACAGCGCTGCGCTGCGCTGCGCGCCGGACATACCGGGCAATTGGCGCAAATGGCGCGGCGATTGCCTGGCAGGCGGTGGCAGGCGGCCTGTTGGGACTGGCCTTTCTCGGCAAGTACTTTGCGGCGCTGCTGGGCGTCGCCTATGCTTTTCATATTGTGTTTCGCCGTCGCGATCGAGGGCGCTGGCTGGGCTTTCTGGCCATATTGGCCGCTGCGCTGCCCGCGCCGATCTACAACCTCTGGTGGAACAGCGGGCATTGCTGGGCCAATCTCCTGTTCAATTTCATCAATCGGCAAACGAATGTCGGGCTGAATCTGATCAGTCCGGCGCTCTATCTCGTTTCCGTGCTGTATCTGGCGACGCCGTGGGTCATTTGGGTGATCTGGCGGCAACGTCGCGCATTGCAGGCCGTCTGCACGCTAGATGGAGTGGCGGATGCCCGGGACGTCCCAGATGCGGCGGACGCCAAAGGTGCGCCATTCTGGCTGGCGTTGGCGCCCCTGGTCATTTTTGCCGCGATGTCGCTGTTTCGCAAAGTGGGCCTGCACTGGCTGCTGGCGTTTATGCCGCTCCTGGCGGTGCTGGCGGCGCTCATTGCGCCGGACGCGGGGAAAAGACGTTTGTTGCGCTGGTCAGCCGCTTTTGCCGGGCTGCATATGCTGGTTTTTGCGGCCATCATGCTGGCGCCGCTCCAGCTCTGGCAAAAGACGAAATGGTACGACGGCATGGTGCTGGCCGCGCGCAGCGATGCGCTTCTCGAGCGCCTGGCGCCCTATGCGCATGAGTATCTGTTCGCCACGGATGGTTATTCCTCAGCGGCCACGCTGGCCTACCACGCGGGGCGTCATTTCGCCGTGTTCGGCGAAGGCTCGGTTTATGCGCGTCAGGATGATTTCGTGACCGACTGGCGCGCGCAACAGGGACGCAATGTGCTCATCCTGCGCAAAAGCGCGCCGCCGCCGGAAGACTATGCGCCGTACTTTCGTCAGGTCACGGTACACGATTTCACTGTGCTCGGTGCGCGCTACTGGATGGTTCTGGGGCAGGGGTTCGATTATCCGGCCTATCATAGCCGCGTGCTGCGGCGAATCCGCGAGCGCTTTTACCGCATTCCCGAATGGCTGCCGACCCGCGGATGCGATTTTTGCGCGCGTTACTTTCCGGATGAAGCGGGTTGCCGCCAGTCCGGCCGTTGAACCGGCCGGCGGCTTGGGTGCTGTGTCGCCGTTATGGTTTGGCGGCGGGCTTGTGCTGGACCCAGAGCACATCGCCGCGGCCGGACGCCCGGTTCAGCGTGCGACCGATGATGAACATCAGATCGGACAGGCGGTTGAGGTATTTGCGCGCGTATTCGGAAAGCGGCTCGTTGTTACCGAGACTGACGACGCGGCGCTCAACGCGGCGGCAAACCGAGCGGACAAGGTGTGCCAGCGCTGCGGCGCGCGTGCCGCCGGGCAGAATGAATTCTTTGAGCGGCGGCAGTTCGGCGTTAAAGTCAGCGACTAGTTGTTCGAGGCGCAGAATGTGCGTTTCGCCGATGGTGGCATAGCCGGGAATGGAGATTTCGCCGCCCAGATCAAACAGGTCGTTCTGCACTTGCAGCAAGGGCTGGCGGATGGCTTCCGGCAGATCTTCGGCAAGCAGTACGCCCAGCGTCGAGTTGAGTTCATCGACCTCGCCGATGACGTCGATGCGCTGGCAGTCTTTGGGGACGCGCGACCCATCGCCGAGGCCAGTGGTGCCGGCATCGCCGGTACGGGTGACAATTTGTGAGAGACGGTTGCTCATAGGAGTATTCCCAAGGAAAATAGATGGAGGACGGTAGAAAAAAGCGGTGTCTCATACCGTGATCCGATTATAGCGGAAGGTATCGGTGCGGATACCGACTCGATGAATATGCAGGAAGATGTTAAAAAAGCAGACGGCGATTAGTATTGATGCCTGCGTTGCGCAGCATCAGGGCGACCGCGCCGAACAACAGGATCGTGTGGCGCTGCTGTCGCACCCGAGCGGTGACGTCGTGCTGGCCGTTGTGGCGGATGGCATGGGCGGCCATGCGGGCGGGGCGCTTGCGGCACAGCAGGTGATCCATACGGCACGCGGCAATTTCGAGCGTTATTTTGTACGCCACGAATCCCCGCAGCAGCTGTTTGAGGCCAATATCAACGAAGCGCACATGCTGATCAAAGCCTTGCGCTTCGTCAATGAAAAAGACCCGCACAGCACGGCCGTGATGCTGCTGCTGCAAGCCAATAAGGCGACCTGGGCGCATTGTGGCGACAGCCGCCTCTACCATTTTCGCGGGAAGCGTCTGCTGTCCAGGACAACGGATCATTCTTATGTCGAATTTCTGGTGGCGAACGGTTTGCTTTCGCCGAACGAGGCGGAAAAACATCCCCGCCGCAATGTGCTTGTGACTTCGCTGGGCGGCGTTGAAGCGCCGTATATCGATTATGGAGAAGCGACCGATCTGCGCGCGGGAGATGCTTTTTTGCTGTGTTCGGACGGCCTCTGGGATCACTTTACGGACGCGGAGCTTGGCCTGGCCATCGCCAGGCTATCCGCGCGCAGGGCGTGTGATGCGCTGATTGCCCAGGCGAGGGTGCGAGCGCAGGGCGTCGGTGACAATGTCTCGGTGGCGGTGCTCAAATTGGTGGGGAATCCGTCGCCCGCACGCCCGGCGGACTCCCGCAAACGCAGGGGAACTTCCAAATCTTCCAGGCGGCATAAACCGGTAGCGCGAAATAATCCGAAATAAGCGGAAGATCGCCGGCCGGGATAGCTGGAAAAGGCGGGAAAAATAACCTTGCGAAGCGGCTCTGCCCCTGGCTGCTGGGGAAATGCCACGGTCGGAACGGCGCAGTGTCCGGCCGCCGTCAATCTCGCCGGTTTGATTATTGGCCGGAATTTTAGTTGGAATTTTGACCGGAATTGGCCTTCTTGGGCGAGCGTTGACCGCCCAATAGCGCGGCGAGCGGTTTGCGCTTCCGGTCAAAACCGGGGGCGGCGGATGCCCGTGTTTGCCCGGCGGCCGACGGTGCGCTCTGCCTAGGTTCGTAGGGTTTGCTGAAGTCAAAGCCGTCGGGAGCGATCGTGCTGGTCGGCGCTGGTGTTCCGGATGCCTTGATCGCGCGGCGCCCGCGCGTCGATACTGGGGCGGATGCTTCATGACCGGCCGTGCGCGGCGAGCGTTTTTTCTTTCCGCTCGGCGGGTATTCATAGTCCTCATCCGGTTCATAACCGGGAATGATGATCTGCTCGATGGGCTTTTTGATGAGCTTTTCGATGTCGATGAGATAACGCACCTCATCGGCCGTGACCAGGGAAACGGCGGTGCCGTGCTTGCCGGCGCGCCCGGTGCGGCCGATGCGGTGGATATAGTCTTCGGGCGTATGCGGCAGCTCGTAGTTGATGACATGCGGCAGATCGTCAATATCCAGCCCGCGGGCGGCAACGTCGGTGGCGACGAGTACGTGCGTCGTGCCTTCCTTGAAGGATTCGAGCGCTTTCAGGCGATCGGTCTGGCTCTTGTTTCCGTGGATCGAATCGGCGGCGATGCCGGCCCGCTGAAGTTCCCGGGCAAGTCGGTTGGTCTCGATTTTCGTTCGTGTGAAGACCAGCACCTGCGTGAACTCTTTCGAACGCAGCAGTTTGACGAGCAGTGCGCGTTTGGCGGTGGCCGCGACTGGGTGCACGCGATGTTCGATGGTTTCCGATACCGTGTTGCGCTGTGCCACTTCGACCAGCGTCGGCATGCGGAGCATTTTATCGGCGAGCTTTTTGATTTCTTCCGAAAAAGTGGCCGAGAACAACAGGCTCTGCCGCTGCGCCGGCAGCAGCTTGATGATACGCGTGACATCGGGGATGAAGCCCATGTCGAGCATACGGTCGGCTTCGTCGAGCACCAGCGCCTGTACTTGGCCAAAATTCAGGCATTTTTGCTCGACCAGATCGAGCAGGCGGCCAGGAGTGGCGACAAGCACTTCGACCCCGCGGCGGATTTCTTCGATCTGCGGCTTGATGTCGACACCGCCGAAAGTGCATAGACTGCGGATCGGCAAATATCTGGCGTAAGTCACGACAGACTCGTAGACCTGAATGGCCAGCTCGCGCGTCGGCGCAAGAATCAGCACACGTACGGGATGGCGCGCGGGTGAGGGGCTGCTGCTGGCGAAAGGCAGAATGCGTTGCAGAAGCGGCAGCGCAAATGCCGCTGTTTTTCCCGTGCCGGTCTGGGCGCCGCCCATGAGATCGCGTCCGGAAAGGACGATGGGGATGGCTTGCGCCTGGATCGGCGTCGGCTGCGTGTAACCTTCGTCGGAAATGGCTTTCAGGAGTTCTGGCGCGAGGCCGAGTTCATCAAACCGCATCGGGAGCGCCTGTAGGTAAATGATGCAAATACATAGACATAGGCGATGGATTATACACGCATAGACATAGTGTATCCGGCTGGCGACGCACACGCCGCTGCTATGTCATTTGGGAGCGGACAAGCGATGCCTACGTACTTATAATGACGACTTTCATTCTGAAGGAATAAAAAATGCGTAAAACATGGCTGGCAATTTCGCTGACGACGCTGGGCGCCTTTGTCTTTTCTTCCTCACTGATTGCTGCGCCGGCGCGTGGCAAGGCCAAAGCGCCTCGTAAAGCGCCAGCCGCTGCTGCGCCGGCAGGCGGCCCGGCTGAAATTGCGCTCGGCCATCAGCTCGAAGAAGATCGCGTGGCACGCATCATGCCCCTGATCGATGCGTTCAACAATCAGCATAAAGACGTGCGGGTGACGCTGGTGCGCCGCGCGGCGGGCGAAGCGCCCAAACAATTGAATCTGGTGACGAGCGCCGAACGGGAACAGTTCGTCGCACAGCGTGCGCACTTCAAACCGCTGCATGCGATCATGAAGGCGGCCAAAATCCCGTTCGATGCCCGTAAGCTCTCGCCTGCCTTGCGCGAAGGCCTGGTCGATGGACGCGGCCAGTTGTCGGCCCTGCCGCTGGCATTTTCGACGCCGGTGCTCTATATCAACAAAGCCGCGTTTCGCAAGGCGGGCCTGAATCCCGACACGCCGCCGAAGACCTGGGAGCAGATGCAGGATACGGCGGGCGCCCTGTACGCTTCGGGCGTCACCTGCCCCTTCACGACTTCATGGCCGGTGTGGGTATTTATCGATAACCTGAGCGCTTGGGACGGCGTCAGCGTCAGCGATGCCAAAGGACGGCCGATGTTCAACAGCCTGCCGCAGGTCAAGCACATCGCCATGATGGCTTCCTGGGTTAAAGCCAATTATTTCCATCCGGCCGGTCGCCGCGACGAGGGCGATAAGCGCTTTGCCAGCGGCGAATGCGCAATGCTGACCAGCACCTCCTCGCTCTATCCGCAGCTGCTGGCGAACAAGACGGTCGAAGCAGGCGTTTCTGCGTTGCCGTATCACGATGATGTTTATGGCGCGCCGAAAAACACGCTGGCCGACGGCGCCTCACTGTGGGCGCTCGACAAACTCAGCCCTGCGGAAACCCGCGGTGTCGCACAGTTTGTGAACTATCTGCTCAGCCCGGAAGTGCAGATTAACATGACGACGGCCGGCGGTTTCCTGCCGCTGACACCCGTGGCCAAGGCGACTGCCTCCAGCCGTCTGCTGAACCAGGATATGGCGGCGCTGAGCGTGGCGGAAGGGCAGTTGAGCCAGCATGCCGTTATGCCGAAGCTGCGTCCGGCGCAGAACGAACGGATGCGTATCGTGATCGACGAAGAGCTGGAAGCCGTCTGGGCAAATCGCAAACCGGCCAAGGAAGCGCTGGATAACGCCGTGGCGCGGACGCAAGCGCTGTCGTCTGCGGGCGCACGTGCACCGGCAAAGGGCAAGCGCCGCAAATAAGCCCGCTTTCACTTCGCCCGATCGCCTCGCCGGTGGCTGCGTCCGGGTTGAAAACCCCGCCCGTGTGGCGGGGTTTTTGTTGGCGCTGTGCCAGCGTGGCCTAATCCTTTTTTTTTGCCCGGTTGCTGCGCGCCGTCGCCGTGGGTGGCATGGGCGGAGCCATTCGGCAGTGTTAGAATCTGCAACCCATCTGCAACCCTCATGCTTCTTCCGTAACGCCTTCTTCCGTCTCGGGAAAAATCAATGAAAAGCGCTGAAATCCGCGAAAAATTCCTTAAATTTTTTGAATCCAAAGGGCATCAGATTGTCGCTTCCAGCTCACTCGTGCCCGCCAACGACCCCACGCTCATGTTCACCAACAGCGGCATGGTACAGTTCAAAGACGTGTTTCTCGGCACCGACAAACGCCCTTACAAACGCGCCACCAGCGTGCAGGCTTGCCTGCGCGCGGGCGGCAAGCACAATGACCTGGAAAGCGTCGGTTACACGGCGCGCCACCATACCTTCTTCGAGATGCTGGGCAACTGGAGCTTTGGCGACTACTTCAAGAAAGAAAGCCTGCAATGGGGCTGGGAACTGCTGACCCAGGTGTATGGCCTGCCGCCCGATCGATTGCTCGCCACCGTCTACCACGAAGACGACGAGGCCTATGACATTTGGACGAAAGTCATCGGCCTGCCGCCCGAGCGCGTGATTCGCATTGGCGACAACAAGGGCGGCAAATACAAAAGCGACAACTTTTGGATGATGGCCGACACCGGCCCCTGCGGCCCGTGCAGCGAAATCTTTTACGACCACGGCCCGCACATCCCTGGCGGCCCGCCCGGCAGCCCCGATGAGGACGGCGACCGCTTCATCGAAATCTGGAACCACGTCTTCATGCAGTTTGAAATGCACGAAGACGGTAGTGTCACCAAACTGCCCGCGCCCTGCGTGGATACTGGCATGGGGCTGGAGCGCGTGGCTGCCATTTTGCAGGGCGTGCACAGCAATTACGAAATTGACCTGTTCCAAAAACTGATTCAGGCCGCCGCGCGCGAAACCGGCGTGCCCTACAGCCAGGACGTGCCCAGCCTGAAAGTGATTGCCGACCACATCCGCGCTTGCGCTTTTCTGATTGCGGACGGCGTCATTCCCAGCAACGAAGGCCGCGGCTACGTGCTGCGCCGCATCATCCGCCGCGCCATCCGCCACGGCTACAAGCTGGGGCAGAAGCAGCCTTTCTTCTATAAACTTGTGCCTGATCTGGTGCAGGAAATGGGCAGCGCCTACCCGCACCTGAAAGAGCAGCAAACCCGCATCATGGAAGCGCTGCGCGACGAAGAAGTGCGTTTTGGCGAAACGCTGGAAAACGGCATGGAGTTGTTTAACAAAGTGCTGGCGGGTATGAAGTTCCTGAAACTCGAAAGCCTGCTGCCCGCCGAAGGTATGGAAGAACCGCTGAAACTGGAAACGGCAGATGATATTGAATTCTTTGCCGTCTCGCGCAGTGCAGCCGGGCGCAAGCAGGTTGTCCTCTCCACGCGGGAAACCGGCCGTCTTAACGAAAAACTGGTTGTCGATTTGAAAGACGTTTTGGATAACGCCGACCAGCCCAAAGCCGAAGATAAACGCCCATTTGCCGTTGCGCTTGAAACCTATCTGAAAGCCAACATCGCCAACAGCAAGCTCATCATGCCCGGCGAGCACATCTTCAAGCTATACGACACCTACGGCTTTCCCTACGACCTGACCGCCGATATGGCGCGTGAGCTGGGCATTGATCTGGACAAAGACGGTTTTGAGCGCGAAATGCAGTCCCAGCGCGCCCGTGCCCGCGCCGCCGGCAAGTTCAAGATGGATAAGCTGCTCGAATACGACGGCGAAGCGGGCATCTTTACCGGTTACGAGGAAATGGCTCACGACGCTTGCCGCGTCGTTGCGCTGTACGCTGATGGCGCCAGCGCGAACGAACTGAAAGCGGGGCAGGCCGGCGTGGTCGTGCTCGACACCACGCCTTTCTACGCCGAAAGCGGCGGCCAGGTGGGCGATGCCGGCCGGCTCGCCGCCCCCGGTGTGGTGTTTGATGTGGCCGACACGCAAAAAATCAAGGCCGGCGTGCACGGCCATCACGGTGTGCTCACACAGGGCGTGCTCAAGGTAGGCGATGCCGTGCAGGCGCAGGTCGATGCCGCGCGCCGCGCCGCCACCATGCGCAACCACAGCGTCACTCACCTCATGCACAAGGCCCTGCGCGAAGTGCTGGGCGATCATGTGCAGCAAAAAGGCTCGCTGGTCGATGCGGATAAAACCCGTTTCGACTTCACGCACGGCGCGCCCGTCACGCCGCAGCAGATCGCCGAAGTCGAGCGCCGCGTAAATGCCGGAATCCTCGCCAATACCGCCACTCGGGCGCGCCTCATGACTATCGATGAGGCTCGCACAACCGGCGCCATGATGCTCTTTGGCGAAAAATACGGCGACACCGTGCGCGTGCTCGATATTGGAGAAAGCCGCGAATTGTGCGGCGGCACGCATGTGGCGCGCACGGGCGATATCGGTCTATTCAAGATTGTGGCCGAAGCCGGCGTCGCTGCCGGCATCCGCCGCGTGGAAGCCATCACCGGCCTCAATGCCTTGCACTGGGTGCAGGCGACCGAAAGCACCGTGCAAGCCGCCGCTGCCGCCCTGCATACGCCTGCCGCCGATCTGGAAGGCCGCCTGCAGCAAACGCTTGACCATGTCAGGGCGCTGGAAAAAGAAATTGCCATGCTCAAGGGCAAGCTGGCCGCCTCGCAAGGCGACGAACTTGCCGCCCTGGCCGTCGATGTCGGCGGCGTCAACGTGCTGACCGCGCGGCTGGACGGGGCCGACGCCAAAACCCTGCGCGAGACGCTGGACAAACTCAAGGACAAACTCAAAACCGCCGCCATCGTGCTCGCCGCCGTGGAGGGCGACAAAGTGCAACTGGCCGCCGGCGTGACCAAAGACCGCGTGGGCAAAATCAAGGCGGGCGAACTCGTCAACTTCGTCGCCCAGCAGGTCGGCGGCAAAGGCGGCGGCAAGCCCGACATGGCCATGGCCGGCGGCACCGATGCCAGCAAACTGCCCGCCGCACTGCACAGCGTGCAGGGGTGGGTGGCCGAGAAGCTGGCGTAAACGCCTGGCCCCTGCCCCATGAAACCCAAGCGGTGCGCCGGCAAACCAGCCCACCGCTTTTTTTGGCCCCAGGCTTGACGCGCGCCAAAACGCTGAAAAAAGCCATGCAAATCCAGGGCTAAAACATGAAAAAATTATTTTGAATCAACAAGTTAAGGTATAATTATGCCCAGCAGCCCAGCAGCCCAGCAGCCCAGCAGCCCAGCAGCCCAGCAGCCCAGCAGCCC
>CALHZD010000078.1 GCA_938040985.1 uncultured Propionivibrio sp.
TCCCGGATGAGCGACCATAATTCGTGGCGAATGGCCGGATCAAGGCCAGTCGTCGGTTCATCAAGCAACAGAACGCGGGGAGCGGTGAGAAGAGCGCGCCCGATGATGAGACGTCGGCGCATACCACCGGAAAACTCTTCTGCGGGTCGGTCGGCATGTTCTTCCAGACCAAGGCGTCTGAGCATATCCGCGACGATGGCGGCCGGTTTTTCCAGACGATGCAGACGGGCCTGGAAAGTAAGGTTCTGCCGCGCGGTTAATTCCCGATCCAGATTGTTTTCCTGGAACACCAGGCCAATCTGCCGGCGGACGTGGTCACGGTCACGCAAAACATCATGGCCGCCAATTGAGATCCGTCCGGAATCCGGTCGTTTGAGCGTTGCCAGCAAACCGATCAGCGTGCTTTTGCCCGCACCGTTCGGCCCCAGCAGCCCGAATGTTTCTCCGGCGCCGATGCTCAGGCTAATGCCATCAAGCGCGACACGCGTACCATAACGTTTATAAACCCGTTCAATACGGATCATCGTTTCCTCATAAGCAGCCATTGCTCATTCATGATGGCTGCCATCTGTCGAAGAACTACGGATTTTTTCCTCGACTTCCGTCAGTAAATCTTGCTGGCGCACCCACTTTTCCGAATAACCAAGTCCCAGCGCCTGAGGCACAATAAACGCAGGATCATCGCGGCCGGCAGCAGCGCAGCGCTCAGCCAGAACACGATAGAAGTGCTCCCAGCGATCGTATCGCCCCGATGCGGCCACAGCGATTTGTGCGCCATGGCAGATCATGACTTCACGGCCGCACAATGCGGGCGCCATTCCCCAGCCAATCTGGTCGCAGACATGGGCCAGCGCGGCGACTGCAAGCGCCACCGGCGGATCGCGATCGAGCAGCTGCGGAACGAGACGCAAAATGCCGCGGGCGTCTTCGGAAAGCAGCGGCAGTACCGCTTCGATCAGCGCATTGCCGGGAAAGCCAAAGCGCTCCATCAATCGCGAGCAGGAACAGCACTCAGCGGGATGCATTCCGTTCTGGAATATCAGCGTTTCCTTGATTGCCTGATGCACCGCCTTGCCAATCAGTTCGCCGGCGGTCGTGTGATGCCCGGCATCACGTAACGGCTGTCTGCGCTCATCGCGCGGGACACAGACAGCAATCTGATCCGTCCCGGTTCCGGTCGCCAGATTCGGTGAATAGCGTGACGGCACGGACAGTTCCTGCAAAGCCACTGTCTTGGCTTCCGTCGCCGTCATCACGGCGCGCACCAGGGCGCCGCCGATCATCGGCTGATTGAGCGCAATCATGACGTTGATGGTCCCCTGTGCCGGCGGCTGCTTACGCGTAATCGGCTCATAACGTCCATCAAACTCATAACCGGAAGCCGGGTCGCCAACGCGGGCGGCATTGCCTCCAACGCCGCCTGTTGCAACCGCCAGAACGGCAATATCACGATACTCCTTCAACACAACGGCAAGGTTGCTCATATTGGCGGCGGTGCTCAGCTGTGCCGCGCGCATGCCCTTAAAGCCATTATGTTCGAGCAAGACGGCGGCATACAGATCGGGATGATCGAGGACAGCCTTAGAAGGAAGGAGAGACAGAGAGCCTGCCGGTTCGCATGACTGATGGTTATAGACAAGATCAAGATCATCCGCGATGCCCCCATTTTCCAGACAGGTCGAAATCACGCGATGCGGCGTACGAAAGCGCAGAGCGACAAATTTATCGTTGCGATGCAGTTCAATTGCACCAAAGTAGGTTTTCAATAGCATGGTTTCCTTATACCGATAGTTTTTTGGCGTACCGTGGTTTCAGGGGGCGCGAGCGGACAGATGAACAGGAATGACGCGCTTGCCCGTCAGCGACGGCGGACGATTGATCGCCAAACGCATCAGACAGTCGAGCTTTCCGGCACGTGGCGAGAGCAGCGCGAGCGAGGGGCAGCGGCCACGGCATCCGGTAGCTGCGCAACTGCCGCAGGCCGAGGTGTCGGCGGGCAAACCGATATGCAGGCGGGCGTAATCCGGCGCCGCGGCGACGCCGCAAAAATATTCCGGACGACCAACCAGCGATGCGCACGGATAGAGTTCGCCATCCGCGGTCAGTGCGGCGCCCAGTCCAAATTCGCTTGGGCAATAACCGGCAGCGCCTCCGCAGTCGGCGGCGGCCAGCTCGCGCAGACGGATCGGCGTACGGCGAAGGCGGTTGGCCCAGGCAAGCCGTTCGGAAAGCGCAACGAATGCGCGACGCAGTGCGGCGGGCGCGGCAAGATCTGTTTCCTGGGCGCGTCCGGCCGGCCGCAGAATGTCCAACCCCAATGAACGCGCCTGGCTGAACCCGGCAAGCAGCAAACCAAGATCGGGCAAAGCGTCGACATTATCGCGGCTGACCACCGCCGTCACGCCAAAGGGAATGCCGGCGGCTTCCAGGCGCGCCAGCCCGCGCAGCACATCGGCGCTGCGGCCGCGCACACGCTCATTGACAGCCGGCGGCCCATCAAGGCTGACGCCAATGCCAAGCCGGTAACGCTGGATAAGCGCAATGCAACACTCATCAACAGCCACGCCGTTGGTTTGTACACTGATCCGCGTGACGCCCAATCGGCGCGCCCGCTCAACGATCGCTTCAACGACATCGGGAACAAGTAGCGGCTCGCCACCGGCAATCTGGATTTCGGTGCTGGCATTCACGCCAAGATTGCTCGCGGCCGTGACAAAAACTTCCGGATCGAGGTCGATCTCAGGCACATCACCAGCGCTCATGTAGCAGTAGCGGCAACGCAACTGGCAGCGCGTCGTCGCCCAGACAACCAAGAACCTCAGTCCCGTTGCAGCGCGGCATATTTCCGGCGATGAAGTTTTCATCTGCATGCTTTTGTTTTCCTTACGGATCCTTGTGCAGAGTTTTCAATCGCCCGCCCTTTCAGAATCCATATCGGACCGATAGAAATTCGGGCGGCCGTAAATTTTCTCTTGCCATTGCGCCCGATGTGGAATAAAAGCGCCCTCGGCACGGCGGGCGGGTCGATGCTGTTTAACAGCATGCGCGCGCCATAGTGTTCTTTGCAAATTGTCAGAAACAATCATTTTATGAAGAACAAAAACCTTGCCCGACGCCGAAACAGCGTATTCGTCCGATTTAAAACGCACCGGCCGAATCCCGGCAGACGTTTCACCTGGCGCCTTTTGCACGTTCCGTCAAGATGATGCAGGCGCCAGAATGTCCTCGAAGGGCTTGCGACGAATACGATGCGCCAGGGCCAGCGCAGCAGCGCCATCGACATCTTGTTCTGTCACCTGCTCGCGCCCTTCCCAGGCGGCAAGCGCCTTAGCTGCCTTGAGCATGATGATGTCGCTGCGATGGCCATCGACGCCAAGCTTTAGCGAGCGCTCGGCGATAGCATAAAGAATGGCATCGTCAGCCTGTACGTGCGGATAGCGCGCGATCGCCGCAGCAATCGCTGCGCGCATTTTTTCGGTTTCATCTGCCCAGCGAGCGGCGAAGGCTTCCGGATCGTCCTCAAAAGCCGTGCGGCGCTTGACGACTTCGACGCGCTGCGCCGGGTCGTTCAGCCCTTCGACGTGCACGCACAGGCCAAAGCGGTCGAGTAATTGCGGGCGCAACTCGCCCTCCTCCGGATTCATCGTGCCAATCAGCGTAAACCGCGCCGGATGCGAAAGGCTCACGCCTTCCCGCTCGATGGTATTGACGCCCATCGCCGCCGAGTCGAGCAGTACGTCGACGACATGATCGTCGAGTAAATTGACTTCGTCCATGTAGAGGATGCCGCGGTGTGCGGCGGCCAGCAGTCCCGGTTCGATTGTCCGCCGCCCTTCCTTGAGCGCCGTTTCCAGATTGATCGTGCCGATGACGCGATCCTCGGTGGCCGAAACCGGCAGTTCGACGACGCGTACTTTGCGCCGCCGTACCGGCAGCGTCTCGCCGGCCTGGTAACGGGCATAGACCTCCGGCGCCATAGCGCGCGGATCGTGCGGATCGCTCTGAAAAGGATCACCGTCGACCACGTCGATTTCCGGCAGCAGTTCGGCAAGTGCGCGCACGGCCGTGGATTTGGCCGTGCCCTTCTCACCACGGATGAGCACCCCGGAAAGCCCGGGATTGATGACGTTGAGGATCAGGCTCTTCTTGAGGGCTTCCTGGCCGACAATGGCGACGAAGGGATACAAGGTTTTATGGACAGGTTCCGTGTTACTCACGCGCGATGCTCCTTTGCAATGGAAACAAGATCTTCGGCGCGAAGATCCTCGACTTTGAAATACGAGGCGCCCAGCACGCCGGCCAGTTGCCGGGCAAGTTCCAGGCGCACGACGCCTGGCGCTTCGGTGTCAACGACGACGAATTGTGTGGTCTCAAACCGTTCATGCAGCGCCAGCGCAATGCGTAGCGCCTCGTCACGCGGCACCCCCTCGCCCAGCGCGGCATTGGCGCGACCGTCGGTCATCACGATGACGAGCGGCATGATGTTCGGTTCCTTGCGCAATACCCGACGCAGGACACCGGCAGCCTCGGCCAATCCGGCGGCAAGCGGCGTGCGGCCGCCGATTGGCAGATCGGCCAGCAGGCGCGCGGCGCGTTCGACCGAATTGGTCGGCGGCAGCACAACCTGGGCAGTGCGGCCGCGAAAGACAACCATGGCCACCTTGTCACGCTTTTGGTAGGCATCAAGCAACAGGCTCATGATTGCCGCCTTGGTTTCGACCATGCGGCGCTGTGCGCCCATCGAACCGGAACCGTCAACAACGAAGAGCAGAAAATTGCCGATCCGTCGCTCGCGGATTTTTTCGCGGATATCCTCGTTTGCAACAATGACGGCCATCTTCTGTATCCGCGCATCGGCCCGCGCCCGGCGGATTTTCTGATACGGCGCAGCAGCGCGCAGCGTCGCGTCGAGCGCCAGGTCATTGCGCCCCTGGCGGCGCGCGGTGCTCTTGATGTAACGCCCCTGCTTGCTGGCCGAACGTGTCCGCGAACGGCGCCCCGAGCCGGTGCGCAGGATCTGATCCTTCACGGCCCGGCGAATCTGGCGCACGGAAAAGGTTTGGCCGACTTCCTGCACCTCGTCAGACGAATCGTCAGCGCCAGCATCCTGCGCCGCTTTACCGTCATCCGGGGCATCGGGTGGCGCATCAGACGGCGGAGAGGTTTCCGCCGACGTATCCCCGTCCGGCGGCGGCGAGGCTTCCTCAGGCGGCGCTTCTTCCGGGCTTTGCTCGCCCTGTGTATCTGCGTTCTGTTCTTCCTGGTTTTCCTCTTCCGGCGGCTCCTCTATTTCCGGAGGCGGCGGGGGTGGCGGAGGCGGCATGTCCGGTGCGCCGGCGCGCATGCGATGCAGCAGCGCCATCGGCGCCACTTTCAGAATATCGTCGGCATTGACGTCGCTGCGCCCTTCCCAGGCAGCAAAGGCACAGGCGGCACGGGCAATCACGATGTCGGCGCGGTGACCGGCCACATGGTTGCGCGTGCAGATTTCAGCGATAAAGCCCATGAGATGCCGGGCAATGGCGACTTCGGCCAAACGCTCGCGCGCATCGGCAATACGCTGCCCAAGCCTACTTTCCGCTTCTTTGTAGGCAGCGCGGAAAGCCTCCGAATCGGCGTCAAAGGCCTCGCGCCTTTTCAACAGCTCGACACGCAAGGCCGCATCGTGCTCACCGACAATGGACACGGCCAGGCCGAAACGATCGAGCAATTGCGGCCGCAGTTCGCCTTCCTCGGGATTCATGGTGCCCACCAGAATGAAACGTGCAGGATGGCGCAGGCTTTGCCCTTCACGCTCCACAATGTTTTCACCACTTTCGGCAGCGTCGAGGATGCTGTCGACGAGGTGATCGTCGAGCAGATTGACTTCGTCAATGTAAAGAACACCTTCGTGCGCGCGCGCCAGGATGCCGGGCTGGAAACGCACCGCACCGTCGCGGATCGCTCCCTCGAAATCGATCGAACCGATCACCATGTCCTCGGTTGCGCCCAGCGGAAAATCAACGAAGGCGGGCGAATGACCGTCGGCACGCGCCGGCAGAAGTTCACGCAGCCCACGCGCGGCGGTTGATTTGGCCGTGCCCTTTTCTCCGCGCACGACGACGCCGCCGATCGCCGGATTGACGGCATTGAGCAGCAATGCGAGTTTCATGTCTTCCTGGGCAAGAATGGCCGAGAATGGGTAGCCGCGCCGCGCAGGCGCGGAAAAGGCCGCTGTTTTGCCCGCGGCGTTCTTCTGAGACTTGTCCGACTTGTCCATTTTCAACCTAATCAATAGGGTCGTCATTAAGTGGCCTGCTGCTGGAAACGTGGCAGGCGGTCAATGGCGGCCAACAGCTCGGACAAGGTGATGCCGTCCTTTTCTACACCGCCAGCGACTCGGAAAACGGGCAGGCCACTGGCGGCAGCTCGCTGACGCAGCGCCTCGGCCCCCGCATCGCGCACACCGCTGTCGACGATGAAATCGCATGCAGTTAGCGCCTGCGCCGCTTCCTCCAGCGACGAACCGTTGCCACCAGCCGGCAGTTCGTCCGGCTCGGCGCGAACATAGGTTTTTGCGCCAAGCGCGGCGGCAACGAACGCATCCAGATCGCCGTCACGCAGCAGGCCGGCCTCGATCGCCAGCCCTTTTTTACTTAGCAGGCGGAAGATCGGCGCGGCGCGACCGCGCCCGGCAATGACAAAAACCCTGCCGGCGCTGCCGTCTCCACGGAATTCTATACCGCCGAGATGGCGGTCGAAATCGGCATCGCCAAAACCGTAAAGTTCGGCGACCGTTTCGCTGGTCAGCACCGTCTCGGGCAGGCCGTAATCGCGGATACCGCCATTCTGAACGAGCAACACACGGTCGGAGACCTTGGCGGCGACATCGATGTCGTGCAGCGAAGCGAGCACGGTCAGGCCGTGCAAACGGCACAGCGAGCGCAGGATGCCCATGACTTCGATGCGATGCTTGAGATCCAGATGGGCAGTCGGCTCGTCGAGCAGCATCAGCTTCGGTTCCTGCGCCAGCGCGCGGGCGAGCACGACTTTTTGCCGTTCGCCGTCGCTTAACTGTTCTACCAGGCGGCCAGACAGTCCGCTGGCGGTCACGGCAGCCAGCGAACGCTCGACGATCTCGGCGTCATGCGGCGACAGTCGCCCCATCAGGCCAGTATGCGGATAGCGGCCGAGCGCAACGAATTCGTCGACCGAAAGCAGCGGCGGCTTGGCATTATCGGTCAGACAGACGGCGACCAGCCGGGCAAGCTCCAAGGCGGAGAGTGTATCCAGATCACGTCCGAGTACTTCGATCCGACCGGACAGCGGCTTCAGATGACGGGACAAGGTACGCAGCAGCGTCGTCTTGCCGGCGCCGTTAGGACCGAGCAAGGCGATAAACTGCCCGCTCCCGAAATCGAGATTGACTTCACGCAGCACCGGCGCGCGGTAGCCGACAGACAGGCCCTTGCTATGCAAGATACTTTCGCCGCTCACGATTTCATCCCCCTTTTCAGCAGCAGATAGATGACGATCGGCGCGCCAAAGAAGGCGGTGATCGCGGACAGCGGCAATTCGACCGGCGAAAGCCACATGCGCGCGATCAGATCGCACAGGCTGGTGACGAGCGCGCCGAGCAGACAGGCGCCGGGCACCAGCAGGCGATTGTCGGACGTACCCAGGCTCAGCCGCGCCATGTGCGGCACAGCCAGGCCAATGAAGGCAACCGGGCCGGCCATCGCCGTCACCAGGGCAGCTAATGAGGAGGAAAGGAAAAGCAGCAGCAGACGGCAGCGGCGGATATTGACGCCCATCGACGCGGCATAGTCCTCACCGAGAAGCAGCGCGTTGAGCGGCTTGCTCATCAAATAGGCGCCGATCAGCATGGCGCCGCCGACGATGAACATGACCCAGACTTCAACCCATTTCATGCCCGAAAAGCTGCCCATCTGCCAGAGCACGAACCCTTTGATGCTTTCCTTCTCGGCCAGTGCAGTGAGGATCGAGGTAAAAGCCCCGCATAAATAGCCCATCATCAGGCCGGCGATCAGGAGGGTCACACCGCTGCGCACACGCACGGCAATGGCAACGATGATCGCCGTGACGGCATAGGCGCCGATGCACGCGGCAAGCGTATTGAGATAAGGCGCGAAACCAGAAAAACCCAACCCGATGCTGGTCAGCATGACGATCGAAACCATTACCGTCGAGCCGGAGGAAATGCCGAGGATGAAAGGTCCGACGATCGGATTGCGGAAATAAACCTGGAGCAGCAGGCCGGACACCGCCAGAAAAGCGCCGCCCAGCGCTGCCGAAAGCGTACGCGGCAGGCGAATGTTCCAGACGATGTAGTGAATATCGCCGCTTGCGCCCGGGTGCAGCAACGCATTCAGCAGCTCACCCGTCGGGTAGGAAATCGAGCCGATGCGCAGATTAAGGATCATGAACACGGCAAGCAGAACGGCAAGGACGGCAAATACGCCGGTACGGCGGCCGGAGGAGGCAAGCAGTGGCGAATGCGCAGCCGAAAGGGGCACGTTCATGATTCGGTTCCCCCGACCTGGCGGGCTTTTTCGGATGTACGCTGCGTTTCCCCCGGGCTGGCATCATTTTTCGGATCCGTATCCGGCAGTTCGACGAAAAACTGCATCTTGTGCTGCGGGAAGGCCTGAGGATGCAGGATCGCCGAAATATCGACAAGAATCTGGTCAAGCCGGTCGGAGGATTGTATGTACAGCGGCAACGGTGCATAGACATGCCCTTCCGGCCCCAGCGGGCGAATCTGCGCAATTAGCGGGTTATAGCGCGCCAGCGCCGCCTTTGAGGTCGCCCCCCGCTCGGGCGTGCGATAAGTGAAATAGAGATCGGCGTCCTTGCCGCTGTGGATAAAGCGCTCGGTAGAAATTTCGATGCATGAAGTGCCGTAGATGTCGTTAAACAGATAATCGCTCTGCGCCAGGCCGATCAGTTCGGCAACCCAGGCGTTGCCCGGCTCGACCAGGACGCGTTTCTCATAAATGTCTCCCCACATCACCTTGGGCTGAGGCATCCCCTTGGTGCGCTCGCGGATATCCTGCAAAGCGGCCGCAACCTTAGCGTAATAGGCCTGTCCTTCCGCTTCGCGCCCGAAAAACGGCGCGATGAATTCGACAAAGCGCATATGCGTATTGAGGCAGGTAGCAACTGGCGTCGTCGTCACGACGGCAGGAATGCCGAGACTGTCAAGCATTGGGATGATCGACGGATCCCAAGTCATCACCAGGTCAGGGCGCTGCGCCTTGATACGCTCGAAATCGACGTTCGTACTTTGTCCCACATAGACGATGCGTCCGCTATCGAAGCCCTGCCGAACATCGTCGCGCCGCCACTTATCGCGCGGGTCGGTGACGCCAACCAGCGTATCGGCGACACCGAGCGCCGCCAGGATGCCCACCTCGAACGCCCGATAGGCGACGACACGTCGCACCGGCACCTCAACAACGCTGCTCGGAGAAAAACCTTCCGGCGCCTTACCGCCGCGCGGAATCAGCGCCAATTTGCGGCCGGCGCCATCAAGCACCTCGGTATAGCCCTCCTTTTTCGTCACCGAAAACTGGCCGACATTCATAAACGACTGTTTCGACGCCGCATCGCCGGCTTCGCCTTGGCAACCGCCAAACCCTGCCAGCGCGGCGGCAATAACCAGGCCGGCAAACCATTTATAAAATCCGAATTTTTCCATCATGTATTTTCTGCTCCTATTTTCTAAATTTGCGTCCGAATACATAAAGCCCAAGACCAAGCACGAAGACCGCCATACCAAAACGGTAAATCACGGCCGAAGGATCGCGCCGCACTGTCAGGTTAATATACGAACGCCCCATGCCGCCGCCCGGCCGTCGTGGCTGAAACTCGCTCAGGTAAACACCGTATCCCGCGACCCGCAACGGTGCATTGAAATTAAGCACGGCCGGGTATTCATGACCGCCGTCGTTGACCGTTAGACGGGCGTTCGGCCGAATCACATAGCCGTCAAAGGATTCGACCCGTTTGCTGCGCAATATTTCCGGCTTGAAATCGAGAAAACGCAGCGTAACGCGACCGTTTTCCAGACGAAGCGTCTGGCCCGGACGCAGCGCATGCCCGGTATCGCTGGTGGCGAACAGATAACTGCACAAATAGCCGCCAAGAATGATCAGTACGGCGTAATGCATCAAGTGCGGCGCAAAATGGAACGGAAGCTCGCGCACCGGATAGCGGCGCGCCCAAATCTGAAAAACGCGCTCGGTCGTACAGACGAAGGTATTGACCGACAATATGCCCAGCAGAAGGATCATGGCGAAAAACCAGGCGGCATGCCTGGGATTAGCCGCGCCATAGGTGCTGATCCAGCGGAACAGGCCCAGATTGCTCATCGGCACAAACAGTTCCAAGTTATTGCGCAGAGAAAAATACCCCAGTCCCAGATTCGCGGTCAGCAGAAAACAGACGATCACGGTAATGCGGATATTGCCCAGTGCGCGCCAGCAGCGAAGAAGCAGCGAGCTCATGCCCACCCCGCGATCGGCAGCGGGTTACGGAAAGGCCCCATATCCGGTCCGCCATTCAGCACGATGATCAGCAAGGTACCAAACACGCATGCTGCGGCGCGTGCACGACGGCTCCAGACGCCGCCGAGATGCATATGCATAACGCCAACATAGAACAGCCAGGTGGCGATAGCGGTCAGTGTTGAAGCATCTTCCCAGACCATCGGCACTCCCCAGCCGGAATACGACCAGACCTCGCCCGAAAACAGCGAAAGCGTCCAATAACCGAATCCCCAGATCATCCAGCGAAACATGCGCTGCATGATGCCATCGTAGCCGAGCATCACCGCGCATCCCCATCCTGCGGCGACAAACAGGCAGGCGCGTCCGAGCGAACCAAAGATGAGCACGCCATGCGCGTAAGGCGAAGTCGTTTTGATGATCGGCAGATAGAAATCTTTAGGGAAGCACAGGCCGATCAAAACGATGAGGCAAGCGCACGCGATCAGCCAGCGACGCACGACGGCCGCAACCTCCGGACGGCTGCCGCGCAACGACAGCGCACCGAACACGACGAGCAGCGGCGGATAAAGAATGCTGCCGGAAAACATCGGCGTCATCGGCCAGGTCATCCAGTAACGCATACCGGCATAGACAAAGCCGGCAATCGCCGCACTCCACCATAACGGCGTGGTCAATCGCCCCGCCCGGCCGGACAGGCATGAAACCAGCAGCGTCAGTATCAGCAAAATCGCTTCGACGGCCAGTATTTGCCGGCTCAATGTCATCAGAAGCTTGCCTCCATTTCCAGGTAAGCATTGCGTCCCGGCATGCGGTAAAACTCGTAATATTCTTTGTCGAACAGGTTGTTGATACCGGCGGAGAGCTTCAGGTATTTATCGAAGGCGTAACTGAGACGCAGGTTGGTCAGCCAGTATTTGCTGGCGCTGCCATAAACATTTTTCACGACGTCGCTGTTATTTTCGGTCGAGAATTGCAGACCGGTATAAGTCGTCATCAGATTGGCGCGCCAGTTCTGCCACTTGGCGTCCAGTGCAAAACTGGCCAGATCACGCGGCACATAACGCAGTTTCTTACCTTCCAGGCCGGAACCGCTTTCATCCTTGGTGATCCGCGTATCGGTTCGACTATAGCTGGCCGAGGCGCGCAGCCATTTCGTCAGAGGGATCTCGCCGCTCAGCTCTAGGCCGCGCACGTAGGCTTCACCAGCATTGGTCGGTGTTGAAACATCTGTCACTGTAATAAGCGTGCCGGTCTTCGGCCCGGTGTATGGACTGATCTTGTTGTAGATCATGTCCTTCATCCGCCGTTCGTAATAGGCGGCTTTCAGGAAACCATCGTCAGGCAAGGCTTTCTCTATGCCGAGATCCCAGGAAAGCGAGCGTTCCGGCTTAACATTGGGGTTGGGAAGAAGTATCTGGTATTGGCCGTGTTGCATGGGGGTGGCATACAAGCTGAAGTTACTTGGCGCCTTGAAACCACTCCCTACTGAACCGCGCAGTGTCAGCGTATCCGTCCAGCGATAAACGGCGGCGAATTTCGGCGAGAAGGCCGAGTGCGTACGCTCTGGTGAATCGAAAACGCCCGTCGGCGAGCCGACGTATTTCTTCGCCACACCGCTTGTCGTCCAGCGGTCATAACGCCCGCCGAGATAGAACGTCAGCGCATCATTGAAAAAGAACTGGTCTTGCAGGAAAAGCGCATGGTTCGTGCTCGTTCCCGACGATTCTTCATTGACCCGCGTGCGCGAATTTTCCGGATCGCGCCAGCGGGATAGCTGGTAGACCTTGCGGTCGAGCGTGCCGCGCGTGAGCGCGTAGCCGCCGATCAGATAGTGTTTTTCGCTGATCGCTGTGCCCAGCTGTATTGAGCCGTCGAGCGTGGTATTCGGCGTATTGGTGTTTGTTCCCGGGCCATCGCGGAAAGTCGCGCCCCTACCGGAAGCCACATAGTAGCCTTTGCGAGTGAAATAACCCACATTGACCTTGAGGTCGTATTTTTCTCCCAGCCTGCCGTCGTAACCGACGATATAGCGGTTTTCCTCGCGCAGATTCGGATTACTGGTATCCCAGAAGCTGGTCGGCCGCACCGTACCGAGACGATCGCCGTTGATCGAGACATTGTTGGCCGGCAGATTGAGCGGTCGGCCGTTACGCGTCAGGTAATTGTGGAAATCGTTGAAGCCGACGTGCGATTGGGTATATGCAAAACTGGCAAAGAAACGCGAATTTGCATCCAGCGCATAGTACAGTCTGGCGTTGAAGTAGGCGGCATGCGAAGGCGTCGCGCCACGATCGCCGACGACGTAAGCTGGCACCCCCGCTGAGGTCGTCGTTTTCCTGCCGCCTTGTACGGCGTTGCGACCATTCCCGACGCCGGTCACCGGCAGCACGACCGGATTGTTGTCGGCAAAACCAGCCATATCCTCGTAATGGGCGGTAAGCGCGAGCGCGAGTCCATTCTCCCAGCGGTCGCGGTAGCTTGCTTCGGCGATGTTTCGCTCGGCATCGTTAAAGCCGCGCAGATATTTCAGGCGATATTCTTTCTTGGTCGGCATCTTGGTGATGACATTGATCACGCCGCCAACCGCCTCGCTGCCGTACAAGGCGGAAGCAGAACCGGGCACCACTTCGATCCGGTCGACATCACTGATGTTGATACTTGTCAAACTGCCGAGCGATCCGGCATTGCCGTCGCTCAGGCTGATGCCGTCGAGCATCACACGGACGCCGCCCGGACCGCGCAGGCTGACGACCGGTCCGCCATTGATCCGTGTTGACGTACCTAAGCCACCACGCATATACAGGCTCGGCACTTTGGCCGTCAGCGCGTCGCCGACGCGTATGGCGCCGGAGGTTTCGATTTTGTCGCGGTTGACGACGGAAACGTTAGCCGGCGCTTCCAGCGTGTTTTGCTCAATTCTCGACGCCGATACGACGACCGTCCCCAATGAGCTTTCCTTTTCTTCAGCGTGTACGCCTGTACAGGTCAATGTCAGCGCGACGGCAGCGGCGTTCAGAAACAACGGGCGCCAAGGATGCTGCCGATCGTTCTGTCCATGCGACCCTTCAAGCGAAACATTGAGAACTTTCGATAAATAATGCGTGGTCATGTTTTGTCTCCCTATCTTCTCTCTGTCAATATGTCTGCATGTTTCATCCTGATGTAGATCGTGTCCAAAATTTATCGGAGCAATATCGCCAACCCCTAATCATCCTTCGCCTTTCGTCCCTGATACGGAGAGGGGCTGGAATGAACGTTTAAGGCGGAAACGCTGCTCTCC
>CALHZD010000079.1 GCA_938040985.1 uncultured Propionivibrio sp.
GCGCGATTGGCATCCTTGGCCTCTTCCGAGAGTTCATCCCAGGCTGTCTGGTAAGGTTTGTAGATGATGTGATCGGCCTGCGCGCGATTGGCATCCTTGGCCTCTTCCGAGAGTTCATCCCAGGCTGTCTGGTAAGGTTTGTAGATGATGTGATCGGCCTGCGCGCGATTGGCATCCTTGGCCTCTTCCGAGAGTTCATCCCAGGCTGTCTGGTAAGCGCTGCTTTCCGAAGCGGCGCCGCGGATTTGCCGAAGATAATCATTGTGGATGGCGCGCGCCAGATCGTCCTGTCGGGCGCCGGTAATCAGCTCATATTTACAAAAATCGTCGTCATCCCCAAAAAAATGCAGGCGCGTATTGGCCTGTTGGCTGAGCAGGCGCGACATGGCCTGGCTACTGGCATTGCGCAGGAAAATCGGAAAGTCTTGCGTGGCAGAGGCGCTGAGCAGTTCCGCCGCCGCCAGCAAATTGACATGTTCGTCTTCGCCGGCGCAGATGACGACAGTTTGCGCATTGTCTGGCTGATGCGCGGTGGCCTGGAGCAGCAGTTGTGCGTAGCAGCCGGTGTCTTCACTGAATTGCAGCGAGGTGATTTGTCCAATTTGCGGGTAGTGATCATGAAAACGTGCGCGCTCGGCCGCAATGTTTGCGGCAAAGATATGCCAGTGGCTGCTTTGCCCCGGCAGCAGGTGAAAGACGCGCATCGCCTGAATCAGTAACGCCTGCGCAGACGGGCCGAAGCCGAACAGCAGGAAACGTATGTTCGCGTCCGGGCGATGCAGGGTATCTGCCAGCAGGCCGGGCAGGTGATGAAAAAATTGGCGCGCAATCATTTTGTGCAGATTGAAAAAGCGTATATCGAGCGAGCGGGCGCCCTGCTGTTGCGCGTGATGACGAAAAATTTCGACCAGGCGCGGATTGTTCAGATGGACGAAGCATTGCAGCGGGGGCTGTGCGCGTCGATTTTCCGCGAGCGTCGCCAGCATTGCGGCGGCCTGGATGCTGGTGTGCTCGTTGTCGTCAAAACAGATGACGGTTTTGGCTTTCAGCGCGCCGGCTGTTTTGAGGGTTTCCGCATCGGTAGCGCTGCCGATCACGATGGCATGGCCGTCGCGGCGCAAGGCGGGCAGATTTTCATGGTCGCTTTTTGCTTCGACGGCAACGGCGGTCTGGCGGGTCTGCGCCTGATAATCCTTGAGGATGCGGCTGCCCCTGTTGCCGATGCCAAGCACGATGAGATGCCCGGTCTTGCAAGCGATCCGCAGCTGTGTGTACTGCTCGTGAAATACGCTTTCTACGATTTTGAGCAAGGCGCGCAACAGGAAAAGGGTGATCAGGATCTTGACGATGATCAGCGTCACGGGAACGTTTTCCGGTTCGACCGCAGAACCAATCGGGTCGCTGCCCGTCAGAATCTTGACTATCCGGAAAATACGGTCGGGCAGATAGCGCAGCGTGTTGGTTTCGGGATAAAACTGCGCCAGGCCGATCCAAGACAGCGCCAAAACGCAGACGACCAGCGCGATCCAGAACAGGCTTCTGGTTTTCTGGGAGATTTTCATAAAGAGGCTTTCCGTTATTGGCCGGCGTTTTCAGAGTTGGCGGGGGGCGGCGTTTGTGCAAGGCGGCTCAGAATGGCCTCGGTCTGCGCTTTCAGCTGGGCATTTTCCAGACCCGCCAATTGCAGCCGGGTCAGACGGGCAAGTTCGGCGCTCAGCGCGCCGGCTTGAGGCTGGCGATTGAAGTATTCGGCGAGTCCCGCGCGCGCCAGCGGATGGTAGAAGTAAGCGGACGCCAGCAATTGCAGATTGTCCGTATTTTCTATGGGTAACATGCGCTCGATGACCTGTATGACGGTGGTGCGTGCCCCGGGTGCAACGGGGCGCGTATAAATATCCTGCGAATACCAGGTGTTGAACGGCTTTTTACCTTTGTAATCATTGATTGTGCCGGTTTGTGGGTCGTATTGGCGTCCGTAGGAGGCTTCCAGATCTTCGGCAATCTGTTCGGGCGCGATCCGCTGTTGGCCGGGCGTTTGCCAGATTTGTACCTGATAGCCTTCCGGGAGCTTCTGTACGGTCGCAATGCGATTGTCCGCGTCCAGCAGCTGGATGCTGTCGTACATTCCTGCCGCAAAGGGCAGGGAAATCAGGTTGCCGCTACCGGTATCGATGATTTTGATTGCGGGCACCAGCGCCTCGTCGGTATTGTCTTGCAGAAAGAGCTTACGATTGTCTGCAGAAAACTCCAGCAGTTTCGTGTACGGAGAAACGGGCACCGTTTGTCCATAAGCGCGCCCATCGCGGGTATGCCAGAAATGAAGTCGCCGGCTATTTTCCGACGCCAGAAGCGTTTTTCCGTCGTGACTGAAAAGCAGGATTGGGGAAGCAATGGTAGGTAGGCTGAAATGCTTCTTTAAATGTTCAAGATCGTAAACATCGGCGCGCCCTTCGCTGTACCCCAGCGCCAGCCAGCGGCCGTCCGGGCTGAATGCGGCGTTGCTCAGGCTGCCTTTGCCTTCCAGAAGAATTTTTTTGCCAGTCAGGTCGGAGAGCGTCCAGCCCGCTTGGCTGGCCACGAGCAGCCGTTCAAAATTGCTGTCGGCGATAAAGTTTTCTAACGGTTTGGGCTGGCTGTAACGCATGATTTCGGCGCCGTCACGGACATTCCAGATGGCAAAGCCATTGTCGCCCGTACGGGCGAGGAACTGCGAGTGGTCGCGTTTGAGCAGAATTCTGCGTGCCTGTGTCGGGGTGGCTTTGCCAACGGCCTGCGCCGTATCGGCATCAAAAAAACGTACGGTTTTTTGTCGAGAGACGGCCATTAACAGATTGTTTTCCAGAATGCGCAAGTAGGCTGTTTCTTCAGGAAGAAGAATAAATTCTGGCTGACGGGCACCGCTTTCGAGGTCAATTCTGGAGAGTGTTTTCCCATCGGCCTGAAGAATCAGCCAATGGGCGCCTTTTGCATCCGCAAGCACCTGCCGGGCATCGGGGGCAATATGCTGCTCATTGATCAGCAGGTTTCTGCCGCCGATATTTTGCAGATACGTTTGCTTATTGAGCGTCACGATCCGCTGGGTCTGGTCGGGCGAGAAGTCGGCGTCGTTTTTCCAGAGCGCGCGGCGCAAACCCGCCAGCGGCAAAGCGTGAGAGGCTTGCCGCTCGCCTGTTCGGCTGTCGTAGAGGTCGTAGCCTTGGTCGCTGATGGCGACGATGCTTGCGCCGTCGGGGTTAAAAACCACCCGATCATAAAATCGGCCTTGCGTTTGTAGCGGCCGGTTGCTTCCGCTCCGCGCGTCCAGTATGCGGTAGCGGTTCGCGCTGGCCGTGCTGGCCGAGAAGAGGATGTATTTCCCATCGGGAGAGAAATCAGCGCCGGATATTTTTTTCGGCAACTCGAAAGGAATCCGTGTTTCTGGCCGCTCGTCTTCCAGATGGAAAATTTGTCCGACGCTTCTGCCATCGTGCAAGGACAGCATGAGGGCGCTCCTGCTGTCCGGTGAAAACAGAATGCGCGTGATTGCATCGCGCGATGCGGGAAAGCTGAATCTGGCCTGTTCTTCGCCACTGGCGACCAGAGTCACGCTTTCCGGGTTGTACTGACGCACGGCAAGCCATCGTCCGTTCGGGCTGACGCCCATCAACATAAAATCTTCCGGCCCGGTTTGCCGGTAAACGACATCGGTTTTCCGCGCGCCGATCTGGTAGCGAATGATTTCGTTCTGCTCGTTCATCGCATACAGATCGTTGTTGCCGTCAAATAGGGGTTTGTAGGGGCGACGGGCGGCGATCTTTTCGATGTCCGTCAGTCTGTGCCGACTGCGCGCATCCCACAATTGCAGCTCAAAATGATGGTCGCCCGTCCCGGCAAGGCCGGCAACATAGCGGCCATCCGGGCTGAAAACCGCATTGGCTGCAAGTACGTTGGGCAGCAGCGCCATATCGTTTTTGATGGCCAGCATGGATTCGGCGAACAGGATAGCGTTGCCGCTGCCATTGCGCACGGCGGCGGCGATATAGGCGGCCGGGTCGCCATATTCGTTCTGCGCCAGCTTGTTGATTCCTGATGCATAGAGTGACTGCGCCAGATTTTTCTGCGCTTCGTTCTTTTGATCCCAGGCATAAATGCCGGAGATGCCGGCCAGAATGGCCAATGCAGAGACGACGCTGGCGACCCATTTGATGATGCGGTTTTTACGCTTGACGCGCTCCAGCTCATAAGCCTGGTCGCGCTGGGTCAGCTCGTTGAGCGGCACGCCCAGGATAGCGGCGATAATTTTCAGCTTGGCCAGATTGAGGCGCGCCTGGTATTCCTCAATGTTTTGCTTGATCTGTTTGGCCGGGAGCTTTTGTTCCTGCAAATAATGGCGATAGGCCGCGGCGGACGTGAAGCCTTCTTCCGTACTGTGTGGCAGGCGGACATCGGCGGCCAACGCTTCTTCCCGCTGCTGATAGAGCATATTGCCTTCGGCATCGACGCCAAAGCGCAGCACGTCGGGAAAACACTGCCGTTCCGTCTGCGTTTCGCCGTATTCAGGTTCGCCGCGCAGAATCAAGGCGATGATGCGCTGGCCTTTGCCTGTTTTCTTGAAATGCCGGATTTCTTCCTGGACGTAAATCGAACGGGCCGAATGCGGGGAGCTGAGATAAACCAGAAACTCGGCGCGATCCAGTGCGCTTTGTAACGAAGCGCTTAGATTGGCGCTGGCGGAGAGTTCTTTTTCATCCTGAAAGACCGGATAAATTTGCGCCGGAATTTTTTGCCCGTACTGGTTGATCTTGCCGACAAGTTCGGCCGGAACCGGGTATGTTTCCAGCGTATGGTGCAGCCAGTCCGCCCATTTGCGCCCTTGCGCCTGGTTATCGGCGTGGCTATAGCTGATAAAAGCTTTATAGCGTTTTTCAAGCGTATAGGCGTGGGTTTCCATGAATATGGCCTTTGTCAAAGGTAATCTGAAATTGCATCAAACCATCCGGGCGGCGCCGCAGAGTATAGCCGCAAGCCGGCGCCTTTCCCGCCCCGTATAATGCCGACGGATTGATAGAAAGCAGCCCATGAAATGCAACATTACAACGATTGGCGGCGGTACCGGGACCTTCCATGTGCTCTCCGGCCTTGGCAAAAATCCGGATCTCAATCTGGCGGCGATCGTCAGCATGGCCGATTCCGGCGGGTCGTCGGGCGAGCTGCGCGACGAGTTCGGCATTCTGCCGCCCGGCGATATTCGGCGCGCCATTGTCGCGCTGTCCGGCGACACCGGGATCGTGCGCCGGCTTTTTGAATATCGCTTCAAGGAAGGCAGCGGCATTGCCGGGCATACTGTCGGCAATCTGTTGCTGACGGCGCTCTCGGACATCATGGGCGATTTCGAGCGCGGCATCGAGGAACTGTCCGTCATGTTCGACGTGCGCGGCAAGGTCATCCCCGTCACGCTCGACGATGTCAGTCTGGGCGTGACGCTGGAAAACGGCGAGCGGATCATCGGCGAGACGCATATCGATATGCCGATGCGCGATGTCGGCATTCCGATCCGGGAGGCTTTTCTGCTCGGCGGCGGGCGGCTGAATCCGCGCGCCCGCGAGGCGATCGAAAATTCCGACTACATCATCATCGGCCCGGGCGATCTATACACCAGCATCGTTCCCAACCTGCTGTGCGCCGGCATGGCCGAGTCGCTGGCGACGACGCGCGCGCGGATCGTCTATGTCTGCAACATCATGACCAAGCGCAGCGAAACCGACGGCTTTGCCGTCGAGGATTTCGTGCGCGTGATCGAACGCTATTTAGGGCCGGGGCGCCTCAATTACCTGCTGGTCAATAGCGGCGCGCTGCGTCCCGACCTGGTTGAAAAATATCGGGCGGAAGGCAAAACGCCCGTTGTGCTGCGCGACCGCGCGGCGCTCATGGCGAGCGGGATTAAGGTCATCGAACGCGATTTCACCAGCGCAACCGACTACCTCCGCCACGACCCGCACAAACTGGCGCGCACGGTGGAAGATTTTGCCAGCGGCTGGATCAAGTAGGCGAGCGGCAAAAATACCGCGTTGCCGTGTTCGCCTGGCCTTGCCGTACTGAATGGTCTGCCTGCGGCTTTACTTACCGCCTCATCTTTGAGCAAAGTCAAGCCATAGCGGCTTCCTTTGCCAAATACTGCGTTGCTGTGTTGGCTTGGCCTTGCCGTACTGAATGTACTGCCAGCAGCTCGCCGCCTTGTCTTTTGGCAAAGTCGAGCCGCTATGTTTTTGCGCTGTCTCACATATAGATGCTCTGAAATCCGCTTAAGCAGGGCCTCTCCGAACACCCCGCCCCGAAATCTTTGCAAACGGTCCAGAAAACATAAAACGCCCTGAAACGCCCTAAATACAAGGACTCCAAAGCATCACAAAACATAAACTGGAACACTGCGCCCAACCAACTCTTTGCAACCCGTGTAGATAAGGCATCTCCGGACGTCTGTTCTGAGATCATTTATCCACGGGCATTTCAAAGGGGATACCCGCTAGCCCGCGTATTTAGGGCGTTTCAGAGAAGCGCGCCCGCAAGTCCTTTATTTGCGGGCATCTCCAAAGATGATGCTCCGGAGCCCTTGTAAACAGGGCATCTCCGGACAGGTGCTCTGAGATGACCTATCTACGCCGGTTCCGGAGCGCCTTAAAAGCCCCTCGCCCTGTGAAAGAGAGGTTTGGGGGAGAGGCAAATAAAGGGCTACCCGGAAATCCTTTATCCACGCGGGTTTGTGGGCATGCCCTTTCGCGTATTCGATAACGACGAAGCGCCCCAAAACCCCTTAGGCGCAGCCGCAGGCGCGGGGTGCTTGGCGGAAGCAAGGGCTTGATTGTCTGAGCGCAGCGAGTGATCAAGCCCGCCGACAAGTTGCCCCGCGACAAGGAGTTTTCTGCGCCTGGGGTCG
>CALHZD010000080.1 GCA_938040985.1 uncultured Propionivibrio sp.
AACTCGCGACCTCAACCTTGGCAAGGTTGCGCTCTACCAACTGAGCTATTCCCGCCCCGAACGGAGAGCGAATTATATAGGCTGAAATTCCGGTGTCAAGCGCATTTCCGCGTATTCTCCGCTATTTTTCAAGGGGTGCATGATCGCCGGTCAGATGCGGCCATGCCATGCGCATGTAATAACCCATCGACCACAACGTCAGCGCAGCGGCAACATACATCAGCCATGTACCATAGATATGCGCGTCAAAAATACCGATCGGCGTATCGTATAGCAGGAGAGGGATTGAGAGCATTTGTGCAAAGGTTTTGACCTTGCCGATCATCGACACGGCAACGCTCTTGCGTGCGCCAATCTGCGCCATCCATTCGCGCAGCGCGGAAATCGTGATCTCGCGTCCGATGATAATGATGGCAAAAATAGCATCGACGCGATCGAGCCAAACTAAGATAATCAGGGCGGCTGCCACCATCAGCTTGTCGGCGACAGGATCGAGAAAAGCGCCAAAGGCGGAGGTTTCGTTCCATCGACGCGCAAGATAACCATCAAGCCAGTCGGTCGCAGCGGCGGCGGCAAAAATGACCGTTGCCGCCAAGTCGCGGCCAATGGGTTGAAGCCAAGTGCCGGGAAGATAAAAAATGGCGACCAGCAGCGGAATCAGAATGATTCGGAGCCAGGTCAAAAACATCGGCAAATTCGATAGCATCAATGCAGCGCCTTGAAAATTGTTTCGGCCAATTCTCGGCGAATGCCAGGCACCGATGCGAGCTGATCGATTCCTGCATTCCGTACGCCTTGCAGGCTGCCGAAATGCACCAGCAGGGCTTTGCGCCGTTTTGGGCCGATACCTTCGATCGCATCAAGCTGCGACCCTTGGCGAGATTTACTGCGCCGTGCACGGTGCCCAAAAATGGCAAAACGGTGCGCTTCATCGCGGATTTCCTGGATCAAATGAAGCGCCGGATGCTCGGGTGACAATTGTACAGGTTCCCGTCCATCCGGAAAAATCAGGGATTCCAGCCCCGGCTTGCGCGCCTCGCCCTTGGCGACGCCGACGATCGGGAGCATCCCCAGCCCCAGATCGTTCAATGCTTCAACGGCCACAGCTAACTGCCCTTTTCCGCCATCAATCAAAATCAGCGTGGGCGCAATGCCCTCGCCGCTCGCAACTTTCTCGTAACGGCGATGCACGGCCTGATGGATCGCCGCATAATCATCGCCTGGCTGAATATCCGTAATATTGAAACGTCGGTAATCTTGGCGACTCATGCCTTTGCCCCGATAAACGACGCAAGAAGCCACGGCTGATTCGCCCTGCGTATGGCTAATGTCAAAACATTCGATACGCACTTCTTCCATCCCCTGCCCCACGGGATCGATCTCAATGGACAAAAAATCCAGCAACGCGGCCAGCCGCGCACTTTGCCGCGAATGGACATCAAGACGGCTGGCAATTGACAAACGAGCGCTTTGCTCGGCCATTGCCATCCAGGTCTTATGCATCGTCGTTCTTGGCTTGGCCAGCGCCACGTGGTGACCGGCAAGCTGGGCCAGATTTTCTGCAATATCGTCATCTCCCAGCAGCCGATTGAGAAAAATCCGCCCCGGTACGGGATGGCTCGCATAGTGATGCGCCAAAAAGGCTGACAAAACAGCCTCTGGCGAATGATCACCCGTATGCTCGGGAAACTGCGGACGATCGCCAAGATGCCGCCCGCCGCGCACCATCGCCAGATTGATGCAGAGCATGCCATTTTCGACAACCACGGCGATAATATCGGCATCTTCGCCACGCGCGCTCTCGATAAACTGCTTGTCCCGCACCCGCCGTAGTGACTGGATTTGATCGCGATAACGCGCCGCCTGTTCAAAATCGAGCGCCGCCGCCGCCGCATCCATCATCTGGCCAAGCTGGCCCAGCACTTCCTGATTTCGGCCTTGCAGAAACAGGGTGGCGAGCCGGACATCCCGCGCGTAATCCTCCGGTTCGATTAATCCAACGCAGGGCGCCGAACATCGCTTGATCTGGTACAGCAGACATGGCCGTGAACGGTTATTGAACACCGAATTCTCGCAGGTGCGCAGGCAAAACATTTTCTGCAAAAGCGCGATGCTCTCCCGCACCGCACCTGCAGAAGGAAACGGCCCAAAAAAATCGGCTCGGCGATCGGTGCTACCACGATAAAAGGCAAGCCGTGGGAAGGCGTCGCGTGTTATGACGATATAAGGATAGGATTTATCGTCACGAAAAAGAATGTTGTAACGCGGAGAAAGACGCTTAATCAGATTGTTTTCGAGCAGCAGCGCCTCGGCCTCCGAGCGCGTTGTCGTCGTTTCGATACGGGCAATCTGGGCCACCATCAGGGCTGTGCGCGGACTCGGCAGATTTTCCCGAAAGTAGGAGGCAACGCGCTTCTTGAGATTTTTTGCCTTGCCGACGTACAGCACCTCGCCTTTGGCGTCGAGCATACGATAGACGCCGGGTAAATCGGTCAGCCTCGCCAGGAACGACTTGACGTCGAACGCCTCGGCTTCGGTCGCATCTGACGTATGCGGCTCCTCATCCATGAAATACTGGCCTGATCATCTTTTTGGCGCTGTTATGATAGGGTTTTCGATAGTATCACGCCTCTCTCATGCCTTTCCCATGCTTTTTTTCCACGCCGCCCGTTCTCTTCGATGACAACAACTGCCCCCGTATACGTACAACGGTGCGACATGTTCTGCCGCGTCATCGATAATTACGGTGATATTGGTGTTTGCTGGCGGCTGGCGCAGCAGCTAGCTGGCGAACATGGTCTGGCTGTTCGCCTATGGGTCGATGACCTAGCGGCTTTTGCCGGTATTTGCCATGACATCGACCCACGGCGGCATACGCAAATATTTGCCGGAATCGAAATTTTCCGCTGGCAGGATCCATTCGATACCGCTGGCGAAACGATCGAACCGGGTGATCTTGTTATCGAGACCTTTGCCTGCCATTTACCGGAAAGTTTTGTCGAAGCCATGGCAAAAAAGCCCGTACCGCCGGTCTGGATCAATCTCGATTACCTAAGCGCCGAAGCCTGGGTCAGCGGCTACCAAACACTGCCTTCACCCCATCCACGCCTGCCGCTCACCAAATTCTTCTTTTTTCCCGGTTTCGATGAAACCACGGGCGGACTACTGCGCGAACATCATCTGGATGTACATCGCCAACAATTCCTTGATTCAACGGACCAACGCACATCATTCTGGCGCAGGCTCGGCCTTCCGATGCCTGAAAATGCGCGGAATACACCGCTTCTGATTTCTCTCTTTGCCTACGAGAATCCGGCGCTGCCGATACTACTGAAGCGCCTAGAGCAGCGAGCGAACAGCCATGCCCCCATCTACTGTCTGGCACCGATGACACGCACGCAGACGGACATCGAGGCATTTCTTGGGCAGCCGATACAGGCGGGTGCATGCTACCGACGCGGAGCGCTAGAAATCTACACATTTTCCTGGGTTGATCAGCCGGATTACGACCGTCTGCTTTGGCTGTGCGACATCAATTTTGTACGCGGCGAGGATTCCTTTGTCCGTGCGCAATGGGCCGCCCGCCCGCTGGTCTGGCAAATTTATCCGCAAAGCGATCACGCGCATCGCACCAAACTCGACGCCTTCATTGACCGCTACACAGCCTTATTGGATACCAAAACCAGCGCCCGCCTGCGTCGCTTCCATCTGGCATGGAACGGATTTGAAACGCTCACCGCGCATTGCATCGACGACTGGCTGGAAAGCCTGTCGGAATTGCGCCAATACGCACAAGAATGGCAGAAAAATCTGTCAAAACAGCAGGATTTATGCAGTGCCCTCGTGTATTTCTACCAATCCAAGGCTATAATGCGCGGCTAAAATTTTTCTTCGTAATTTTTATAATTCTCTGAATACAGGTCCAATTTTATGAAAACCGCTCAAGAACTCCGCGTTGGCAACGTCTTCATGGTCGGCAACGACGCCATGGTCGTCCTCAAGGCCGAATACAGTAAATCCGGCCGCAACGCCTCGGTCGTCAAGATGAAGATGAAAAACCTGCTCACAGGCACCCCTTCCGAAACCGTTTATCGCGCCGATGACAAGTTCGACACCGTTCAGCTCGACCGCAAGGAAGTGACCTACTCTTACTTCGCCGACCCGATGTACGTCTTCATGGACGCCGAATACAACCAGTACGAAATTGAAGCCGAATACATGGAAGATGCGCTCAAGTACCTTGAAGACGGCATGACCTGCGAAGCCGTCTTCTACAATGGCAGAGCCATTTCCGTCGAATTGCCGACGATCCTCGTGCGCGAAGTCGTCTATACCGAACCAGCTGTCAAGGGCGACACATCGGGCAAAGTCATGAAGCCGGCACGCCTTGCCACCGGTCATGAGCTTCCCGTACCGGCTTTCGTCGAAATCGGCGACAAAATCGAAATTGATACCCGTACGGATGAATACCGCGCTCGCGTCAAGTAATCCTTCGGCTCGTACATCAAAAACAAAGGCGGCTTCGGCCGCCTTTGTTTTTACCGCCAGCCAAAGTGCATCCCAGAAACGGCATCCCGCAACCCCTTATGGATAGGGCATTTCCGGCCACCCCTTCGCAAACCCGCATGGATAAAGGCGCTTCGGGCAGGCGCCCGGAGATGCCCGTGGATAAAGGACTTCCGGGCGCCCTTTCCAGGATGCCCTATCCATAAGGGGTTGCGGGCGTATAGAATGCTTCGCTCCGAAAAGTGTGCGGCTGAGAATCCATCCGTTAAATTCCCATTCCCAATCCCAATCCCAATCAATTAACGCCTCACCTATCGGCCCAACCCCATCGACAAAGGAACCCCTATGAAAAAAGTCATCACCCTGATGCTTGCCGCAAGCGGCTTGATGAGTTTTGCTGGCAGCGCATTGTCCAATTCCGCCTGCGACAAACCGCGCAACAATTTCGACGATATGTATTGCCTCAGCAAGGTGTACCAAGAGGCCGATGTAGAACTGAACAAGAATTACAAAAAGCTGATGGGCAAGCTGGACGCCAATGGCAAGACCGCGCTAAAAGCCGGGCAGATCGACTGGATCAAAACGCGCAACAACAACTGCAGCCGGCATGAAGGCGACAATTTTCTTGTCGATCTCAATTGCGCCACGCAAATAACCATCCAACGCGCACAGTTCCTGCAAGATCGTTATCGGGAATGCATCAGCGCCGGCTGCCAGAACAGCAAACTGGCGCAATAAGCCCTACCCACTAAAGCAAACGGCCGGGATCGGTTCGCCCCCCGGCCGGCCGCTTGCCGGTTTCCCGGCCGATGCTTGTCGCCTTAAATATAATCGACGACCACCGTCTTTTCGGCGGGCGCCGTTGGCGGAGCGTGTGTTTCCGGCGGTTGTGAGAGTGTTTTTGAGACCTCCGGCAACAGATCAAAACGACGATGCAGCGCGGCAAATTCCTCCTTCAGTTCCGCGCGCATGGTATCGACCATGGACAGCTGCGATTGATCGACCAGTGCCTGGAGACGATTGATCTCCTTATTCAAACGGTTTGTCTCACGCAATGCGCCAATCTGGTTATGCAATGTCGCCAGAAAAAATAAAACTGTCAGGATCCCCAGCGCCCCAACCAGAACCAGGCCGAGTGGCGCATCAATGCTGAACAGCAGAAGATCGAGCCGCGCAGGAATCGCCAGGGTTTCCCAATTGATTATCGACAACGCCACGAGCGCGGCCACAATCAACCATACGAACCAGTTTACGAGTCTTTGCATGAAAATCTCCAAACAAATGAATCGGAAAGTCCGATAGTACCAAGCAACGGTGCAATTTCCGGTATGCCAAATTATTCTATTTTGTAATCAAGTCTGAAGCCAGGTTCGGGGAATTTCTGTCATTGATTGACACGTTGCCGGGTAGCAGCGCCTGGTATCACGTTGAAAATCCAAAAACATGCGAAGCATACCCATCGTATAGAAACAATTTTCTATTGACTTTTATTTTTGGAAAAATTATTGTCTTCCTGAGCGGATGCGGGCGATAGGGCGGTATATTGCGCAAAATACCGGCAAAACGCCAGGAAACGAAATGGAACGCCGATTCGGCTCGTACCCGAAAAACAGCACTTACCCTTCCACTCATTGCAAAGGAGGCTTACAACAGCGTCAGCCAGCATAAATCACCGCATACTTCGGCAAACAGTCAATGTCAGAGCAGCATTCACGAAAGCATGAAGAGGAAAAACAGTATGAAAACGATTCTGTCATCCAGCATTACGGTATCTGCGGCACCAGCAGTCCCCGCCAATCGGTGGGAAAAGTTTTTACGCAAAGGAAGCGCCATTGGAACGCTTGGGTTTTCATTTCTGTTCGCCGCCGTTTCCATCGCCAGCGCCACGCTGATGCCGACTACGGCATTTGCCGCAAAATACAAGAAGCAGACCATCATGACGGCTTCCGCCAACAGCCTGACCAGCGCGCATGCGGTCACGCTGAACAAATTCAAGGAAATCGTGGAAAAAGAATCGGGAGGCGCCATTCAGGTGAAAATTTTCCTGGGCGGCTCCATGGGCGATGAAACCGCCAACGTCAAGCAACTGCGCAATGGCGAGCTGCATATCGCCACCCTCTTCAACGGCAACTTGACGCCGTTTGCCCCCTCGGTCAATGTGCTTGTTCTGCCCTACCTTTTTTCCAACCTGAATGAAGCCTATGCCGTGCTGAGCGACGAATCGTTTACCAACATGCTCGCCGATCAGGTCGCCAAGGAATCCAAAACGCGCCCGCTGGGCTGGATGATCGGTGGTTACCGGAGCATTACCAATAACAAGAAACCGATTCTGAAAATGGAAGATCTGCAAGGGCTGAAACTGCGCGTCTCTCCCTCGGCCATTCAGCTTGCTGCGTTCCGTGCTTTTGGCATCGAGCCGCATCCTATGGCCTGGTCAGAAACATACAATGCGCTCCAGCAGGGCGTCATCGACGGTCAGGAAAACATGTACGCCACCAACCGTGACCACAAATTCTGGGAAATCCAGAAATACATGACCGAAATCCACTACATGCTCTGGACCGGCGCCATTCTTGCGAGCGACCGCTGGTTCAGCAAGCTTGATGCCGACACCAAGGCGCTGGTGCTTCGCGCCGCCAAGGAAGCGCAGAAGGCAGACTGGCAGTTTGCCGCCGCCTATGAAGAAGAATGCAAAAAGGAAAGCATCGCCAACGGCATGAAGGTCGATTATCTGACGGACGAAGACAAGTGGAAGGAAAAAGCCCGCGCCATCTGGCCGGAGTTCATCAAAACGCCGGAAATGAAAGCGCTCACGGACAAAGCGCTTGCCATCATCGGCTCACTGCCCAAGAAATAAGCGCCTGAACCCCCTTCTCCCCGGCCCATGCCGGCCGGGGAGCCATGGAACCATTGACCGGAAATTCTGCCGCGAACCGGAGATCTGCCATGCGCTTCATGCGGAAACTGTACGACAATTTCGAGGCCTATATTTGCGTCATGCTGCTGGCCGTCATGATTCTTTGCCTGACCTTGCAAGTGGTCATCCGCATCGTTTCCGGCGGTTCCCTGGCTTGGGCCGAAGAAATGAGCCGTTTCTGCTTCATTGGCACGGTGTATCTGGGCACGGCCGTTGCGGCGCAACGGCTGGCGCATGTGCGTGTCACCGCACAGTTCATGCTGATGCCGGTCAAAGCACGGCTGGCTTTCCGCATCTTTGCAGACCTCATCCTGATCGGATTTAACCTCTCGCTCGCCTACCTGTCCGCGGGCTTCGTCGCCGAAGCCGTGGAGTTCGGCGAAATTTCGGCAACACTGGGCATCAACATCGCTTATGTGGAAGCGGTCATCCCCATTGGTGCCTTGCTCATGTCGTGGCGCATCGTGGAAAGCTACCTCATCCGTATGAAAAACAGGCGGCTCTATGAACTGGTGGCGCTGGAAACGGAAATGGGCATTCCCGCCGAGGAGAACGCATCATGAGTATCCTCTCCATTGCCCTCATTGCCATGTTTGTCCTCTTCCTGCTCGGACTGCCCATCTACGCGGCGCTGACCATTGCGGCATCCATCGCACTGCTGACGAGCGATATATTGCCCCTCTCGGTCATCCACTCCTCGCTGTTCGACGGCCTGAATATCTTTCCGCTCCTGGCGATTCCCTGTTTCATCGTCGCCGGCGGCCTGATGGAACGCGGCAACATCACCAATCAGATCATCAATGTTGTGCGCGCCCTGGTCGGACGCCTGTACGGCGGGATCGGCATCACCACCATCCTGGCATGCGCCGTATTTGCCTCGATTACCGGCTCGGCGACCAGTACGGTAGCCGCCGTGGGCGCCATCATGGTCCCCGCCATGATGCGCAACAATTACAGCCCGCGTTACGCCGGTGCTGCCGCGGCGACGGGCGGCACCATCGGCATCCTGATTCCGCCGAGCAACCCGATGATTCTGTACGCGATCATCGCCAACGTTTCCATCACCGGCATGTTCTCCGCCGGTTTCCTGCCGGGCGCCATCATGGCGGCCGCGCTTTCGTTCACGGCCTGGCTGCTAGCCAAACGCAACGGTTTCAAGGCGGACGAATCGGTAGAGAGTTTTTCCCTGAAGGCGTTTCTCGGCATCTGCCGCCAGTCCTTTTTCTCGCTCGCCACCGTGGTCATTGTGCTCGGCTCCATCTATTCCGGCCTGGCCACGCCTGTCGAAGCCTCCATCGTCGCCGTGCTCTGGGCGCTATTCGTCGGCTTTGTGGTCAATCGCAGTCTGACCTTGCGCGATATTTACGATTCCTTGATGGAAGGCGTCATGCTCTGCGGCGCCATTACCATCATCGTCGGCGCTTCCACGCTGTTCGGCAAAATCCTGACCTACGAAGAAGCGCCCACGCGGCTCGCCGCCTTCATGGTCTCGATCACCGACAACAAGCACTTCATCATGCTGCTCATCGTCGCCCTGCTGTACGTACTCGGCATGTTCATGGAAACGCTGGCGACGGTCATCCTGGTCACGCCGGTGCTGGTGCCCGTGCTGGCGCAGCTCGACATCAACCCGATCCACTTCGGCGTCGTCATGGTCATGGCAAACGAGGTCGGCCTGCTGACGCCGCCCATGGGCGTCAACCTGTTTGTTGCCTCGCGGCTCAGCGGCGTGTCGGTCGAACGGCTCTCCATCTCCGTGCTGCCGTACATCCTCGCCATGACGCTGGTCATCCTGCTGACCGTATTCTGCGAACCGATTTCGACGATTATCCCAACCTGGCTCGGCTTCAACTGACCGGCTGATGTGGGCAGGCCTGCGCGCCCCTAAATACGCGGGCTTGCGCGACCCTCTAGCCCAATAAATACGGGGCATTGCGGGCAGCGCGCTCAAAACCACATCAAAGCCCATTCAGCCCGTTCGGCCCATTCCAAAACCACTCCCCAATAGGCCAAAAAGCGCACCGCCGGATTACCGGCCGTGCGCCTTTCATTTTTTCCGCACTCCTGCACGCCCCATACGCCGTACATTGGTGGTGCGCTCAGGCAGGCGGCTGCAACCCTTGGCCTGCCCGCCTGCGCTAGAACGTTTAGCTGCGCGTCAGCGTGCCGTCCCAGGTGGACACCGCCTTTTGGGCGTCTTCTTCAGTGAACCAGACGGAAGTGACCGTTTTCGTTTCGGTATAAAAGGCCACGCCGTCCTTGCCCATCGCGTGCAGGTCACCAAAAAACGATTTTTTATGGCCGGCAAACGGGAAAATCGAATACGGCACCGGAATCCCGACGTTGACGCCGACCATGCCGCCATGCGTGCGTCTGGCAAATTCCCGCGCATAACGCCCGGAACGGGTATAGATGCAGGAACCGTTGGCAAAAGGATTGGCGTTCATGATCGCCAAGCCTTCCTCGAAGTCCCGGATACGCTTGACGCAAGTCACAGGGCCGAAGATTTCCTCGTTGCCGACGGCGTGCTCCGGCTTGACATGGTCAAAGATGGTGGGGCCGACGAAATAGCCGTTCTCGCAGCCCGGCACCTTGACGCCGCGGCCGTCGAGCACCAGCTTCGCGCCTTCCTCGACGCCACGGGCAATCCAGTTTTCTACTGACTGCTTCTGCGCCGCCGAAACCAAAGGCCCCAGCTGCGAATCCGGCAGGTAGGCCGCACCCAGTTTGAGTTCCAGGGCTTTCTTTTTAAGCAGCGCCACAAAATCATCGGCAATCGATTCCTGCACGCAGACGACGGGCAACGCCATGCAACGCTGGCCGGCGCAGCCGTAGGTCGAATTGATCACGCCGGCGACCGTGCGTTCCAGCACGCAGTCTTCAAGCACCAGCGCATGATTCTTAGCTTCGCACAAAGCCTGTACACGCTTGCCGGCGGCGGCGGCCGTCCCGTAGATATGCTGGCCGACCGACGTCGAGCCGACGAAGGAGATGCCTTTGACCAGCGGGTTGGCGAGCAGCGAATCGGCCTCGACGCGCGAACAGGTCACGAGATTGACAACGCCCTTGGGCAAACCGGCCTCGATCAGCAATTCCAGCATGCGCATCGAGGTTTGCGGCACCATGGACGCCGCCTTGAGCACGAACGTATTGCCGGTCGTAATGCAGAAAGGCAGCATCCAGCCCATCGGAATCATGGCCGGGAAATTGTACGGCGCGATGCCGACAAAAACGCCCAGCGGCTCACGGTAGGAGACGGTGTCGTAACCGCTGGCGACGTTCATGCAGGTATCGCCCTGCATCAGGTAGTGCGTCGCGCAGGCACATTCGACGACTTCGATCGCCTTGAGCACGTCGCCGCGCGCTTCGCTGACGACCTTGCCCATTTCTGTGGCCAGCAGCTCCGTCAGTTCATCGAGATGCCTGTCAAGCAGGGATTTGAAGCGGAACATCAACTGAATCCGCTGCGGAATCGGTGTCTCCGCCCAGGCCGGGAAAGCGGCGGCGGCGGCGCTAACCGCCGCATCGACCTCATCCTGCGTGCAGCAGGGCGCTTCGGCAATCTGCACGCCGGTACTCGGATTCATCACGGGCATATATTTTCCCGTTGCGGACGCCAGCCATTCGTTATTGATGCAATATTTGAGTCGCTTGATTTCGGCCATGTTGATATTCCTCGCTTGAAAAATCACGGTGGGATAAGTCTCGAAAGAGAGGCGGTTTTTTCAAACATAGCGCCCTTCACGCCGGATTGCAACTTTTTTTCTTTTTATACACACAAAATAAAATATTTTTTCTATTTCGCTGCTGTTCCGATGCATCGACAATGCCTAAGCCGCATCTCAGCGCCCTTCTCTTCCGCTTTTTCTCGCTTTTTCTGTTTGACAGACGCGCCCGGCTTCCTTAGATTGCCCGCATGAGCAGCCGGCATTCCATCGCCCCATGACCGCATTGTTCCGCCGTTCCATCCTTGGCATGAGACGCGCACACGCGCATAAATACGCTTATGGCACAACAAGAAAACAGCATCGAAGACCTGATCCAGCACATTGCGCAGGCCTATGAGAGCCTTCCCAAGCAATTGAAATCGATTGCGCAATACGTCACGCAGCATCGCCAGAATATGGTCGTCGCCCGCATTCTCGACGTCGCCCATGCCTGCGACGTACAGCCGTCGGCCGTCGTGCGCTTCGCCCAGCGCTTCGGATTTTCCGGATTCTCCGAATTGCAGGCGGTATTCCGCGACGCCTACGCCAGCGGCGCTGCGGAAGCGGGATACCGGCAGCGCATTCAGGCCGTCATCAGCGAACATACGGCGCAGATGCGCAGCGCCGAACTGGCGCGCGGTTTCATGCAAAGCTGCCAGAACGGCATCGCCGCACTCAGCCAGGAATTTGACGAAGCCGCCTTTGAACGCGCGGTCAGCATTCTTCAGGAAGCGCATCACATTTACATCATGGGGGTGCGCCGAATGTACCCCGTCGCCGCCTATCTGAGCTATACGCTGTCGCACACAAACAAGCGCGTCGCCCTGATCGACGGCATGGGCGGCATGTTTCGGGAACAGGTAGGCGCATTGGCTGCGGGGGATGCGTTGATTGCCATCAGCGTCGCGCCCTATGGCGCAGAAACCCGCCATTGCACCGAACTGGCCGCAGAACGCGGCGCCGACATTATCGCCATTACCGACAGCTCGCTCTCGCCGATTGCCCGGCTCGCCGCCGCGACGCTCAGGGTGGAAGAACCAGAAACCTACTTCTTCCGGGCACTGTCCAGCATGATGTGCCTGGCGCAATCATTGTTCCTCGCCCTGGCCTACCGGCTTGAACTCGACCTGGACGCACCGCCCGCCATGCCGGCAAAAACCGGCGCCTAGTCCGGCGCATCCCAAGGCAGGAGGGCTGCGATGAAAAACAAAACACAATTTGCCGCAGGACGCCGCTTTGAGATTGCCTCGATCGGCCGTCTTGCGGTCGATCTGTACGCCAACCAGTACGGCTGCGACCTTGAAAACGTCTCCACCTTCGCCAAATACCTGGGCGGCTCCTCAGGCAATGTCGCTTTTGGCTGCGCGCGCTTCGGTTTACGTAGCGCGATGATTACCCGCGTCGGCAACGAGCAGATGGGGCGCTTTCTCATCAAAACGCTGGCTGACGAAGGCTGTGACGTTTCGCAGATCAAGGTCGATCCGGAACGGATGACGGCGCTCGCCATTCTCGGCATCAAGGATCGGCAGACCTTTCCCCTGCTCTTTTACCGCGATAACTGCGCCGACATGGCTTTTGGTCCGGAAGATGTCAACGAAGCCTTCATCGCCGATTGCATGGCGCTGCATATCACCGGCACACATTTTTCGACGCCGCGCGTGCGCTCCGGCAGCCTGCTGGCGCTGGAATACGCCCGCCGGCACAATGTCCGCACCTTGCTCGACATTGACTTCCGCCCCGTTTTATGGGGGCTGACGACACCGGGCGACGGCGAAACGCGCTATATCCCAAGCCTGGCGGTCACGCGCCATTTTCAGGAAATCCTGCCGCATTTCGACCTCATCGTCGGCACGGAAGAAGAATTCAACATTGCCGGCGGCGCCCAGGATCTGCGCGCATCCCTGCAAGCCGTGCGCAAGCTGACGCCGGCCACCCTCGTCATCAAACTGGGGGCGCGGGGTTGTGCGGTCATCGAAGACGAGATTCCGGCATGTCTTGACCAGGCCTTCTCCGTCCCCAGCCCGCGCGTCGAAGTGCTCAACCTGCTCGGCGCCGGCGATGCCTTTCTCGCCGGCTTCCTCTCCGGCTGGCTGCGCGGAGCGGACTACGGCGCCTGCTGCCGGCGCGGCAACGCCAGCGGCGCGCTGGTCGTCGCGCGCCATGCCTGCGCGCCCGCCATGCCGACCGAAGCCGAATTGGACTATTTTCTCGCGCATGCCGACCGCCTGACCGAGCCGGCGCACGACCTCACCCTGAACTGGCTGCACCACGTCACGCCCAAACGGCGCATCTGGAACGAGGTTTTCATCTTCGCTTTTGACCATCGCAGCCAGCTTTATGAACTGGCACGCCAGGCGGGCGTTTCAGAAAAGCGGCTGCCGCATCTGAAAAAACTGCTGGTCGACACCGTCGCGCTGACGGAAGAACGGCTTGGCCTGGCAGGCCGCATCGGCGCGCTGATCGACGACCTGTACGGCGAAGACGCACTGCATGCCGCCACAGGCCGTGGCTGGTGGATCGGCCGGCCGGTCGAACGGCCGGAATCGAACCCGGTTGTTTTCGAGGCCGTCGGCCCCATCGCCGCCGTACTCGAACACTGGCCCAAAGAACAGATCGTCAAATGCCTGGTGTTTTACCATCCTGACGACCCTGCCCCGCGCCGGCAGGCGCAGGAAAATCAGATGCGCACCTTGAGCGAGGCCGCCACCAGCAGCGGTCATGAACTCCTGCTCGAACTGATCCCGGCCATCCCCGGCGATCCCAGTCACGAGGCGCCCGGCAACGACGATAGCGTCATCCGCGCCATGACCCGTTTTTACGATCTCGGCATCCGCCCCGACTGGTGGAAGCTGCCGCCGCAAAGCGCCGAGAACTGGCAACGCATCGACACGCTGATTGCGCAGCGCGACCCCTACAGCCGGGGCGTCGTCATGCTCGGTCTCAACGTACCGATCGAACGGCTGATCACAGCCTTCGCCGAAGCACGCCACAGCCGCAGTTGCCGCGGTTTTGCCGTCGGCCGCAGCATCTTCCACGCGCCCGCGCAGGACTGGTTGCACAGCCGCATCGATGATGCCGAACTCATCCGGCGCTGCTGTACGAGTTTTGAACGCTTAATCCGCGCCTGGCAGGTCATTCACGCCGATCACTGAACCGGTTTGGCACATGCCAATCATGCCGGGCGCGATCACGGCCAACGCCAAAAATAGAATTTAATTTCTATTGACATTTAGTTTTAGAATATCTATTGTCTAATCGACATCTCGGTGCGCACCCGGCGCATCGGCCGCCATCGATCATAGAAGCGCATGCCGGATGCCTGTTCTCCAGCCCTCAACTCCTCCTGAAAGGCAAGACGATGAACGCTACCGCAAAACCGCAGGAATACGACACCTCTAGCCCGCTGTACCGCACCGTCAGCACCACGCCGACCGATTACTGGAACGACTCCTGCTCGCGTGAAGAACTGGTGTACGCCATTCGCAACGGCGCAGTCGGCGCAACGACCAACCCCAGCATCGTACTCAACGTACTCAAAAAAGAATTCGCCAACTGGAAAAAGACGCTGCTCGACATCATCGCCGCCCACCCGAGCGAAGCGGAAGACAAAATCGCCTGGCATTTGATCGAAGCGATCGGGCTGGAAGGCGCGGCCATGCTCCTGCCAATCTTCGAGCGCGAAAAAGGCCGCAAAGGGCGGCTCTCGATGCAGACCAGCCCGACCTTCTACCGCGACACGCAGGCGCTCGTCGAACAGGCTGTCCATTTTGACGGACTGGCACCGAACATCCAGGTCAAAATACCGGTGACGGCGGCGGGGGTCAAAGCATTCGAGGAAGCGACCTACCGCGGCGTCACCATCAACGCCACCGTCTCTTTCACCGTACCGCAGGCAATCGCCGTCGCCGAAGCCGTCGAGCGCGGCCTGCGCCACCGCGAGCAGGAAGGCAAACCGGTCGATCATCTCTTCCCGGCCTGCACGATCATGGTCGGCCGCCTTGATGACTGGATCAAAATTGCCGCCAGCCACGACGGCGTTCTGCTGACGCCCGGCGTAGCCGATTGGGCCGGCGTCGCCGCATTCAAAAAGGCCTACGGCATCTACCAGGCGCGCGGCTACCGCACCCGCCTGCTTTCCGCCGCTTACCGCAACCACCTGCACTGGTCGCAATTCATCGGCGGCGATGTCATCCTGACGATTCCCTACGAATGGCAAAAACTCTTCAACACCTCATCGGTGGAAGTCAAGCCGCGCATGCAGGATCCCGTCGCCCCGCACATCATCGACGAGCTATACACCATGGTTCCGGATTTCCGCCGCGCTTACGATGAGGACGGCATGCGCATCGAAGAATTCGACACCTTCGGCGCCACCGCCCGCACGCTGCGCGTTTTCTGCGAGCACTACCACGAACTGCAAGGCATCGTGCGCGATGTCATGATTCCGAATCCGGACAAAAGACACTGAAGCATCGCCCCGGCACCCGCTGGGGCCGACGCCCAGCTTTTCATCACCCGTTACAGGCCGTCATGTAGACCGCCCGGAAAAAGCGGCGGCCAGCAGCCTCAGCGTTCATGCGCCCTGCCCGGAAAGCCCCGTTTTACCTGGGCTGGCGCGCCGCTGAAGCCCACTGTTTACGGGGCTTTCAGCGATGTGCCCAGTACACCGGCCTTTCAGACGTTTCCGGCCGGCTTCGGCAGTCAGGCTACCCGGCGCAGACCGCGCGCCAATTCATCGTTTGACGCATCAATGCCGAGCCGACGCATCAATCCCCGATTCGACGCGCTCAATACACGTCACGCTGGTAGCGGCCGGCTTCGCGTAGCGTCTCCAGCCAGGCCTCGGCCGCTTCTTCATCCATGCCGCCTTCCTGACGGGCGATCTCGCGCAGCGCGGCCTCGACGCCTTTGGCCATGCGCGAGGCGTCCCCGCACACATAGACGTGCGCGCCGCGCTGGAGATAGGCCCAGACATCAGCGGCCGCTTCCAGCAGTTTATGCTGCACGTAAACTTTTTCGGCGCGGTCGCGCGACCAGGCCAGATCGGCGCGCGTAATCAGCCCGTCGCCGCGCCATTTGAGCCAGTCGACGTGGTAGAGGAAGTCCTGGGCAAATCGGGTATTGCCGAAGACGAGCCAGTTTTCGCCGCGCGCCCCGTCGGCCTCGCGCTGTTGCATGAAGGCGCGGAAAGGCGCCACGCCGACGCCGGCGCCAATCATCAGGATCGGCGTGTTGCCGTCCGCCGGCAGACGGAAGTGCGGGTTATCCTGAATGAAGATGCGCACTGCCTCGCCTTCCGCCAGGCGTTCGCCGAGAAAGCCGGAAGCGCCGCCGACATAAGCCGCCTGACCGAGGCGGTGGCGCACGACGCCGACGCATAGATGCGCCGCTTCGCCGACCTTGGCCTGCGCTGAGGCGATCGAGTACAGGCGCGGGGTCAGCGGGCGAAACAGGCGGGCCAGCGTGGGCGCGTCGAGTGGGTGCGGATAATCGCGGAACAGCGTCATCGGCGGCTTGGCGCGCAAGAATGCCGTTTGGGCCGCCTCATCCGCCGAGGCCGCCGCCAGGGCGGCCTGTAAGTCGCCATTCTGGCTGAGCTGGGCGTAATACTGGGCCAGCACGGGCGTCGATGTCGTGATGTCAAGCCGGCGGATCAGCGCTTCGGCAATGGGAATTTCCTGCCCGTCGATCTGCACGCGCTCTTCACCGCGCAATTGGTGGCAGACAAGCATATCGGCAACCAGTTGCGGCGCATTTTCGTACCAGACGCCGAGCGTATCGCCCGGTTGATAGCGCAGTCCGGAATCCCCCAGGTCGATTTCGAGGTGTTCGACATCTTTTTCGGCCGTACGCGCGGTCAGCCGCCGCCGCGTCAGGAGGCGGGCGGCGTAAGGATTGAATTTATCGTAGGCAGCCGGCATCGCCTTCGCCGCCGTGTTGTCCGCATCGGGCGCAGCCGGCCGCTTTTCCCCACTGTGCGCCGGCATCGTTTGTAGGAGATCGGCAATGTCTTTCGACCAGCTTTCCGCCGCCGCACGGTAATCCTGATCGCAATACCCGCAATCGCGCAGCCGCCGGGCGCCGAGCAAAGCCAGGCTTTCATCAAAGTCTTTGCCGGCCTGGCAGAAACGGGGAAACACACGATCGCCCAGCGCCAGCACGGCAAAATCCACGCCATCCAAGCGCGGCGGATTTTTTCCGCGCAGCAGCTTGTACAACGGCAAAGCCTCTTCCGGCGGTTCGCCATCGCCATAGGTCGAGGTGATCAGCAGCACGATGTCTTCGTCGCTGATTTGCCGGGCGTTGTAATCACCCATCGGGCTGTGATGCGCGTCCAGGCCGGAGGCCGTCAGGCGCTCGTGCAGGGCTTTTGCCACGCGCCGTGCATTGCCGGTTTGCGAGGCGGAAAGAATCTGCACGCGGCGCGGCGCAGAAATTGTTGAGGCGGCTGCCGGCTCTTTTTCCGCTGCGGCCGATGCGGAAGCAGGAACCGTCGTTACGCCGGCGGCCTTGCTTTTCGCCCAGGCATAACCGGCGACGAGCGCCAACTCGGTGGATGAAAGCGCATCCAGACGTGCCTTCAGATCAGGCGGTATAGGTAAATCGCTCATCTTGTTTTTCCTCACAGACCGTGCACATCGTACATATTACATACCGTGCATATCCATAATATCGATAGACTCATCGCATTCGCCGGCCTAATTTGCCGAGCTATTCAAAATCTCCGCGGTACGAATCGCTGACGCGGCGCCATACCGTACCGTACGGCCGATTATCGAGCCTGCGCCGTCGCCCATGCAGGGCTGATACGCCCCCTCACTCCGCACCCGTACAAACCCGGTGCAGACCATTCCGGAAACATAGCGCCTGCGCGCCTAATCGAATCACAGCCCGAAAATTACCGTCGCTCAACCCACCAGATCATTGCCGTCGCGGCCAGGAGGAATAACGCCGAGGGGGCCACAGCGCTCAGCGAAGGCGACCAGCTATTGATCGCGCCGAGATTGGAGAATAGTCCGTTGAGCAGGTGGAAAAAGACACCGATCATCACCCCGGCAAAGATTTTCAGGCTGACGTTGCTCAAGCGATTGTGCGTATAACCAAAAGGCAGGGCCAGCGCCACCATGACCAGCGCCGCCAGGGGATAAATCAGCTTCTTCCAGAGGGCGATCTCGTAGCGCTGCGTTTGCTGGCCGTTTTCGGACAGATGGCGAACATAGGTTATCAGATGCATGACCGACATGCGATCCGGGGCAATCATCAGCACCGACAGTAGATCGGGATTGAGCGCCGACTTCCAGGTCATTTCAGGCTGTTTAACCGTTTCCGAGCGGTCTTCGTACAGAGTCGTTTGCGTCACGTCGGTCAATATCCAGCCATCGGGCATGCGAAATTGCCCTTCCTTAGCCTCGGTAATCGATTGCAGATGCAATTTCTGGTCGAAAGTGTAAATACGGATGCCCTGCAGCCGGTTATCCGGCAAGACGGTACGCACGTTGATGAAGCTGCCTTCATCCTTGACCCACAATCCGCTGCGCAGATCCTGGCCGACGGTGCGCCCGCGTTCACGCAGCCGGAGCGACTGCGCTGCCCGTTCGCTCGGCGGCACCACGGCCTCGCCGATGACAAAAGTCAGCAGTCCAAAGAGCAGCGCCACCTGACAAAGCACGGCCAGCAGCCGCGCGGTGGACATTCCCGAAGCGCGAAATACGGTAATTTCCGAATGGCGCGCCAGTGCGGAAAGTGAATACAGCGTGCCGATCAGTACGGCAACCGGCATCAGCTCATAAATACGCCCCGGCAGACGCAGGATGACGAACATCAGTACATGGCGAAACTGGTAGCCCCCCTCGCCAACATTCCTGATTTCACCCAGCATGTCGAAAAAACCAAACAGCGCCAGAAAACCAGCAAACACCAGCAAGATCGCCGCAGCCACCTCGCACATCAGATAGCGACGATAGACGCTCATTGGAAAAATCGGGAAAAAGAAAATACGGCGATGCGCCGGAAAAAGAGCAGCGGCAACAATGCCAGCATCGTCAAATGCACGCCGAACAGCCCTGTCAGAAAAGAAATCTTGCCGCTCGCAATCCAGGACTGGCCGATCGTGATCAGATTGTTGTAGAGCAAACAGACGCACAACGCAAAGAGCAGATTCGCCGACCGGCCGGCGCGCGGATTGACAAAGGACAGCGGAATCGCCAGCAGCGCCAGGATGATGGCTGACACCGGCATGCTGATGCGCCACAGCAACTCGGCTTTCAAAGAACGATGTTCGCTTTTGATCAGATCCTGCAACATCATCTGGTTAGGTTTGATCTCTTCCATCCGGCGCGCTTCCTTGGTTTCGAGCCGGATGGCGTAGCGCCCGTACTCCAGCACACGAAATTCTGGCGAGTCGGCCATGAGTTCATAACGGCTGCCGTTTTCCAGAACGACAAAGCGATCGCCATTTTCGGCGAACTCCTGGTAGCCGGTCGCCGCCATGGTCACATCAACGCGCCCGTTCTTTGACGCGCTGACAAAGACGTTTTTGACCCGCATATCGTCCTCTGAAATCGCCTCGACGAACACGACACGATCGCCGGACGAAGACTCCTGGAACGTGCCCGGCCGCACCTGACCGGCATCCTTGCGCGTTTCCAGCAGGCCGCGGTACTCGGCGCTTTTCGACAAAGCCCACGGCGAAACGAACAGGGACAGGGCGCCGATGACGATGATCAACGGCGCCATAAATACCAGCACGGGCCTCACCCAGGCGCCCAGAGAAACGCCGGAGGCAAACCAGACAACCATCTCCGAATCCCGGTAACTGCGAGAAAGCGAGAGCAGGATGGCAATAAAAGCGGAAATCGACAGCAGCGGCGGGATGTAATTGAGCGCCGAAAAACCGAGCAGCGCCGCCACGGCCTCAGGCAAAATCGATCCGCGCGCCGCGTCGCCGAGCAGGCGGATCATCAGCGTGGAAACGAGGATAGCGAACAGGGCCACAAAGATGCCTGCCGTCGCCTGCGTAAATTCACGCCGTATTGCGCGTTGAAAGATCATTTTTTGACGATACGAAAAACGGCGCGGATAATCGGGCTTCAAGCAATACCGGGCGGAAACGCCGGAAAAACACTACAAACCGCCCGAAAACCCGCCGGAGATCCATCCGGAGTTCGCTCTGAAAACTTCACCCGGCATCAAGCATGGAGACAACCCTGAAAACCCGTCAGCCAAAGGAGTCAAGCGGTGGAATTTAGCATAAAAGGCAATAGTCCGGACAAAGCGCAGCAGACATGCATCATCGTCGGTATTTTTGAGGCCGGCCAACTCACGCCGCCTGCAGTCGCCGTCGACCGGAAAATCGGAAAACTGATCGAGCGCATCGTCGCGCAAGGCGACTTCGCCGGCAAATCCGGCGCCAGCCTGTTGCTGCACGCGCCTGCCGGCGCCGGCAACCAGCGCGTCCTGCTGGTCGGTCTGGGCCAGGAAAAAGAATTCTGCGAACACGCCTATTACGCGGCAATCCGGCACGCATTCAAAGCCGTGCGTGAGACCGGGGCGGAAGCCGCACATCTGACTTTAAGCGCGCTGCCCGTGCGCCGGCGCAGCGCGGCCTGGAAAATCCGGCAGGCGGCTATCGCGGCGCAGGAAGCGGCCTATCGTTTCGACAGCTTCAAGAGCCAGCCGGCTGCGCCGCAGGCCGCTTTACGGCAAATCTCCTTTGCCATCGACGCGGCGAAAAATGCCGCACAAGCCGAAAAAAACCGGAAAGCGGCGCAAGCAGCGCTGGCCGAAGGCCTGGCCATCGCCGAAGGCATGGCGCTCGCCAAAAATCTGGCGAACACGCCCGGCAACGTCTGCACGCCCGCCTATCTGGCCGATGCCGCCCGGCAACTGGCTGACGAGTACGATATCGACTGCCAGATCCTGGAACGCGCCGACATGGAGCAGCTCGGCATGAACGCTCTGCTCTCGGTCACGCGCGGCACACGGCAGCCGCCAAAATTCATCGTACTGCATTACCGTGGTCAGGCTGTGGACAACGGCGGCAGACACTCCGCCGGCAAGCGCAGCAAGCATGGCGCTCCCGCCAGACCGCTGGTGCTGATCGGCAAAGGCATCACCTTTGACTCCGGCGGCATTTCGCTTAAACCCGGCGAAGGCATGGATGAAATGAAGTTCGATATGTGCGGTGCCGCCAGCGTACTTGGTGCGCTGAAAGTCGCTATCCTGCTGCGCCTGCCGATCGAACTGGTCGTCCTCGTGCCGACCTGTGAGAACATGCCTGGCGGCAATGCCAGCAAACCGGGAGACATCGTCACTTCAATGTCCGGGCAGACTATCGAAATTCTCAACACCGATGCCGAAGGCCGCCTGATCCTGTGCGATGCGCTCACCTATGCCAAGCGCTTCAAACCGGATGCGGTTATTGATGTCGCCACACTGACCGGCGCCTGTATCATCGCCCTCGGCCATGTCGCCAGCGGTTTGTTCGCTAACGATGAGACGCTGGCCGGCGAGCTGCTTGAAGCCGGTGAAACCGCGCTCGATCGCGCCTGGCAATTGCCGCTCTGGGCGGATTACCGCGAGCAGCTCAAGAGCAATTTTGCCGACATGGCCAATATCGGTGGCCGTCCGGCGGGCAGCATCACCGCCGCCTGCTTTCTCTCGCGCTTTGCCGAAAAATTCGACTGGGCGCACCTTGATGTCGCCGGCACAGCCTGGAAATCCGGCGCAGACAAAGGCGCCACCGGCCGGCCGCTTCCCCTGCTCGCGCACTACCTCCTCCAGCGCGCCGGGAGAAGGGATTGACGCAAATTTTCTTCTACTACAACGCCGATAACCGACTGAGCGCCGCAACCGTACTGATCGGCAAGGTCGCCCGGCAAAAAAAGGCGATGCTCGTCTATGCGCCCGACCGCGAAATCGCCGACACCCTTGATCGTCAGTTATGGACGCAAATGCCGACCGGCTTTGTGCCGCATGTGCGGAGCGACTCGCCGCTGGCTGCGAAAACGCCGATCATCATCACCCATGATGCGGAAACGGCCACACAGCACGAGCGCCTGCTCAACCTCTCGGCCAAGGTTCCGCCCGGTTTTTCGCGCTTCACCAGCCTGGTCGAAATTGTCGGGCAGGATGCGCAAGAGCGCAGCGACGGTCGCGAGCGCATCAGGTTCTATAAGGATCGCGGCTACGAGATCCGGCTGATCAATCTCGCGGAGAAGCGCTGATGCCAGAAACGCCCCCACATACCGATGCGTCCGACGCCCCGGAAAAACGGGACATCTACGGTCTGTACGACATGTCGGACACAGCGGATGCAGCGGATATGTACGAAGCGCCGGAAGTGTTCGATGCGTTCGACCCCGGCATCTTGCCGGATGCCGTAGAGGCCGTCTCAACAGACTTCACGGACTTCACAGATTTCACGGATGCGTCAGATGCTGATGAAACGCCCGAAATTCTCAGCCGCGTCGATTCGCTGATGATGCGCCGGCGTGGTGCCGTCTCACCGCTATCGCCTGCCGAACCATCGCTGATGTCCGAGCCAGACCCGGCACCGGAAACCGTACAGGCCGTACAGGAAATCACGCCGAAAGCCGCACCGGAGGACGACCCTGCGGCATGGGCGGCCCCGCCGGATGCTGGGCTACTTGAACAGTCCTTCCTGCCAGCGCTGACAGAAGACGCTTCATCTATCTCCGCTCCACCGGAACAACCACTGACGGAAGATGACGACCTGCCCATTTTGACCGATGTGATTTTGATCGACGCCGCGCCGGCCGACACCACGCAGCCATCACCGCCCGACCATCAACAAGAAGAAGCCTTTGGCGAAGCGGCTGAAGAAGTCCCCACTGTCCGCACGATCGATATCGCCGCGGATAGCCCCGGGGACATTGAAGAGGCGTATCCGTCATCATCTATCGGCGAAACACTAGCGGATGAAGCGGCTGCCGACCTGGCCGGCGACATCGCCCGCCTATGCCGCGAACGGCTCGCCAGCGAGCTTCCCGCCCTGCTTGAAACCCTGCTCAATGCGGCGGAAAAAGAATTGCGTGCCGGCATCGCCGCCATCGTGGATGATGCCCTGCGAGAAGCGATGACCCGGCACCAATACCCAACCCTGACGCCTCACGCCCCGGAAGACGGCGACGAGGCGGCGTAATCAAACCTCTTTGTCGGCCTACCGGCGGAGGAACCGCCGTTTATCGGGCGATCGCAGCCAAGCGGTTGAAGTTTGCCGCTTTCGCCCATAAAATCAGCGCCAGTTTCATTGTCTCCGAAGGAATGCACAATGCGTACTCCATTGAAATTACCTACCCTGCTGACCGCATTTGTACTGGGCATGACGAGCGCAACATTTGCATGGGGCGCGGAAACCGAGGATCAAGAAATACCGATCGGCTATGTCAAAAATACCGAAGGCGAAGCCTTTGTCACCCACCTCGGACACGCACAGAAGGCGGAAACCGGCCTGCCCGTACATATCGGCAGCGTGCTGCGCACCGGCCGCCAGGGCAGCATGGGCGTCACCTTCAAGGACAGCACCGTGATGTCCTTCGGACCTGACACCGAACTGACGGTCGACGAATACCTCTACGCGCCGGCGCAAGGCAAGCTGAAGCTGGATAGCCGACTCAGCCGGGGCACTATGAACTACGTTTCCGGCGTCATTTCGCGTCTGCGTCCCGAAGCCGTCACCATCAAGACACCGGCCGGGACGATCGGCACGCGCGGTACGCAGTTCGTCGTCAAAGTCGAGGAGTAAGCCATGAAAATCACGGGAGTTCTGGCCTGTCTGACCGCAGTCTGCACCGTCTGTCTTGCCGGCTGCACCGGAAAATCCTACGTCGTCCTGCTCGACAACCCGGACGGCACGGCCGGCAAAGTCGTCGTCCAGGGCAACCAGGGCGAACAAATCATCGACAAAGCAGGGGAAGGCGCGCCGCTCGATGGTTCCGCGCCGCCGGCGCCTGTTACACCACAGCAAATCGCCCATGACTTCGGTGCCGCCATGAAGGCACGGCCGGCTCTGCCGCAGCAGTTTCTGCTGTATTTCGAGACCGGCGGATCGGAACCCACGCCGGAGTCGGCCATCGAACTGGACAAGATCATCGCCGTCGTCAACCAGCGTCCGGCAGCCGATGTTTCCGTGATCGGACACACCGATACGCTCGGCAATGCCGCGGTGAATGAAAAACTGGCGCGCGCGCGCGCCAGCATCGTCGCCGACCTGCTCAAACAAAAAGGGATGAAGGCGCACGCGCTAACCATCGAATCGCACGGCGAAAGCAATCTCTTGATCCAGACCCCCGACGAAACGGCCGAACCGCGCAACCGCAGGGTTGAAGTTTCGGTACGCTGAACGCCGGCCCTCAAACAGCGACCTTCACACCGCCGCGCATCCAATCCCGCGCATTTCAGGCCGCATGCGATCAATCACCTGCCGGCGGGCAGGTGCGCGTATTTCTCTCCCGCCCGGCCAAACGCCCCCTACCCCGCCGGATTTGCCTCAATTTTCCTAGATTTGCCTGGATTTACTCAGATTCTCCGACCATGCCCATGAGCCATGAACGATAAGGCGCTGAAACTCCTGCATGTCATTCTGCCCGTACTCGTCGGTCTCATCGGCCTGTTTTTACTGCTGAGCGAACCGAGCAGCCTGCACAGGTTGCGCAATAACCTGTTCGACCAGTACCAGCGCAGTTCGCCGCGCATTTACGAGGCGGCGCCGGTGCGCATCATCGATATCGACGAGGCCAGTCTGGAACGTTTCGGACAATGGCCGTGGCCGCGCTCCCGCCTGGCGCAGATTGTCGATGCGCTCCAGGCCGCAGGCGCCGCGGCGATCGGCTTTGATGTCGTTTTTGCCGAAAGCGACCGGACTTCGCCCCTGCCAATGGCCGATCTCTGGCAGGTCGATGCCTTGATGCGCGAGCGCCTGCGCGCGCTGCCCGACCATGACCAGTCCTTCGCACAAAGCCTGGCGCGCGCGCCAACGGTGCTCGGCTTTGCCCTCGAACGCACGCACCGGAGCGGACAAGCGACGCTGGAAACGCCGGAAAGCCAGCTCATACGCCCGTACCGCTACATTAACTCCGGCGCATCACCCGCGCCCTGGCTGTCCCGTTTTGAATTCGCCGTCGCCGCCTTGCCCGTCCTGCAACGCGCCGCACTCGGCAACGGGGCGCTGAGCTTTTTGCCGGACAACGATGGCATCGTCCGGCGCGTTCCCATGGCGCTCAATCTGTCGGGCGAGCCGGTATCGACACTCGTCGCCGAACTGCTGCGCGTCGGGCAAAACACCAGGAACATCTATTTCAGGACCGATGAACACGCCGGCATCAGCGAAATCCGCATCGGCGATTTGACGATTCCCACCGACGCGCATGGCGAATTCTGGGTGCATTACACCGCCCCCGTTCCGGCGCGTTATATCCCAGCCTGGAAAGTGTTGACGGGGGACGCGCCAGCCGAAGAACTCTCCGGCGCGCTGACGCTGATCGGCACTTCGGCGCAAGGCCTGCTCGACCTGCGCTTCAGCGCCCTGGGCCGCATTATTCCCGGCGTCGAGATCCACGCCCAGGCGCTGGAACAGATCCTCACAGGGCATTTCCTCGTTCGCCCCTCATGGGCGCTCGGGCTGGAAGCCGTCATACTGCTGGCGGCCGTCGCGCTTGTCAGCCTCCTCGCCCTGCGCTGCCGCGCCTTGCTGGCTGCCAGCGCCAGCGCGCTGATTCTGGCCGGCATCCTCGGCGGCGGCTGGCTGGCTTTTCGCACATACGGGCTGCTGTTCAACACCGTCACGCCGGCGCTGTCCGTCGTTCTGGCCTTCATCGCCGGCAGCTTGATTCACGCTTTTGTCAGCGAACGCGAACAGCGCTGGCTGAAAACCGCCTTTGCGCGCTACGTCTCACCGAACCGCGTCACTTACCTCATCAATCACCGTGAATCAATGGCGCTGGGCGGCAGCAAGCGCGAATGCAGCTTCGTATTCACCGACCTCGAAGGTTTTACCGGCCTGATGGAAAACACCGAGCCGACCGTCGCCGTCCAGTTTCTCAACGGCTACCTGGACGAGATGATCGCCATCGCCTTCCGTTACGAAGGCACGCTCGACCGCATTGTCGGCGATGCCGTGGCAATCATGTTTTCCGCGCCGCTGCCGCAGGCCGACCATCGCCATCGTGCACTGGCCTGCGCGATGGAAATGGACGATTTCGCCTGCCGCTACGAAAAACACCTGTGCGCAAAAGGAATCGCCTGGGGCAAAACGCGCATCGGCATCCACACCGGCGACGTCGTCGTCGGCAACTTCGGCGGCAAAACCATGTTCGACTACCGGGCGCTCGGCGACCCGGTATCAACGGCATCGCGCCTTGAAGGCGCCAATAAATATCTCGGCACCAACCTCTGCCTCTCAGCCGCCGCGCTGCCCGATAGCGGCAAGGATTCCAGCCATGAAGCGCCGATCTGCGACATCCGCCCCATCGGCAGGCTGCTGCTGAAGGGCAAAACGCAGTCCCTGCAGGTTTACGAACCCGTCGCCGCCTTCCGCGCTGCCGGTTATGCACCGCTGGCCGACTACTGCGCCGCCTACGCCCTAATGGCCGATTCCGCAACGGACGAGGCCACCGATAACGATCATGGAGCGGCGACCAACATGACGCCTTACCCCGCAAGCACAACGGCGGCGCTCACCCATGAACCGCAGGAAACGCACGCATCGCATGAGGCGCCGTATGATTCACCGGCCTTGCAGGCTTTCCGGCAGCTGGCCGAACGCTTTCCGGACGACCCGCTGGTGGCGCTACACTTCAACCGCCTGAAAAACGGCGCGCGCGGCGCGCTGATCGTCCTGGACGCAAAGTAACCCGCCATTCATCGCTGCCAATAGAAGGCCCCTGAAGCCCGTGTATTTAGTGCATCTCCGGACGCCCTGCCCGCTAGCCCTTTATTTATAAGGGTTTCAGGGGCGCCTATCCGGAACGCCTTTATCCATGCGGGTTTTGGA